>NZ_JADNOH010000012.1 GCF_015557435.1 Collinsella aerofaciens
TCGTCTTGCTCTTCTTGCGAGAATGTCGTTCATCTCGGCACCTCATTTCAAGGGTTGGCGACTCACTTGGTAGCACTAACGTAAGTATACCAAGCGGTCGACCCGCCGCTGGCTGGGCATGCGCGTTTGTCTCTCTGGAAACGAGCCCCGTTAGAAATGTTGAGTTGTTTACGCATGCTCTGGGGCGGCAGTACTATCATGGTTCGAATTGAGTGTGAATGATGATAGGGAGCGCCTTTTATGATTGAGCTGCTCAGGCGTTTTGGCGGTAAGTTTCGCCGGTATATGGTGATTGGTCCTGCGTGCAAGCTGATCGAAGTGATCTTTGACCTGCTGACGCCGCTCGTGATTGCGCAGATGATCGACAAGGGTATCGGCGCGCACGACGTCAACGCCGTCGTCCACTACGGCATGTTGCTTGGTGCCATGGCCGTGATCGGCATCTCATTTACGCTCGTCTGCCAAAAGATGGCGGCGCTCACCTCGCAGGGCATGGGTACCGACATCCGCGGCGCGCTCTACGGGCACATCAATAAGCTGAGCTATGCTGAGCTCGATCGCTTTGGCACGCCGTCGCTCATCACCCGCATCACCAACGATGTCAACCAGGTGCAGCTTGCCGTGGCGCTGGGCGTGCGCATGCTCATCCGCTGGCCCTTCTTGGCGGTGGGCTCTATGTGCGCGGCCCTTGCCATCGACCTTAAGCTCGGCATCATCTTTTTGATCTGCACGCCCGCCATCGGCCTGGTGTTTTGGTTTGTCATGGCGCGCTGCATTCCGTACTACAAGCAGCTGCAGGCAAAGCTCGACCGCATTGCGCTCATTTGCCGCGAGGGGCTTTCGGGCGCTCGCGTGGTTCGCGCCTTCGTGCGCGAGGACCACGAGCGCGAGCGCTTTGCCCAAGCCGCCGATGACCAGGCGCATGTTGCCATCGCGGTGGGCAAGCTCTCCTCGATTCTCAACCCTGTCACGTTTCTCGTGATGAACCTGGGCGTGTGCGCCATCCTGTGGGTGGGCGGCATCCAGGTCAACGTGGGCGAGCTCACGCAGGGCCAGGTCATGGCGTTTGTGAACTACATGACGCAGACCCTCACCTCCATCGTGTACGTCGCCAACCTGGTCGTGGTCTTTACCAAGGCGAGCGCCAGCGCGTCGCGTATCAACGAGGTGCTCAACTGCGCGCCGAGCATTACCGACGAGGGCAACGAGCCGGTCGCTCTGCCCGAGCCGAGTGCGATGGGCGACACCGCTTTGGTCCCCGCGCTGAGCTTGAGCCACGCGAGCTTCTCCTTTGGCGCGGGCGCTGCCAACGCCGTTAATGATGTGACCCTGGAGCTGCCGCTGGGCAAAACGCTTGGCATCATCGGCG
The DNA here is from genome assembly GCF_015557435.1 of Collinsella aerofaciens. Lineage (GTDB taxonomy): Bacteria > Actinomycetota > Coriobacteriia > Coriobacteriales > Coriobacteriaceae > Collinsella > Collinsella aerofaciens_Z. The sequence goes on from NZ_JADNOH010000012.1 coordinate 1,370, forward strand.
GCACGGGCAGCGGCAAGTCGACGCTCGTCTCGCTCATTCCACGCCTGTACGACGCGGGCGTCGGCAGCGTAAGCGTGATGGGTACCGACGTGCGCTCTTGGCCGCTCGACCAGCTGCGCCATGTGGTCGCGACCGTTCCGCAGCGCGCGTCGCTCGTGAGCGGCACGATTCGCAGCAACCTGACCTGGCGCGACGAGTCCGCGACCGACGAGGAGCTCTGGGCGGCACTCGATATGGCGCAGGCCAGCGAGTTCGTGCGCAACAAGCCGCAGGGCCTGGATGCCCCGGTCGAAGCGGGCGGCAAGAACTTCAGCGGCGGTCAGCGCCAGCGCCTGACTATTGCGCGTGCCCTGGTGGGCTCGCCGCAGATCCTGATTATGGACGACTCCGCCTCGGCGCTCGACTTTAAGACCGACGCGGCCCTTCGCCATGCCATTCGCGAGCGCAGCGTGCGCGGCGCCGCCGAGGGCGGGCTGCCGCTGACGACCGTCATCGTGAGCCAGCGCGTCTCGACTGTGCGCGATGCCGACATGATCTGCGTGCTCGACCACGGCTCGGTCGCGGGCCTGGGCACGCATGACGAGCTGTACGCAAGCTGCCAGCTCTACCGCGAAATCTGCCAGTCGCAGCTCCGCCGCGAGGAGCTTGAGGGCCAGCAAGGGAGCGCGGCGCCCGCGTCCGCCCCAAGTCCCGCGTCCGCCCCGACTGCCCCTGCATCCACCTGCGCAAAGGAGGGCTGCTAGATGAATCCGTATACTTCTTCCGGTTCGGTCGCCACAATGACGGCCAATGTGTCCGGCAACGATAACCTTAACGACCTGGGCGATGGCCCGCGCCAGCCCGGCGACCCCGAGCGCTATCCCGTGGGCGCGGTAACCCGTCGCCTGATGGGCTACGTGCGTCCGCACCGCATTTCGTTTGCGGCGTCGTTTGTGAGCGCTGCCATCTCGGTGATCTTGCAGCTCTACACGCCCATCCTCATCGGCGAAGGCATCGACCTCATCGTTGCCGCCGGGCAGGTGGACTTCGATGCGCTGTTGCCGCTTGTCACCAAGCTTGCGCTGGTCGTGGTTGGCGCTGCGGCGTTCCAGTGGCTGCAGGGCTACTGCGTCAACCGCCTGTCCTACGAGACGGTGCGCGACATGCGCGTGGAGGCGAGCGACAAGCTCAGCCGCATGCCGCTCAGCTTTATCGACAGCCATGCCCACGGCGACCTCATGAGCCGTGTGGTCAACGATGTCGACCAGGTGGGCGACGGCCTGCTGCAGGGCTTCACGCAGCTCTTTACCGGCATCATCACCATCGTGGGCACGCTTGCGTTTATGCTGTCCATCAACCTGACCATGACGCTCGTGGTGGTGCTTGTCACGCCGCTTTCCATCTTTGCGGCCGGCGCCATCGCCAAGCTCTCCAACAAGAGCTTTACGGCTCAGCAGCGCATTCAGGGCCAGCTCGGCGGCCATATCGAGGAGTATGTGGGCGAGCAAAAGCTCGTGGACGCTTTCGCCTATGGCCCGAACGCGCAGCAGCGCTTCGATGCCCTCAACGCCGAGCTCTACACGGCGGGCGAGCGCGCGCAGTTTATGGGTTCGCTCTCTAACCCCGGCACGCGCTTTATCAACAACATCATCTACGCTGTGGTCGCCGTGATCGGCTGCGTGGGCGTGATCACGGGCGTGCCCGCGGCGCTCACGGTGGGCGGCGTGCAGATCTTCCTGTCCTACGCTAACCAGTACACCAAGCCGTTCAACGAGGTCACCAACGTCATTACGCAAATCCAGACGGCCTATGCCTCAGCGCGCCGTATGTTCGCGCTGCTCGATGCCCGCGAGCAGGAGCCCGACGCCGTGGATGCCATTGAGCTCGCCGCTCCGAAGGGCGAGGTCGCCTTTGAGCATGTGGACTTTAGCTACGTGCCCGATCGCAAGCTGCTGCAGAACATCTGCATCGACGCCAAGCCCGGCATGCGCTTTGCCCTGGTCGGTCCCACGGGCTGCGGCAAGACGACACTTATCAACCTGCTGCTGCGCTTTTACGATATCGATGCCGGGCGCATCGTGGTCGATGGGCATTCCTCGCGCGACTACACGCGTGAGAGCCTGCGCCGCGCCTTTGGCATGGTGCTGCAGGACACGTGGCTGTTCGAGGGCACGGTGGCCCAGAACATTGCCTACGGTTGCCCCGACGCCACGCGCGAGCAGATTATCGAGGCCGCCAAGCGCGCGCACGCACACAAGTTTATCGTGCAGCTGCCAGGCGGCTACGACACGGTGATTGGCGAGGACGGCGGCACGTTTAGCCAGGGTCAAAAACAGCTGCTGTGCATCGCGCGCGTCATGCTCACCGACCCGGCGATTCTGCTGCTGGACGAGGCCACGTCGAGCATCGATACGCGTACCGAGCTGCAGGTGCAGGCGGCATTCGACGAGCTCATGGCCGGCCGCACGAGCTTTGTCGTGGCGCACCGCCTGTCGACGATCCGAAATGCCGACTGCATCCTAGTGATGCGCGGCGGGCAGATTATCGAGCGTGGCACGCACGACGAGCTGCTAGCGGCAGGCGGCTTCTACGCCGAGCTCTACCGCAGCCAGTTTGCCCAGTGAGAGCTGCCGATTGGCGGCAGATGGTTTACATCTGCGTCGTTAGTACTAAGATATTCATCTAATAAATTGCATTAGTGGCTTTAGTTTTGGGGGAAACGAGGCAACGTGACTATGACGTGCTCTTTGGTGGTTAACAGCAAGAGCGGTAATACCAGGATGGTTTCGGGCGCGATCAAGCGCGCTCTGCAGGCTGCGGGTGTTGAGTTTATCCACGCCGCGGCGTTGAGCGACGATGCGGATGCAGATCAAGTTGCCCGCGAGGCGCAGGGTGCCTGCGCAGCCGACACGGTACTCGTCGGTTTTTGGTGCGACAAGGGTGCATGCACGCCTTCGGTCGCGGCGCTGCTCTCCGCCCTGCACGGCAAGCGCGTTTTCCTCTTTGGTACCTGCGGCTTTGGTGCCGACCAGAGCTATTATCAGCAGATTATCGATCGCGTGACCTCCAATTTGGCCGATGATGCCGAGCTCGTGGGCTGGGCCATGTGTCAAGGCAAGATGGGTCCCGCGGTCAAGCAGCGCTACGAGGCCATGCTCGAGCAAGATCCCGACAACGCGCGCTTTAAGATGCTGCTCGACAACTGGGTCGCCGCAAAGGATCATCCCACCAAAGAAGACCTCGAGGACATGTCTGCCGCCGCCAAGAAGGCCGTGCTGGGGGAGTAGCTCCCATCGCTGACGGCGGTCGGTTCATCTTTCTAAATGCAACGTCCTCCCGGGCGTCGGGGCACGAAGTTCCCTGCTCTACAGTCCTGCGCAAGACGAAGGCCACATTAAGTGGCCTTCTTTGCGCGCGGAACTCGCGATGAGCTTCGTGCCCCGTCGTCCGGGAGGGCGCCTCTTTATTGATGGGAGGCCTGATAGGTCGATGGTTCCGTGCCCGGATGCGTCCAAAGTGGGACGGGCTTTCCGGATGGGCAGGCTTTCGGAAAATGCGTCCCGGAATTTGCCTTTGGAATGGGACGTAGTTTCCCGTTGAGGTGCTTTGCGGAAAGTGCGTCCCACTCTGGGCGTTCGAAGTGGGACACACTTTCCCAAAGGCGCTCCAACGGGAAATTGCATCCCGTTATTCGGTCAAGAAACGGGATTTTCCCAATGAGAGCAAAACCGGAAAATACATCCCAGAAATGGCCTTTGAGCTGGGATAAGATTTCCGCGGCATCTCGGATTCTCAAAAATGAGACACGCCGTTGGCGAAAATGAGACACGTGATATCGGGCGTCGGACGTATCATTTGCAAAAATGAGTCCACTCCACTCGAGTAAAGCGAGGTCCCTCATGTACGTTCCACATCCCCGTATCCGTAGGCTGTCGAAAATCCCGCTTGCCGGGACGGCGGCGCTTGCTGCGTTGATCGCAACGAGCGTCGCCTGTTTCACGGCGGCTCCCAACGTCGCCCAGGCGGCCGACACGCCTGAGATCACCGATATGACCGAGCAGGACTATAGCGATTTGGGCCTGGGCACGAGCGAGGACATTCCGGCCGATACCGTTGGCCCCTATTCCACCGATACCCCCACGACGTTTGCCACGCGCAGCGAGGTCTATATGGCAGCTAACGGCAGCCATGGCAATCGCTACACTCTGCGCGACAAGCTCGAGAACGTCGAGCGCGGCGATATTGGCGGCAGCAGCAAACTCACCGATGGCTATGGAAGTGTGTGGGGCGCCGCAAAGTTCTGGCAAAACGTCAACAATTTCGATACGAACAGCGACCTCTACAAGCACAGCGATTATGGCGGCGGCACCTGGTCGTATCTGAGCAACAATGAGTCCTCAACAGTGCTCGCCAACGACAACAACGGCTTCTCGGGCATTCACGCCACAAGCGTTGAGTTCTGCAGCGATGCCACCACGGGCAAAAAGAGCCGCGTTGCCGAGCTTCGCGCCTATGGTGACAGCTCGTCCACGACGATCGACGGCAAGTCGTACGCCGGAAAGGTTGAGCTGGTCCTCTATTCGTTTAGCAACGGGCGCACGCGCAGCCTTGATACGCGCCTGCCGGTGACGGTCAACACCAATATGATGGACGGAGGCCGTTTTAAGTATCTGAACGCCGGCTACCTGCAAGAGCACGACGCCGTCTTTGATGTCGAGGCGGGCGATGTCGATGGTGACGGCGTGGACGAGCTTTTTGTCTATGCGGGCTGCTATGTCGACGAGAGCGGCGTGCGTAAGGCTGTAGTCGATATGTACGACCTGGAGGGCGGCAACTGGAGGCAGAGTGTCGTCAAAATCGACGCCGGTAACGCCGCGGACTACACCACGCACAACGAGGGCGGGAACGACTCTTGGACGCAGCTGCAGTCAGCTCCTGTCGTTTCGCTGGCTGCCGGAGACCTCGACCGGGATTTTTGCGATGACCTCGCCATCGTGGTCTCGGCACCCTACGGCAAGAAGAATATCGCCAAGTCGACGCATTGCGAGCTGTTCTCGTGGGATGCATCCAAGGGTGCACTCGTCCATGTCGATGCTCTGGGTGACGCGGGCGCAATCTCCCTCTCCTCGAACGGCAAGACCATGGTCGCTGCGAATGCGACGTTCGGCACGTTTGCCGCCTACGATGAAGAAGGAAAGAAGACGGGTGAAACCGTCACGGGCCTTATTCTTGCGGGCTATGACTGGCAACGCAGCGCTTTTGATTACGACGCCTATGACGGCAGCAAGGGACTGTACGGCGCGCTGTACCGCTACGCGTATTTTGACTCGGAGTCTGGCGAGTTCAAACTATCCGATTGCAAGGAATACAGAGACGGGCTCCTTGCCTCCTATGGACTGATGCATGTGCCCAGCAGCGCATGGAAGGATAGTGCTCAGGATAAGCGCTATCCGTGCACCTTGGCGCCTATTGCCCTTGCCACTGCCAACCTTGACGGTCTGTCTGAGCAGCCGGCGGTCGACGAGGTGCTCGTGGGCGGCGATGTGTTCCGCGACTTTGCCTGCAACACGGCGCAGAGCGGGGCCCAGGGCTTGGGTTCCATGGTCGGAACCATGAGCATGAGCGGCCAGCAATACAACAGTAGCAACAAGCATGACCACAAGGGTATCGAGCAGGTGTGGATCAGCGACGTTAAGGCGGGCAGCGTCTCGGGTTCGGACCGCTATAACGAGAGCTTTATCGCCGTAGTGGGCAAGCACCGCGACGAGGACCTGCGCAAGAACGATGATTACTATTGGATGACCGCCTCGCATTTTTCGCTCGACGAGAACGGAAAGGTACGCCGCGGCGAGGAGCAGGTGATTAGCGAGAGCAACCGTCGCGGCACTACCTACGGCACGTTTATCTCGCTCGCGCTGCCCGATGTCGACAACGACAGCGTCAAGATCACGTACAAGGACCGCTATAAGGTCTATACCAACCCGCGCGTGCTTGCCGTGCTGCAGGATGCGCCCTATGTTGAGGACCTGGAGCAGGCATACGGCTATCTGGTGCTGGGTGGTACGTCATACGGAGAGGGAAAGGGCACGGGGGAAACCCAGGGCTATACCATCGGTGCCGAGTTGGGCGTTGCCGTCGAGGTACAGACCGGTCCGCCCCTGGTGGCGATTAATGCTTCAGTCGATTTTGCCGCCGAGGGATGCTATGACTACCGGAGCGAGCGCACAGTGAGCGCCAGCGTAAGTTATGAGTCGCATGCCGGCGAAGGCGACAAGGCCGTGCTCTACACGATTCCGATGGTCTATTACGAGTACGAGATCGAAAATGAGGAAACTGGTGGCAAGGGCGTGATGGCGGCGCCCGTGTCGCTCGGCGCGCAGACCTCGGTCGTTAATGTCGAGGCCTATGACCGCATTGCCAAACAGCACAACATGACGCCGCTCAGCTACTTTTTGACCAACCGGTCGGGAGAACCCGACAGCTATTACACGGCGCTCAACGGCACGACTCCCGTGCAAGATTCCTTTGGTCTGGGCAAGCCCGGCGTGACGCGCGCCTACACGCACGATGGGTTTAACGGCGCCGTCGCGCAGTCGGGAGCGAGTATTGAGCAGACCATCGAAGTCGAGGAGGGCGAGGAGCAGGAGTTTGAGTACGGCTTTACGCTGAACGGCAGCGTTGTCATGGGCGCGAAGCTTGCAAAGCACGAGTTATTTGGCGGCCTGTGCTTTGGTGCCAACGCCGGCTTTACTACGGGTAACTCCTCGAGTGAATCGACCGAATACGGCGGCACCGTCGACAACCTGCCCGAGGCCGCGAAGGATAAGTACGGCTTTGCGTGGCGCCTGGGCGTCAACGCGGTGGATGTCGACAAGTTCGAGGCAGACTCGGGCGACAAGCTCGGCACCAAGGACACCGACCAGTTCTGGATCGTGGGCTATGAGGTTAAGGACGTCGAGATGCCCGACGCGCCGGCCGTGACGGGCTTTACGGCAAACGCCGTCGATTCGACCAGCGTTACGTTTAGCTGGGACGATGTACTCGCAAACAAGAGTGGCTTTAGCTACGGCGTGGGCATGCTGCAGAGCAATGCGGCGGATGCGGTCGTCAATAGCTGGAAGATTGCCGACAACACGCAGACCTCGCTCAAGTGGGATGGGCTGCAGCCCAATACGGAGTATCGATTCGCCATCGCCGCCGTTAAGAATGGATCCACGACCGAAACAGGTATTCGCTCGGCAATCATCACGGTCAAGACCATGCCCGATGGCATGACGATGACCGTGAGCGGACCTGCGGCGGATGCTGCGGAGGGGTCGGATCTTGGATACGACTCTTCGGTTGAGCGCACGGCGGGAAGCCACCTGACGCTCTCGGCGATTGGCCATGTGAAGCAACTCGGTGCCGACGATAGCGAAACAGGGCTGGCACCGACCTATATGTGGTACCGCAAGGGCCGCGGCGAGACAGAGTTTAAGCTCGTGGGTGCCGATGGCAACCTCGCGGCTGGAACGGCCTCAAAACTCGAGATTGACCTGACCGCAGACGATGACGGTGCGCAGTATTACTGCCACGTGGGATACAACGACGTGGGCCTCGACACCGGCACGACGCTCGTGAATATCGAGGCCGAGGAGACGGCGCCCACAACGGTGAACGCCACCCCGATCCGCACGCGCCGCCTGTTCTCACAGGCAAGTGCGGGCGCCAAGAAGTTCCTGGACCATACGCTGGTAAACACCGCCGGCCCAACCGATTCCGAAGGCTCAAAGGACCCCGAGACTCCTGAGACCCCGACGAACCCGGACAAGCCCAAGTCCGACAACGGAGCTAAGACCGACACCAAGGTCAAGACTACGACCACAGCGAAGAACCTCGCAAACACCGGCGACCAAACGTTCGCCATGGTCGCCACCGCAGCTGCAGCGGGCGCAACGCTCGTAGTGATAGCCCTCATCATGCTAATCAAACGTCGCAAGACCCACTAGCACCCAGTCGAACATATCGACAAAGTAAAACCCGGGTAGCCAAACAACTTGCTACCCGGGTTTTCTCTATATTAGAAATCAGAGTCTTCAAGGCAAGAGCCCGATTCAACCAGAGACACTCCGAATACTCCCCACGACAAGCCGTGCTTCAACAACAAGGCGTCTGCCCGGGCGGCGCGGAATGTAAGGTTCATCGCGAGTTCCGCACGAGCCGGAGAGCACTTAATGTGCTCTCCGTGCGAGCAGG
>NZ_JADNOH010000098.1 GCF_015557435.1 Collinsella aerofaciens
AAGAGAAGAGGCGGGGCATGCCCCGCCTCTTACACCACATCTCTGCGCGCTACCCACACGACGTTTTTTGGCAACAAAACCCCAGATAAATTGTTGGTAAAACAGCGGTCTGGTTGGCAGTTCCAGATTTTGCCGCATACTTCCGAAAAGAGGGGGTTAGATAAGTCTCCAGACGCCGCTTTTTGCCTAATAATTCTCGTCGAGGAAGTCGTTGACCGTGTTCCAGTAGAGCTCGGGGTCGACCTGTGCGCTCTTGGCGTGGGCGGCGCCGTGGACGGTGAGCTTTTGCTTGACCTTGCTGGCGCACGCCTCGTAGTTTTGGTCGAGCATGCTGTACGGCACAAAGGTGTCCTGGTCGCCGTGGATAAAGAGCATGGGGACCGTTGCGTGCTTGAGCTGCTCCACGCTGCTCGCTTTATGAAAGTCGTAGCCCGCGCGCACGTTGCACACCAGGTTGGCTACATCGAGCAAGGGAAAACTAGGCAGGCCGAACACGTCTTTAAGCTGCAGGGAAAACTCGTCCCAGACACTCGTATAGCCGCAGTCCTCGATAATGCACTTCACGTTTGCGGGCAGAGATTCCCCTGCCACGTTCATGGCGGTCGCCGCGCCCATCGACTCGCCAAAGACCAGGATGCGCGCCTCGGGATCTGCCTGAACAATCCGCTCAATCCATGCGACGACATCGAGTCGCTCGGGCCAGCCCATGCCGATGTAGTCGCCGCCGGAGCGCTCGTGGGCACGGGCGGCGGGCGCGAGCACGTTCATGCCGCGGTCGTGGAGGCGCTTGACGTATCGTGCCATGCCGATGGGCTCGTTGGTGTATCCGTGCAGGCAGACAGCATAATCGTGAGTGCTCTCCGGTGCAGCGAAATACCAAGCGGCAAGCTCGGTCCCGTCATCCGCGGTGAGGCTGCTGCTCTCGCGGTTCTCTTTAAACCACGCCCGTGCCTCGGTCTCCTCGGCATCCATCTGCTCGCCCTTTCCGGCGTCCTTTCCGTCCTGCATCATCTTCATGGTGTACGGCGCTTGGGGGTTCAGGGCAAAGTCGAACAAGAAGTTGCCGGCAAACCCCAATAGGGCGACAACGAGCACCGCGGCAACGGCCAGGCCGATCTTGAGCCCTCGGTGGGGGCGTGTATTATGAGCCATAATCGCTCTCCTATAAGATGTTTATATGTCAACATTTATTGCAAGCGCATTATGGATGTTCGCCGTTGATGCGTCAACAAGCAAAGAGTGGGTAAACAAAAGGTCACGTATAGTGCAAATTTCGCACGTACCCAGACGCTTTGATATAGTGTTGAGAACTATTTATGTTGGAGGATGTAACCGGCATGTCCGATTCGAGCGACAGTTCCAAGCCGCGACCTAAGGCCGCGGCCGTTCCGCAGTACACGGTGGGCGAGGAGATCATGAACTCCGTCACCCATGGTGTCGGCTGCCTGCTGGGCATCGCAGGCCTCGTACTTTTGATCGTATTCGCCGCCCTGCACGGTGGCGGTCCGGCCCACATGGCCGCGGCGATCGTCTACGGCGTCAGCATCATCCTCGAATACCTGGCCTCCACGCTCTATCACGCGATTCAGCCCGCAGGTGCCAAGCGCGTATTCCGCATCATCGACCACAGCTGCATCTATCTGCTCATTGCGGGCAGCTATACCCCGTTTTGCCTCATCACGTTGGCAAACGACGGCGGTGCCGCGCCGTTCTTTGCCGTATGGGCCATCGCCATCATTGGCATCGCGCTCGAGTGCTTTTTGCGCGAGCGTCAGCCGCACTGGGTAAGCGGCCTGGTCTACCTGCTGATGGGCTGGCTCGTCGTCTTTAAGCTGCCTGCGCTCGTGGCGCTGCTGAATCCCGTCGCGTTGGCGCTGCTCGCCGTCGGCGGCGTTTGCTACACCGTGGGCGTGCCGTTCTACATCGCCAAAAACGTGCGCTACCTGCACAGCGTGTTTCACCTGTGGGTGCTCGCCGGTAGCATCTTCCAGTTCATGGCGGTGATCCTCTTCGTAATCTAACGACCGAGCCTGTGCCCGCGGATCCACCCAGGTGGCCGTCGGGCGCAACTGCCCTATCCGCCATCTACGTCTCCTGCCAACGTCCCGAACTTGGAGGTTCGAGAAACTCCCGATGGACATAACCATCTCTCTTATTACCACGCTCGTTTTAACGCTCATCAACGGCTACTTCTCTATGTCCGAGATGGCGCTCACCACGGCCAAGCGCGCCGTGCTGGAGCACGAGGCCGAGGAGGGCGACAAGCGCGCCGAGCGCGCCATTAAGCTTGCCGCCGATTCCGACCAGCTGCTGGCCACCATTCAGGTCGCCATCACGCTCGTGGGCTTCGCCTCGTCTGCCGTCGCCTCGACGAGCCTGTCCGACCCGCTCGCCACGTGGCTCATGAGCTTTGGCATCGCGCCGCTCTCCGCCATCGCGCGCGGTCTGGCGCCGGTCATCATTACCGTCGCCGTCGCCTTCGTGTCCATCGTGATCGGCGAGCTCGTGCCCAAGCGCATCGGCCTGGCCAACGCCGAGGGCGTGTCCAAGCAGGTCGTGGGGCCGCTCTCCGTGTTCCAAAAGATTGCCCGCCCGCTTGTGTGGCTGACCGGCGCCTGCTCCGACGGCTTGGCTCGCATCCTGCGCATCAAGAGCGCTGACGACCGCCAGAACGTCTCGGAGGAAGAGATCAAGTACATGGTCTCGGAGCAGGACGACCTGCTCGACGAGGAAAAGCGCATGATCCACGAGATCTTCGACCTGGGCGACACCGTTGCCCGCGAGGTCATGGTGCCGCGTGTGGACACCACCATGTGCGAGGATGACGAGACGGTCGCCGACGTGCTGTCCACCATGCGACAGACCGGCTTTAGCCGCATCCCCGTCTACCACGAGGATCCCGACAACGTGGTGGGCATCGCGCACATCAAGGATTTGATCCAGCCTGCGCTCGACGGCAAGGGCGACCAGCCCATCGCCGACTTTTTGCGTGACGCCGCCTTTGTGCCCGATACCAAGGACATCCTGCCGCTGCTGTCCGAGATGCAGACCTCGCACGACCAGATCGTGGTGGTCGTGGACGAGTACGGCGGCACGGCCGGCATCATCACCATCGAGGACATCGTCGAAGAGATCGTGGGCGAGATCGAGGACGAGTTCGACCCCGATAACAAGTACCTCACGCGCCTCTCGCGCCGCGAGTGGCTCGTCGATGGGCGTTTTTCGTGCGATGATGCGATTGAGCTTGGATGGCCGCTCGAGGAAAGCGATGATTATGAGACCATCGCCGGCTGGATTTTGGAGCTTTGCGACTCGGTGCCCGACATCGGAGAGGTGTTTGAGGTTGCGGGGTACAAGTTTAAGGTGCAGTCGATGCGTGGCCAGCGCATCTCGCTCATTCGCGTGATCGCTCCGGCCGAAACCGATAAGAAGGATTCCGAGTCCGCGGCGGACGAGCCGACGGCGTCGGGTGCGGATGCTGCGATTCCGCACGACGGCGACGAGTAGGACAAGGGCGAGTAGGAGAGAGTTATGGCAGGCCTGTTCAACATCCTGAAGGTCACCGTCAGCGAGGACAAGATTTGCGCGCACGTGCTGGTGAACCCCGGCATGCCGCTCATGACCTCGGAGGATATCGAGGCCACGGCGCGCGTGTACTATCTGGTGCCGGCGATTGCCAAGCATCTGTGTCTGGGCGATTCCGGTCGCGAGTTCCAGGATTGCATGGGCCAGACCGAGCTCTGCCACCTGCTGGAGCACGTGTCGGTCGAGCTCATGAACGAGACCGGCCTTGCCGGCAATATCTCGTGCGGCCGCACCCGCGTGAGCGAGCATGACGAGCGTGTCTTTGAGATTGAGCTTTCGTGTCCCGACGATGCGCTGGCCATCGGTGCGCTGTCGTCTGCCACCTTCATGATGGATTGGGCTTACCTGCACGCCGACCAGCCCGCCCCCGACGTGGACGGCACGGTCGCGGGCCTGCGCAACCTGGTTTTGGGCATGCGCGCCGAGGCCGAGGGCAAGGATCCGCACGAGGCCGTCGCCGCCGCGAACGGTGAGGACGTGGCCGACGATGCGGCCGAGGACGACGTTCCTGCCGACGCCGACGTCGATTCCGTTGTCGATGCGGCCGCCGAGCCGGCAGCTGAGCCCCAGGGCGTCCCCAACTTTGAAGACGAGCCCCAGGTAGCGATTGATACCGAGGGCGCGGTTGTCGAGAACCACGAGGCCTCCGCGGCCGTCTTCGGCGGCGCGGCAACGGCTCCGACTGGGTCGGCGCATGAAAGCGCGCTGCCGCTCGTAGACGGTGCCGGCGAGGATCCGGCTGCCACTGTTGCCATGCCCGCCATGCCGCAGGAGTAGGTTTGCTCGCTCAACACCATCATGTACCTGCGCCTTTGCCGTATGCAGATGAGCGGGGCGGTAAGTGTTGCGCTGCGGGTATAATGGACAGCATTCAAACGGTGGGCGCCGACGTGCCCGCAGGAGAGGAATGATCATGGGTAAGACTTTTAGCTTTGTCTCCGGTGCACTCTTTGGTGTCGCCGCCGGCGCTATCATCGGCGTTGCTCTGGCCCCGCGCTCGGGTGCCGAGACCCGCGCCATGGCTGCCGATATCGCCAACGACGCTTGGGATAACATGCGCGATACCTACGAGCACGGTGCCGAGGAGGCCCGCGCCGCGGTCAACGACTTCGGCCCGATGGTCGATGCCAAGACCGATGACCTGCGCGCCAAGGTCGATCTGGCCCGCGAGCGTATGGATCAGCTGCGTGAGCAGCTCAACGACGCCATCTCGGGCGGCAACGTGACGCCCGCTGCCGACGTCGTGGTCGAGAACGCCGCCGAGGCCGACACCGAGGCTGCGGAGCCCTCGACCGAGGCATAATGCGCGCCGGGGATTTTGTCGGCGCCAAGATCTATCGCAAGCCCACCGAGGACAAGCGCACCAAAAAGGACGGCACGCCGCGCAGCCCTAAAAAGCTCGGAAAGATACACTTTCCGGTCTTTACTCCGGGCGGTACGCGCGTGGTGGGCTTTATGGTTCGCCAGTCCGACATTGCGGGCATGATCGAGCGACCCGACCGATTTGTGGCGCTCGATGCCATCGGCGTCTATGAGGGCGCCATCGCGGTGGATGACGCCAAGGACACCTACGATGCCGCTGCGGCCAAGCGCCTCGACATTAACCTGGACGATTGCATCATCTGGGTTGGTATGGACGTGCGCACGGAATCGGGCGATGTCGTGGGCTATTGTTCGGACGTGGAGTTCAAGCCGCGCTCGGGCATCGTCCAGATGTTCTATGTGACCGCCGGTGCCGCTTCGAGCGTGCTTGTCGGTGACACACAGGTGCCGCCGACGATGCTGCGCGGCTACGAGAACGGCGCGATGATCGTTTCGGACGAGGTCAAGACACTCGGGTATTCGGGCGGCGCGGCCGCCAAGGCTGCCGAGGCCAGTGCCGTGGTGGGCGATAAGGTCAAAAAGGGCGCCAAGGTGCTCGATGACAAGGGATCGGTCGCCGTGGACAAGGGCAGTCGCGCGCTGGGCAAGCAGCTCGGCAAGACGCGCGGCATGTTCAGGGCCTTTAAGGACGAATACCAAAAGGCGAGCGGTGGCTCGTCAAAAGCTAGCAAATAGCGACGTACCAAATGATGGGGGGCGAGCCGGAGACATGTTGCTCCGGCTCGCTGTGTTTATGGGGGAGGGCACATGCGCCAAAACGGATCCAACTTAAACGGGCACTCCGGTGCGCGTCCGACGGCGCGCCGCGACCTGGGACAGCTGCCCAGCGGCCAGCGCAAACGCCGCCGTAAGCCCGGCGCGATGTACCTCAACCATAGCCGCGGTTTTAGCGACCGCAGCGCGCGCATTGGCAACGGGCGCTCGCCCCGCCGTCCATCCCGTCTGCCCTATGCGCTCATCGCCGTGGGCTGCGCGCTCGTGCTGTTTATCGCTGCCGTCGTGGGCTACGTCAACCGCAGCGTGGACGTGGAGCTCAACGGACAAAAGACCGCGGTGCGCGTGGGTTCTACGCTGCAAAATCTTATCGATGACCAGGAGTTGACCGACACCTATGACGCGGGCGACTTGTTGGCCGTCGACGACAGCGTGCTCAAGCGCCACGGGGGCGAAAAGCTGTCGGTGAAGGTTGACGGCAAGCGTGTAAAGCAGGGCAAATGGGACAGCCGCGAGCTTACCGGCGGCGAGAAGGTGACGGTCAAAGACGGCCGCAACATCTATGAGAAGCACGAGGTGCAGGCCACGACCATCGAGCCCAAACTGAAGGTCGAGGGCACGGGCGCCATCGAGTATGTGCAGACATGGGGCGTCCAGGGTCGCTCCGAGGTGTGGGTCGGCGAGCAATCGGGCAAGACGCAGGACCGTGGCGAGGTTGTGCCCGCGACCGATTGCGTGGTTGCCTGCGCCAGCGTGGCGCCCAAGGGCAACGAAAAGTACGTGGCGCTGACGTTTGATGAGGGGCCGAGCGGCGCCACCAAGCAGATTTTGCAGGTGCTCAAGGAGAAGGGCGTGAGCGCCACGTTCTTCCTTTCGGGCGATGCCGCCGAGGCCTCGCCCGCCACGGCTAAGGCGATTGTCGACGCCGGGTGCGAAGTCGGCTCCAATAGCTATAGCGATGATTCGCTCAAGGGCGAGGATCGCGAGACGGTGCGCAAGCAGATCTCGAAGGGCACCGATGCCATTAAGTCTGCGACCGGTGTAAAGACGATGCTGCTGCGCGCTCCCTACGCCGCTTTTGACGAGCAAAATTGGATTGACTCGATGGACTTGGTGTCTGCCGTGGTCTCGTGGAATATCGACTCGGGCGACTGGTTGCTCAATGGTGCCGACGAACAGGTCTCGACGGTGCTCGACTCGGTGACGCCGGGCAATATCGTGCTGCTTACCGATAGCGATGAGTGCGCCGAGCAGACGCTCGAGGCACTGCCGCAGATTATCGACGGCCTCGTTGCAGACGGCTACAAGATCGTGACGCTGAGCGACTTGGTCAAGACGGACACGTCGCTCAGCAAAAAGCTCACCTCGCTGACGAAGGTCACGATGCCCAAGAACGCCGTGTTCCCCCAACTCGCCGAGGACGACGACACCACGGAGTAGTCCCCAACGACTATGTCACGGATACGTTAGCGTTTGGTATGCCTGCAATGTGCAGCGCATAAACTCGGTGCCGCAGCACGATGCTGATGCTATAGTTACTGCGGTTAATGAGGGTCAAGAGAAAGGTTGCAGGTGAAATCCAAACCTCGACCATACAGTCGATGACCCCATGCAGGTGCTTTTTGCGCATGCACGGGGTGTAAGCGTCGAGCGGCGTGCCGCCCGCGCATGCGTATACATATCCAGAAGTCCACGGATGGCGCGCCGCCCGGCCGCGGTCCGCAGGAATAATGATGGGGAGCACCAGTGAATTATCTGAGTGAGATGCTCAAATTGCCGGTTCTGGACGTCGATGGCGAGAAGCTCGGCGTGGTGAACGATTTTGGCATTGCTACCGGCGAAGTTTTTCCGCACGTGACGTCGCTCGCGTTTCGCGGTCCCGGCAAGACGCCGTTTATGATCAGCTGGCGCAAGTGGGTCGACCGTATCGACGAGACGGGCGTGTACCTCAATACGTCTGCCACTAATATCCGCTTTTCCTACCTGCAGCCGACCGAGCTGCTGCTCGCGCGTGACGTGCTCAACAAACAGATCGTCGATACGCAGGGCATGAAGGTCGTGCGCGTAAACGACATCAAGTTCTCCATGTCGGGCGAAAACCAGCTACGTCTGCTGGGTGCCGAGGTCGGTGCCCGCGGCCTGCTGCGCGCGATTAGCCCCGCGCTCGAGCATGTCGTCGAGGGCTTTATGAAGCATCTGGGCAAGCCGCTCAGCGAGGACATCATCGCCTGGTCCTACATGGACCTGCTTGACCGCTCGACCAAGAACATTCAGCTCTCGGTGTCGCACAAGACGCTCGGCGAGCTACACCCCGCCGACATCGCCGACATTATCGAGCAGCTCGACCCGCGTCTGCGCGCACAGGTGTTCGCGCAGCTCGACACCGCCCAGGCCGCCGAGGCCATCTCGGAGTTCGATGACGACGAGCTTATGACCGAGATGCTCGAAGGCCTGTCCGACACGGACGCATCGTCGATGCTGGCCATGATGGACCCGGACGACGCTGCCGACCTGATCGACGAGCTCAGCTACGAGAAGGCCGAAAAGCTTCTGCGCCTGATGGGCGTCAAGGAGGAGAAGGCGATTCGAAACCTGCTGGGCTACGAGGACAACACCGCCGGCCGCATCATGACCTCGGAGTTTGTCTCGCTGCCCGCCACGGCGACGGTCGGCGACGCCATCGAGGCGATTCGCAAACTCGACGAGGACTTCGAGAGCGTCTACTACGTCTACACCGAGGATCCGAGCGGTATGCTGACGGGCGTGCTTTCGCTGCGCACGCTGATTGTGGCCGACCGCGACGCCACGCTGGGGCAGCTCGCCTATCGCGACCTGGTCTATGTGTCGCCCGACGAGGACCAGGAAGACGTAACGGACGAGATGACCAAGTACGACCTGGTCGCCATTCCCGTCTGCGACGAGAACCGTCATATCCTGGGCATCGTGACCTTCGACGACGCCATGGACGTTATCGCCGAGGAGCATCAGGAAGACCTGCAGATCGCCGGCATCGGCTCGGGCGACAGCGCATCGGACGACTCGACGAACGTGCTCAGCTGGTTTGTGCATCGCCAGTACTGGGTTGTCGTGTGGGGCATTGCCTCGTGCATCATGGCAACGGTACTGGGGACGGCGCTCGGCTCCGCGCACCTGGTGGTGTTTCCCATGTGCGCCATGCCGCTCGTGCTGCTGGCCGCCTCGCGCATGGTGTCGTTCGTCAAGAACTACTTCCTCGAGTACGACGGCCACGACGATGAGCCCAAACCGTACCTGGGATTCTTCTTCCAGAGCACGGGGATGGGCCTGATCCTGTCGCTCGTGACCTACCTGTGCGCGCAGCTGGTGCGCACCGCCGCTTTCCCCGATGCTCCCATGTTCGAGGAGCTGCTCTTTACCGGATGCTTTAACATTGCGGCTATTATCTGCCTGGTTAGCAACATGAGTGCCGTGATTTATCTGATGGTGCTGTTCTGGCGCGATGAGCATGACCTCAACACGTCGGGCACCGCCATGAACGTTATTGCCGTCATGATCTCGTGCGTAGCGTACTGCGCCGCTGCGGTGCTGCTCACCATGTCGGTCATGGGATAGGTGGTCGCGTGCAAAACACGAAGCAAAAGCCGAGCACCAAGCAAAAGCTGACCATTGCCGCCATCTTTGGCGCTATGGGCCCTGGTCTGCTGGCGGCGCTTTCGGGCAATGACGCTGGCGGCATCGCCACGTATTCCAGCGCGGGCGCCAGCTATGGCTACAAGATGCTCTGGATGCTCCCCGTCATGACCGTGCTGCTTATCGTGACGCAGGAGACTGCGGCGCGTTGCGGTTGTGTCACGGGTAAGGGCCTGGCTTCGCTCATCCGCGAGCGCTTCGGCGTGCGCAAGAGCGTGCTGGCCATGGCGGCGCTGTTGATCGCCAACACGGCCGTGACTATCTCGGAGTTTGCGGGAATTGCGAGCGGTCTTGCCCTCTTTGGCGTTCCGGCGAGCATCTCGGTGCCGCTCGTGGCGCTGCTGGTGTGGATGCTTACCATGTCGGGCAGTTTCCAGCGTATCGAGAAGATTTTGCTGCTGGTGAGCTGCGTGTTTGTGACCTACATTGTCGCCGCGTTTATGGCTGGCCCCAATTGGGGCGAGGTCGCGGTCGACTTGGTCGTCCCCAACATTCAAAATGATCCCAACTACGTGTCGCTCGTGGTTGCAACGATTGGTACTACCATTGCGCCGTGGATGATCTTCCTGGCGCAGAATAACGTGGTCGATAAGAATGCGGGCGAGGACGATATCGTGCTGCAGCGTATCGATACCGTAAGCGGCTCGATCGCTGCCGATATCATCGCCGGCTTCATTATCATCACGACCGGCACGGTGCTGTTCCCGGCGGGTATCCAGATTAGCGACGCTGCCGACGCCGCCCGTGCGCTGGAACCTATCGCGGGTCAGTGGTCCACGGTGCTGTTCGCCTCGGGCCTGGTCGCCGCGAGCTTCTTGGCTGCCTGCGTGCTGCCGGGCGTTACGTCCAGCGCCATCTGCGAGGCTTTTGGTTGGGAGCGCGGCGCCGACCGCAGCTGGGACGAGGCTCCGGTCTACCGTGGTATCATTACAGCCATTATCGGTATCTCGGCCGTGCTGGTGCTTATGCCCGGTGTCGACTTGTTCCAGATTATGATGACCTCGCAGGTTATCAATGGTGTGCTACTGCCCGTGGTTTTGGTGTTCCAGGTGGTTATTGCCGCCGACCGTCACATTATGGGCGCCAACCGCAACGG
Organism: Collinsella aerofaciens; assembly: GCF_015557435.1. Classification (GTDB taxonomy): domain Bacteria; phylum Actinomycetota; class Coriobacteriia; order Coriobacteriales; family Coriobacteriaceae; genus Collinsella; species Collinsella aerofaciens_Z. The sequence continues at coordinate 10,448 of NZ_JADNOH010000098.1, forward strand.
CCGCGTGTGGAACGTGCTCACGTGGGCGACCATCGGCGTGATTACGGTGCTGACGGTCGTCATGTTTGTGCTGCAGGCGATGGGTTACAGCGCCTAACTTCCTTTTAGCTTCCTAGCAGGCCGCAGCAATGAGTTGCGGCTTGTTTTTTGCTTGCTATAGGGGGTTAGTTATATGGCAGTGGGCAAAAAATGCCAAATATGAGTACTGTTGCTAAGCGAATAGCGTTTATGTGCAAGAAGATAATGTACATAATCTAGAGTGTGTACATTAAAATTCGCCCCAGCAGGCTCTAATCCAGCTGAGTTGGCCGCTTTGGTGGTTGGCAGGGGTAGCGCGCAGAGATGTGGTGTAAGAGGCGGGGCATGCCCCGCCTCTTCT
>NZ_JADNOH010000099.1 GCF_015557435.1 Collinsella aerofaciens
AAGAGAAGAGGCGGGGCATGCCCCGCCTCTTACACCACATCTCTGCGCGCTACCCGATGCTTTTTCTCAAAATCGAGAAAAACGTCGAATGTTGGGACGGTTTGAGGCGGGGTGAGGAGCATGGAGGGCCAAAGCACCGTGCCCGAACGGGTTAATCCAGCTCTTTTAAGCCGTGCGCCAGCTGCCAGTACTCGCCGTGCTGGGCGAGCAACTCTTCGTGGGTGCCGCGTTCGATGATGCGGCCGTGTTCGAGGACCATGATCGCGTCGGCGTCGCGGACGGTGGACAGGCGGTGCGCGATCATAAACGTGGTACGGCCGCGCATGATGCGGTCCATGCCGCGCTCGATGAGCTTTTCGGTACGCGTGTCAATGGAGCTCGTAGCCTCGTCCAGAATGAGTACCGGCGGATCGGCCACGGCCACACGCGCGATGGCGAGCAGCTGGCGTTGGCCCTGTGACAGGTTGGCGCCGTCCGCCGTGACCGGCGTGTCGTAGCCTTGTGGCAGGCGGCGGATAAACGAGTCGGCGCAGGCGGCCTCGGCGGCAGCACGAACCTCCTCGTCGGTCGCGTCGAGCTTGCCAAAGCGGATATTCTGCGCAATGGTGCCGCTAAACAGGTGCGTATCCTGCAGCACAATGCCGAGCGACCCGCGCAGGCTGGCCTTGGCGATATGCTTGACGTCGATGCCGTCGTACGTGATCTCGCCGTCATCGACCTCGTAGAAGCGGTTGATAAGGTTGGTGATGGTCGTCTTTCCGGCGCCCGTCGAACCCACAAAGGCGATCTTTTGCCCCGGCTTGGCAAACAGATTGAGGTCCGTGAGCACGCGCGTGCCCAGCACATAGGAAAAGTCCACGGCATGGAAGCGTACGTCGCCGGCAAGCGGCACCAACCCGGTCACAAGTTCGGTGCCGTCGGCAGCCACCGCGCGACCCGCATCGTCGACCGAGGCCACGTCGTGCAGATGCCCGTACGCGCCCACGCCACGGCCCTCGGGAATCTTCCACGCCCACGCGGACTCGCCCGTCTGCACCAGCTCCACGCAGCCCTCGTCCACCTCGGGCTCAAGGTCCATCGCGGCAAACAGGCGCTCGGCACCGGCCAGCGCGTTGAGCAAGAAGTTGCCCAGCTGCGTAAACTGGTTGATGGGCATGGCCGCCTGGCGCACAAAGACCAGGTAGCTCGCGAGCGCTCCCACGTCGGCCAGGCCGTTGATGCAGAGCATGCCGCCCGCCACCGCAACGATGGCGTAGTTGGCATACCCGATCACCACGGTCATGGGCACCATCGAGTTGGCGTAGGCCTGCGCGGCGCCACCGGTGCGGCGCAGCTCATGGTTGCGCGCGTCAAAACCGGCAACGTTGGCCTGCTCGTGGTTGAAGACCTTGATGACCTTTTGACCCGACACCATCTCCTCGACATATCCGTCTAGGTCGCCGAGCGATGCCTGCTGGGCGGCAAAGAAACGCTTGGATCGAATACCCGAGTAGCGCGCATACAGCACGATGGCCGCATCGCACACGAGCGTGATGATCGTGAGCTGCCAATTGAGGATGATGAGCATAGCCGTGGTGCCGATCACCTGGATTGTCGCCTGGATCACGTTGGCAAAGCTGTTGTTGAGCGCCTCGGAGACCGTGTCGACGTCGTTGGTGAAAAAGCTCATGATGTCGCCCGAGCGCGTGCCGTCGAAGTAGCTGAGCGGCAGCGTCTGGATGTGCGCGAACAGGTCGCGGCGAATGTCGGACACCACGCACTGGGCTGCGCGCACCATGATCTGCGAGTAGCCCAGGGCCGACAGCACGCCCGCGGCATAGATGGCAGCCGTAAAGAGAACCTGCTTGGCGAGCAGCTCCTCCCCGCCCGTAGCCAGGCCGTTGACGATGGGGCGCACCATATAGGTGCCGGCAAGGCTCGCGATGGCGGCGATAGAAGCGAGCACACCTACCGCAAGCAGCGAGAACTTGGCGTGGCCCATATAGCTGAGCAGGCGGCGGAGCGTCTGCCCTAGATTGGCCGGGCGGGCCTGAGCGGATGTTTTAGGCATGGCGCTCACCCCCTTCTCGGGCCAGGGCATCTGCGGTCGTATCCCCCGCGAACTCCATCTGCGAGGCATAAATCTCCTGGTAGATGTTGTCACCCGCCAGCAGTTCCTCATGCGTGCCCACACCGTGAACACGCCCGTCGTCCAGAACCACAATGCGATCAGCGTCCATCACGCTCGCGATGCGCTGGGCGATGATGATCACGGTCGTATCGGGAATCTGCGCGATATGCTCGCGGATCTTGGCGTCGGTCGCCATATCGACCGCACTGGTCGAGTCGTCAAAAATGAGCACGCGCGGATGCTTGAGCAGCGTGCGCGCGATGCACAGGCGCTGCTTCTGCCCGCCCGAAACACCGGCGCCGCCCTGGCCCAGCTCGCCGTCGAGCCCGCCGATGCGGTCCAGGAACTCGTCTACACACGCCGCACGGCAGGCACGTAGCAGCTCCTCGTCGGTGGCATCGGGCGCGCCCCACTGCAGGTTCTCGCGCACGGTGCCCGTAAACAGCACGTTCTTTTGCAGCACAATGCCCACGGCATCGCGCAGGGCGGCCAGGTCGTAGTCACGCACGTCGCGCCCGCCCACGAGCACGTCACCCTCGGTCGCGTCGTACAGACGCGCGATGAGCTGCACGAGCGAGCTCTTGCCCGAGCCCGTGCCGCCGAGCACGCCCACCGTGGAGCCCGACTCGATGCGAAGGTCGATATGCTCGAGCACGTCCTCGGCAGCATCCGCGCGGTACTTAAACGACACGTCGCGGAACTCAATGCTTCCGTCGGCGGCCTCGCGCACAGCCACGTCTGCCGCGGGCGCCTGGATGAGCGACTGCTCGTCGATCACCCGCGAGATGCGCTCCACGCTGGCAAGCGCGCGCGTGAGCAGCAAAAACACGTTGGAAATCATCATGAGCGAGTTCATGATCAGCAGCACGTAGCTCATAAAGCCCGTGAGCGAGCCCACACCTAGCTCACCGGCAATAATCATGCGCCCGCCGATCCACAGGATGGAGATGGCGGCCACGTACATCGACAGCTGAAACACCGGCAGGTTGAGCACGGCATTGCCGAAAGTCTTCGTCGCCGTGTGCGCGAGCTCGGTATTGACGGTATCGAACTTGGCTTCCTCGTGCTCGGCGCGCACATACGCCTTGACGGCGCGCACGGCAGTGAGGTCCTCCTGCACCACACCGTTGAGGTGATCCATCGAGGTCTGCAGCTGGCGGTAGAGCGGACTCACACGGTAGGTGATAACACCCAGCACAATCGCCAGTACAGGCAGGATAATCGCGAAGACCGTGGCGAGCGGGCGCGACAGTACCAGGGCATAGACCAGGCCGACGATGAGCGTCACCGGTCCACGCACCATGGGGCGGAAGCCGTTGCCGATGGCGTTTTGGATAACGGTGATGTCGGTGGTCATGCGCGTGACGAGCGAGCTGGCGTCGTAGTTGTCCAGATTGCCAAAAGCGAGCGTCTGAATCTTACGATACTCGGCCTCGCGCAGGTTGGCGCCCAGACCCGAGGCCACGCGAGCGGACGTGCGGGCATAACCCAGGCCCAGTACCAGCGAAAACGCCGCGCACACCAGCATGCACGCGCCTTGCAGCAGCATGTAGTTGACGTCGCCCGCGGGCACGCCCACGTCGATGATGTTGGCCATGATGACTGGGATAAACAGCTCGAGCGCCGTCTCGGCCGTAACAAAGAGCACGCCGAGCATGGCGTCGCGACGGTATTCCCCCAAGTAGGAAAACAGGATTTTGAGATTGCGCACGCAGGTTCATCCCCCATCAAACGTTGTTCGCAAACGCACGTATTATTGCGCGCCGAGCGATGGTGTCAAGTGTTCCGAAATCGATTTCTATAAGGCCGGCGCAGGCGCTAAGCCCGCGCGGCGCGCGACCGTATTCAAATGGAAATGATTGTGGGCGAGAAATTTTCTCCCTACTGGCACATGAACCTTGACTCTACAATCGTTGTAGGGTTTTCACTACACTGGTACGTAAACGAACCAAGCCAGAAAGTGCCCGCCCATGGAACACGACCTCACACGCGGTAATGTCCTCAAGACCATCGCGGTCTTCGCCCTGCCTTATATGCTCTCGTACTTTTTGCAGATGCTCTACGGCATGGCCGACCTGTACTTTATCGGACAGTTTAGCGGTGCCGCCGGCATCACCGCCGTGGGCAACGGCGCGCAGACGCTTTACATCATTACCGTGACGCTCGTAGGCCTGGCCATGGGAACGACCGTCATCGTCGGCCACGCCGTGGGCTCGCGACGCTTCGACCGCGCCGAGGCCGCCATCGGCAACACCATCACGCTTTTTATGGGCGTCTCGGTGGTACTGGCCGCGCTTCTGCTCGCACTGTGCCCGCAGATCGTGGCACTCATCGGCACGCCGGCCGAAGCGGTCGAAGGCACTGCCGCCTACCTGCGCATCTGCTTTATCGGCATACCGTGTATCGCCGCATACAACATCCTTTCGGCCATCTTCCGCGGCCTGGGCGATTCGCGCTCGCCCATGTACGTGATCGGCGTGGCGTGCGTCATCAACATCGCGCTCGATTTTCTGTTTATTGGCCACATGGGGCTCGGCCCCGTGGGCGCGGCGCTCGGCACGGTGATCGCGCAGACGGCAAGCGTGGCCCTCGCGCTCGTCTGGCTCAAGAGCCGCCGCACAAACATCCACGTTAAACGTAGCGACCTGCGTCCGCAGCCCGAGGTGCTCAGCAGCATCCTTAAGATTGGCGTGCCCGTGGCCGTGCAGGACGGCTGCATCCAGGTGGCGTTTATGTTCATCACCGTTATCGCCAACCACCGCGGACTGGTCGACGCCGCCGCCGTGGGCCTGGTCGAGAAGATGATCAGCTTTTTGTTCATTGTGCCGAGCTCCATGGGCGCCACCGTCAGCGCGCTCACGGCGCAAAACGCCGGTGCGGGCAAGGGCGACCGCGCGCGTCAGGTGCTCAAGGACGCCATGACCATCTCGGTGGTGTACGGCTGCCTGATCACAGCCCTCATGTGGCTGGTGGCACCAGCGTTTCTCGGCTTTTTTGCCAAGGACGCCGCAGTGGTCGCCGCCGGCACCGGCTATATGCGCAGTTACATTTTCGACGCGATCTTCGCCGGCATCCACATTTGCTTTAGCGGCTTTTTCGCTGCGTACGGCAAGAGCTACATCGGCTTTGCGCACAACGTGCTGGCCGTCGCGCTCATTCGCGTGCCGGGCGCATGGTTGTTGTCGAACGCCTATTCCGACACGCTGTTTCCCATGGGCATCGCCTCGCCGTGCGGGTCGATTCTTTCGGCAGCCATTTGTGTGGTGGCGTTTACGGCACTCAACCGACGTGGCACTTTTGACAAGCTGGTGGCGTAGCGGGGCGACGCAAGCCTAGCAACCCTGTCCCGCTTTCTGCCGAAAGGAGCGATCCCGTGACTGACACGTCCAACGAACATACCGACGGCCTGCTCCGCATTGGCGAGGTGGCGCGCCTGTTTAACCTGAGTGTGGGCACGCTACGCCATTACGAGCAGATGGGCTTGCTGGAGCCGGCGCATATCGACCCCGCAAGCGGCTATCGATACTATGGAGCGCGACAGCTCTCCACCCTCAACACCATCAGCAACCTGCGCGTTCTTGACTTGCCATTGGCGCAGATACGCGAGTTTGTCGCCACGCGCGACGTGAATCTGATGCAGCGGCAACTGGCCCAGCAGCAGGAGCTCATCGAGCGCAAGCGCCGCGAACTCGAACGCGTGTCGCGCAAGATCGATGACCGGCTTGTCTTGTTGCGAGACGCTTTGAATGCCGAGCTCGACACCATCCGCGAGACCGAGGCACCCGAGCTTCGATGCGCCGTACTACGTGAACGCGTCAACCCTACCGACGCCTATGCGCTGGAGTGGCAGATCCGTCAGCTGCAAAAAGGGCAGCACGAGACCTTCGTCTTTCCCGGCAACTTGGGCGTGGGCATCGCGCCCGAGCGCCTTGCCGCCGGCGACTTCGATGGCTACGACGAGGTCTTTCTGCTGCTGGATGACACGGACGATTACCTGGGGGACGTCGAGGTTCGGTCCGCCGCACGCTGTTTGACCATTAGCTTCCGCGGCACGCACGGGCAGGCGGCGCTGCGCTACGAGCGCTTGCTCGATTACATGCGCGAGCGTAACCTATCCCCCGCCGGTCCCTCGCGCGAGATCGCCCTCATCGACGACATCATCAGCGACGACCCGGCGACCTACGTCACGCAGATCACGGTGCCTGTGTCGCTAGGCTAGACCGAGCTTCGCTTCTAGCTCGGCCAACGCCTCAAATGCATCGCGAGATATGCCTGCCGCGCGCTCGCACTCGGCAACGCGAATTCGCGCCATCAGGTGCTCTTTTGCCTGCGTTTGGGAGCGCCTCGTGCGCCCTTCCGCCTGCGAGTAATTGTGGTTCTCGATATCCATTACGCCTCTGGCACCTCACCAGTCGCAAGGATCTGCTCGAGTGCGTCCTCGTCCAGCACGGGCACGCCGAGCTGCTCGGCCTTGGTGAGCTTGGAACCTGCCTTGGGACCGGCGACCAGGTAGCTCGTCTTCTTCGATACACTGCCCGAAACCTTGGCGCCGAGCACCTTAAGCGCGGCACCCGCCTCGTCGCGCGTGCGATTGACGAGCGTACCGGTCAGCACAAACGTCAGGCCCGCAAGCGGCTGCGCGTCGGCGAGCTCGCCTGCTACGCCGGCATCGGCTGCAGCCTGCGCATGTGCGGCGCCCAAGTCAACCTCGAGTGACAGGCCCGCTTGACGCAGGCGTTCCAGCACGGCAAGGTTCTCGGACACAGCCAGGAACCGCTTGACGCTCGCTGCGATTTTGGGACCGATACCCTCGCACTCGGCGATGTCCTCTTCGCTCGCCAAGATGAGCTTGTCAATCGACAAGAATCGCTCAGCGATGAGCTCACCCACGCTCTTGCCCACGTGGCGGATACCCAGGGCAAACAGCACGCGACCGAGCGGCTGGCTCTTGGACTTGTTAAGCTCGGCAATAATCTTCTCGGCCGTCTTGAGACCAACCGGAATGGGATCGCCCTTCTTAACGCCCTTTTTGCTGTTGGAGCTCGCGTACACGCGGCCCGTGTCCAGGCCGGCAATGTCGTCGACCGTGAGCTGGTAAAAGTCGGCGACGTCATGGATCAGACCGGCGGCGATCATCTTGTCGACAATCTCGTCACCCAGGCCGTCCACGTCCATGCAGCCGCGGCTCACCCAGTGGAGCAGGCGTTCCTTGAGCTGCGCGGGGCAGTCGATGGAGACGCAGCGGTAGGCGACCTCGCCGTCCTCATGCACGACCGGACTGCCGCACACGGGGCAGACCTCGGGCATATGCCAGTCGACCGAATCGGCCGGGCGCTTGTCGAGCACCGAGCCCACAACCTCGGGGATCACGTCGCCCGCCTTATGAACGATGATGGTGTCGCCCTCGCGCACGTTTTTGCGGCGAATCTCGTCGATGTTGTGCAGCGTAGCGCGCGCGATGGTGGAGCCGGCGACCGTTACCGGATCGAACTCCGCGACCGGCGTGAGCACACCGGTGCGACCCACTTGGATGCGAATCTCGCGCAGAATGGTCTGCTTCTCCTCGGGCGGGAACTTAAAGGCGATGGCCCAGCGCGGCGCGCGGGCGGTAAAGCCCAGGTCGAGCTGCTGTTGGAAGCTGTCGACCTTAACGACCACGCCGTCGATGTCGTAGTCCAGATCGCCGCGATGCTCGAGCGCCTGAGCGCAGAACTCGTGGACCTCAGCCGGCGTGGCGCAACGGGCCACGTTAGGGTTGACGCTAAAGCCGGCGTTGCGCAGCCAGTCAAGGAACTCGCGCTGGCTATGGACGTGCAGCGGATCGGTATCGGCGATGGCGTAGATAAAGGTGGCCAAGTCGCGGCGCGCCGTAACCTTGGGATCCTTTTGGCGCAGGGATCCGGCAGCGGCGTTGCGCGGGTTGGCGAAGGGGTCGCGGCCCTCGGCATCGGCCTCATCGTTCAGGCGCACAAAGCTGCCCTTGGGCATGTAGACCTCGCCGCGGACCTCGATTGTACGCTCGCGATCGGCACCCATGTGAGCGAGCGCCGGCTCGGACAGGTGCATGGGCACGTCCTTGATGGTACGTACGTTGAGCGACACGTCCTCGCCCGTGGTGCCGTCGCCGCGCGTGGCCGCGCGCACGAAGGTGCCATTCTGATAGGTAAGCGCCACGCCCAGGCCGTCGATCTTAAGCTCGCAGGTATAGGTGACGCTACCGGCACCGAGCGCATCCTCGGTGCGTTGGAGCCACGCGTCGAGCTCGTCCAGATCCATGGCATCGTCCATGGAATACATGCGTGCCATGTGCGTGACCGGCGTAAACTGTTCGCTCACGTAGCCGCCCACGCGCTGGGTATAGCTGTCGGGCGTCACCAGATCGGGATAGACCGCCTCGATTTCCTGCAGCTCAACGAGCATTTTGTCGAAGGCGGCGTCCGTAATCTCGGGAGCATCGAGCATGTAGTAGCGGTAGGCATGGTAGTCGAGCTCGTGGCGCAACTCGGCCGCGCGCGCTGCTGCCTTGGCGCGGGCATCGGTCGGTGCGGTGGCATCCGCGCGCGCGGGCGTTTCGGTATCGATGTCCACGCCGTCACCAAACAGGCTCGATTGCTCCATAGCGGCACTCCTTCGCTCGATTTCAAACGGATACAAGAGTACCACCGGTCGCAACGGGGCCGAATAGCGGTCTCAAACCGCACCGAATCGGCAGCCGTCGGATCGGGGTGGACAGTTAGTTCAGATACGTATAAATCTGCGAACCGAATCGAGCTCAAATGGCGCCATTTCGCTCAATTCGATCGTCCCGGAGCGGCACGATCGGCTTATTTCTCCTTCCGAGCACCCATCCGAGCCTCATTTCCATCCCAAAACAGCTCCAAACACATCCCAGACTGCCCCAGATTTATACGTATCTGAACTAACTGTCCAGGCCCTTCCGAACAAAGCTGCTCGCCAGCTCAAAATGATCCGTTTTCCTCCGTCCCCGGGGGATCATTATGAAAAGAGGGGCTGTCCCGCGCTGGCGGAACAGCCCCCTCTGGCATTGGTATGTGCGAAACGGTTCGTTAGTAACCCTGGCCGTAACCCTGACCCTGGCCCCGCTGGCCCAGCAGCTCCTCCAGATACTGGCGTAGTTGCTCGTCGGTGATGCTACCGTTGCCGGTGTCGGTCGCGCTGTCGTCCTGCTGCTGGCTCTGCAGCTCCTCGTCGGAGCCCAGCTCGACGGTGACCTTCTTCTCGTCCTTGCCGCGCACGAGCGTGATCTCGACCTTCTCGCCCACCTCGTGGCTACGCAGCGCGATGATCAGGCCGTCGGCGCTCGTGATCTCGTCATCGCCCAGCTTGGTAATGACATCGCCCTCCTGGATACCGGCCTTGGCAGCGGGACCGTCCTCGACAACGCTCGCCACATACGCACCGCTATCGGTGCTCAGCTTGTTGGTACGGGCGTTGAGTGCGTTGACGCTCGAAAGCGTGGCGCCCAGGTACGGATGAACCGGCGTCTTGCCGTCGATAATCTGGTCGGCGATATTCTTGGCGTAGTTGACCGGAATGGCAAAGCCAACGCCCGAGCTAGAGCCCGAGTAGCTCTCGATGAGCGAGTTGATACCCACGAGTTCGCCGTTATCGTTGACGAGCGCGCCGCCGGAGTTACCCGGGTTGATGGCGGCATCGGTCTGAATCATGTTGGCATAGATGGTGTTGCCGCTGGTAGAGCTCATGGCCGTGGAGCGGTAGAGCGCTGACACAATACCCGTGGAGACGGACTGCTCGTTGCCGAACGGCGAGCCGATCGCCATGACCCACTCACCTACGTTGAGCTTAGAGGAGTCACCGATCTCGATCGGGGTGAGCTTGGAGGAGTCGGCGTCCTTGAGCTTGATGACCGCCAGGTCGCTCGAAGCATCGTTGCCCACGAACTCGGCCTCGTAGGTGGTGCCGTCGTCCATGGTCACCACGTACTGGTCGTAGCCGTCGACCACGTGGTTATTGGTGAGGATATGGCCCTCGGTATCGAGCACCACGCCCGAGCCGACGCTACCCGAGCTATCCGACTCGTCAGCGGACTGCGAAAGCGAACCACTCTGGCTGCCGCTCGAAGTAGCGGTAATGGAAACCACGGAGGGCAGTGCCTTGGCAGAGACGGCCTCGGCCAGCGTAGTGTCCTCGGAGTCGATCGTGATCTTTTGCGTCGACGATCCCGAAGCACCCGCCGTCACGGCATTCTTGCCGCCACCGATATCGAGTGTGCCGCTCATGATAAGCGCGATGACCAGCAGGGCGCCGCACGCGCAGCCGGCGAGTGCCGTAATGAAGATCGGCAGCTTTTTGGTCTTGGTCTTGACCACCGTGTGCTTGTTCACGACCTGCTGGCCGCCCAGCGGCTGGCCGGTCTGCGTGTCGTAGGCCTGCACATAGGGAATGTTGTTGCCACCGGCAGGCGTCGACTCCACCTGCACGCGCGGCTGCTGCTGGGTCTCGCCGGCGTTGCCCGCATCCTGGGGACGCTGGGAATCGTACTCGCTCATAGCTGCGATCCTTTCGTCTAATAACCAAAGGCCCGCCAAACATGTGGCGGGCCATCATTGTTCACGTTGAGTTGTACCCCAATATGCGGGCGCACGTGTATGAAAACGCAATCTTTTAGGAAGGCTTAAGTTCTGTTGCAAACCCGAAAGGGACCCGCACCTGCGGTAAAACCACCACAAAGGTGCCTGTCCCCTTTGTGGTGGAAATCTAGTCCTTAAACAGGTAGCCCACGCCGCGGACGGTGGTGATGTGCGCCGCAATCTGCGGGCCCACCTTGGAGCGGATACGACGGATGTGCACGTCGACGGTACGCGTGCCGCCGCAATACTCAAAGCCCCACACGCGGTGCAGCAGCACCTCGCGGCTGTAGGCGCGGTTGGGGTGCGTTGCCAAAAAGCTCAGCAGCGAGTACTCCATCAGCGTCAGATCGATGGGCTCATCGTCGAGCGTCACCTGGTAGGTAGCCAGGTTGATCTCGAGGTTATCGATGTTGAGCACGTCATCGGCGGTGACGGTCTCCTCCTCGCCCATCAGGCGCTGCGCACGAGCCTTGAGCTCGTTGGGCGTCGCCGTGGGGCATACGAAGTCGGCATGCGCGTGATTCGGCAGGCGCAGGGTGCCGAGCGCCTCGTCGTCGACAATCACCAGCATGGGAACGCCGCCGCGATCGTCGAGCCACTTGGCAATCTGATCGATACGGTCGCTGCGGATGCCGTCGGAATCGAGGATCAGCAGGTCAAAGTCGTGCGCCGCAGTCGGCGAATCGGGGGTGGCAAGGCTCACCTCGACACCCAGGGTGGTCGTCAGGCTGCGGGCAAACTCGTGGAAGCGCGTCGTGCGCGCCATGAACAGGGCACTCTTTTCGGACATATCGGCCTCCAAGGAAATGAGCTCAATCGTACTGGAACAAGTCAGCGCGATTAGGAGTTCGCCAGGTAGTGCTTGATCTCCCATTCGGTGATCGTAGACTCAAACTTATGCCACTCGTCGCGCTTCTTTTTGAGGAAGAAGCTGTGGATGTGCTCGCCGAGGGCATCCTTCATAAACTGCGAGTCCTCAAACACGTCGAGCGCCTCTTTGAGCGAGCGCGGCAGCGGCGTGTAGCCGGCCTCGACCATCTGACGGTCGGTAAGCTTGAGCGTCTCGGCCGTGGCCTCGGGCGGGAGCTCCAGCTTGCGCTCAATGCCGTCCAGACCAGCCGCCAGCGTGACGGCGTTGACCAGATACGGGTTAGCCATGGGATCGGGACTGCGCAGCTCGATGCGCGTGGACAGCTGCTTGCCGGGCTTGTAGACCGGGATGCGGACCATGCTCGCGCGGTTGCGCAGGCCCCACGTGGCGTACTGCGGCACGGAGTCGCCACCGGTGGTGATGCGCTTGTACGAGTTGACGGTGGGGTTGGTGATGGCGCTGATCTCGCGCGCGTGCGCCAGGATGCCGGCCATGTAGTGTTTGGCGACGTCGGAGAGATGGTACTTATCGTCGTCCTCGCCCCAAAAGACGTTGTTGCCGTCGTGGTCGAACAGCGATTGGTGCAGGAACATGGCGCTGCCGTCCTCGCCCGCCAGCGGCTTGGGCATAAAGGAGGCGTGGCAACCGCTCTCGTAGGCCTGCTGCTTAATGATGAGCTTGGCCGTGGTGATGGCGTCGGACATGCTCAGGGCCTCGGCGTGGCGCAGGCTCATGCCGTGCTGCGAGCGGCCGGCGGCGTGGAAGGTGTACTCCACGGGCACGGACATCTTCTCGAGCGTAAGGACCGTGTTGCGGCGCAGGTCGCGGGCGGCGTCGCTCACCGAAAGGTCAAAGTAGCCAACGTTGTCGAGCGGCTCGGGCGTGCGCTCGTCGGGGAAGTAGTAATACTCCAGCTCGGCGCCCACGTTGAGCAGGTAGCCGGCCTTCTCGGCCTTGTGGAACATGCGGCGCAGGGCATCGCGCGGGTCGCCGGCGAAAGGCTTGCGATCGGGAGTGCACACGTCGCAGAACACGCGGGCGACGCCGTTGTGGCTCGGGCGCCACGGCAGGATCTGGAAGGTCGAGGCATCGGGGAACGCGAGCATGTCGGCTTCCTCAGGCGTGGCAAAGCCCTCGATGGCCGAGCCGTCAAAGCCAATGCCCTCCTCAAAAGCGACCTCGAGGTCCTCGGGACTGATGGCAAAGTTCTTGAGGCGACCGAGAATGTCGACAAACCACAGACGAACAAAGCGGATGTCACGTTGCTCTACGGAGCGGAGTACGTAATCGATGTTCTGCTGGTTCATGTCGCTCCCCTTTCTTTCGGGCGGGTTTCGACTGTTCTATATCGCAGATACTATCGCAGAAAAATGTTTCCGCAGGGTTAAAGCGTGTCCGGCGCTCAAAAAACGTGCGCGAGCAGGCGAGTGCGGGTCGGTGGCCTAGCGCGAAGTGGAGGCTCGGGACTCGATGTGGCCGGGGATCTCGATGTGTTTGGGCGCGAGCCTTGCGGCTTCGCCTACCGTGGTGGTGACGATGTCGATGCGCTCGGATAGGCGCTCGACCACGCGCTCGGCGATCGCCAGAGTGTCCTGCGCGGCTGTGGTCACACCGCCAAAGAGCACGTGGTTCCAGGGATAGTCATCGAACGTCGCGATCTTAAGGCCTGCCGGCAGCGAGGGGCCAAGCTGGGCCAGCGCCTCGGTCAGGCGCAAGAAGACCAGGCCGTTGACGGCGATAAGGCCGAGCTTTTTACCCGCATAGCCGCGGATGGTCTCGTCCAGGCGACTGACACCCTCGACACCACCGTCCGCCAAGGTGACGACCTCGCCGGCCAGGCCGCGGCGCGAGAGCTCATCGGCAAACGCCTCGGCGCGTTCGCGACGCACGGGGCTGTCGTCGCTTGCCTCGGTGAGCAGGCACAGGCGCTCGCTGCCCGCAGAGGCCAAGGCGTCTACCAGGCCGGCGACCAGCTCACGGTTGTTGGAGGTCACCAGATCGACACCGCCGTCGGCAACATCGCGGTCGAGCAACACGACCGGTAGGCGACCCGCAGCCGCGGCGATCGCCGCGTCGTTGCCGCCGCAGGTGTTGACGACCAAGCCGTCCACGCCCGCATCGATGAGCCTGGTGAGCGACTCGCCCTCCTTGGCAGGGTCGTTGCCGCTGATGGCCGTCATAAGCGAGCAGCCGCGTGCGGCGGCGCTGGCGGAAAGGCCCTCGAGCATGGCGCTCGAGAACGGGTTGGCGATGTCGGCCAGGATCACGCCGATGAGGTTGGTGCGCGAGCTGCGCAGGTTGCGCGCGGCGGCACGGGGACGATAGCCGGTGCGCTCGATAACCTCGGCGATGCGGGCGCGAGTCTCCTCGGTCATCTGCCCAGGGCGGTTGTTGAGATAGCGCGAAACGGTGGCCGGGCTCACGCCCGCCTCGGCAGCAATGTCCTTGATTCTCATATGCGCCATAGCGCCCCTCGTTTCCCACTTAACGGCAATCCTTAGCCATTTAAGCATTTTTTAAAAATCTCGGTTGCAAAACGTTGTAGGTGAGTATACTACAAGCTGAAACGAAACCGATTTCGTAAACCGATTTCGGTAAGCGTTGGCACGGAGGTGCAAAGATGCACCCTACCGTCTTGGCACCTCCGTGCCAACGCCATATCAAAGGTGTACGCACAGACAAAAGGAGCTACGCGACCATGGGTAAAACGGTTCTTACCTTCGGCGAGATCATGATGAGGCTCTCGCCCAAAGATCACCTGCGTATTGAGCAGGCCACCGAGTTCGACGTCCGCTACGGCGGCGCCGAGGCCAACACCGCGCTTTCCCTGGCCTATCAGGGCGACAAGGCCGCTTACGTTTCCGTCGTTCCGGCCAACCGCCTGGGCGAGTGCGCCCTGCGCTCGCTGAAGGTCTACGACGTCGACACCACGCGCGTCGTGCGTCAGGGCGACCGTCTTGGCTCCTATGTGTTTGAGGTCGGTGCCTCGCAGCGCGGCAACGGCTGCGTCTACGACCGCAAGTACTCCGCCATCAACATGGCCAAGCGCGACGTCTTTGACTGGGACGAGATCCTCAAGGGCATCGACGTCTTCTACTTCTCTGGCGTGACGCCCGCCGTCTCCGACGAGATGGCTGCCGCCTGCAAGGACGCTCTCACCGCTTGCCGCGCCAAGGGCATCACCACCGTGTGCGACGTTAACTACCGCGGCAAGATGTGGTCGCCCGAGAAGTCGCAGGCAACCATGAAGGAGCTCCTTCCGCTCGTCGACATCTGCATCGCCAACGACGAGGACGCACCTGCCGGCCTCGGTATGACCTGCGTCTCCGGCTCCCTTGCCCACGGCATCGAGGAGCGCGACACCTACGTCGAGATGGCCCGTCAGATCTGCGCCGAGTACGGCTGCAAGAAGGTCGCCTCGGTCGTCCGCAACATCTCCTGCGTCGAGCGCTCCATCTGGATGGGCATGCTCTATGACGCCGAGAGCGGCGAGCACTGGTTCTCCCCTGCTCACGACGTGCACGTGCTCGAGGGCGTTGCCGCCGGCGACGCTTTCAACGCCGGCCTCGTCCATGCCCTCATCAACGACTTCGACCCGCAGGATGCCGTCAACTACGCCATCGCGGCCTCGATCCTCAAGCTCACCATCAAGGGTGATTCCAACCTGGTGACCGCCGACGAGATCGCTGCCGTGGCCAACGCCGCCGACGGTGGCACCCGCGTCGCCCGTTAATTCGTTCCCCATTCCGCGGGCTGCAGTTTCCCATACCCATACCTCTGCAGCCCGCTCCCCGATTTCTCCGGCCAGGTAGAACCACTTAGTCCCATTCCGGCTCTGCCTGGCATTCCTTCACGACTGGCCTCGTAGCCGGTTCCGAAATTGCTTGTGACCCAAGCAGTGCCTCCGATAACCAATCCGGAACCGGCTCATGGCCAATCTTCTTTAGCAATTACGCGCACTCGCGCGCCGCACATCGAAAGGAACATCATGTTCGATCAGTTCTACACCACGCTTGAGTCCCTGGGCATCGTGCCGGTCGTCGTGCTCGACAAGGTCGAGGACGCCGCTCCGCTCGCTCACGCCCTGATGGCCGCCGGCATGAAGTCCGCCGAGGTCACCTTCCGCACCGCTTGCGCTGCCGAGTGCATCGCCGCTATGGCCGAGGCCGAGCCCGAGATGTGCGTGGGCGCCGGCACCGTCCTGACCGTCGAGCAGGTTGAGCAGGCCCGTGCCGCCGGCGCTAAGTTCATCGTCTCCCCGGGCTACAACGAGGACGTCGTCAAGCACTGCATCGACATCGACCTGCCTGTGCTGCCCGGCACCGTGACCCCCTCCGAGGTCACCGCCGCCGTCAACCTGGGCCTCAAGGTCACCAAGTTCTTCCCGGCAGCCCTGTACGGCGGCCTCAACACCATCAAGGCCCTCGCCGCCCCGTTTGTCGGTCACCGCTTTATGCCCACCGGCGGCGTGAGCACCGCTAACGTCGAGGAGTACCTGAGCTCCTCCGCCATCATCGCTTGCGGTGGCACTTGGATGGTCAAGCCGGCCCTGTTCGCCGACGGCGACTTCTCCAAGGTCGAGCAGATCGCCCGCGAGGCCATGGACGTCGTCAAGAAGGTCCGCGGCTAGGGTTAGCTCTCTATCGTGAAAGGGGGCGTGTCCTAGACCTCGCCCCCTTTCTTTTAAAGCGGCTCGGAAGCGCGCCGTTTCCGTCACGAGCAAGAACCAAAACCGTCTTGCATGCTGATAGAACGTGACGGAAGCGACACGCCCCCGAGCCGCTTTGTCTACTCGGCTGGCAGTCGCGCTCAGCTGAGCCACCTCGACAAAAGCCAGTCCACCAAAACAGCTGCGGCGCCGTCTGGAGGAATGGACCCTTGCTTCCGGTCTTTTCCTCCAAGCGGCGCCGCAGCTTTTCATGCCCCGATTGCACCCCCGCACTTGCGGTGAAATACGGACTGTTTACGCCACCAGAGCCGCAAAACAGTCCGTATTTCACCGCAACTAAGTAAGGGAACGAGTTAGATTGCCGAGTCTTTGGACAGCTCAAAGTAGTCGGGATGCAAGGCGATAACCGGGCCCTGCTCCTCGGGCATTAGATGCAGGTGCGTCTCTGCCAGGTAGCTCGCCGTGTCGGTATCGCCCTTCTTAATGGCCTCAAGAATCCGGCGATGTTGCCCACGGATCGGCTCCCAGTCCAGATCCTGCGACACCATACGCAACCAGTTGTATCGCTCGAAATGCGTGTTGACGCTCTTCATCCAATCCCACAACATGTGGCGGCCGGCAATCTCAAAACATGTCTCATGAAACAGGTTGTCCAGGTCAAAAAAGCGACGCGTTTCGCTGTGGTCGAGCGACTCGGACTCGGCAAGAATCTGCTCGAGCCGATGCTTTTGCTCGGGCGTGGCGGCAGAGCAGCATTTAATGAGCACACTTCTCTCGAGTTTCTCGCGCAAGAAACAGGCGTTCTCGGCGCGCTCCATGCTGATTTTTGAGACATAGGTGCCGCTTTTGGGACGCGTTTCCACCAGCTCTTGCTCGCGCAGGCGCACAAAGGACTCGCGAATGGGCGTGCGCCCGATTCCCGTCTCCTTTTCCAGACCAATCGCCGAAAGGCGCGTGCCGGGCTTGAGCTCGGCATAGATGATCTTGGAGCGCAATGCGTTGTATGCCTGATCTTGCAGGCTCTGATAATGCTGGTGCTGTTCCATAAAGCCCTCGAATGAAGCCCACGGTTTGTCGAATCTCATCACGTAATACTATCGCATCCCCCATCCCCACAGTTGCGGTGAAATAGTTCCTGCTCGCAGCCTTCAGCAGCAAAACCAGGCAGTCTTTTTGGGACGGGGCTCTTTTAGCTACCCTGGCCCTCAGATCGGCCCCCTTGCCACAAAAGGGGCCGATCTACTACGTTAACGCGGATAGCCCCGACCATGCCGAAAAATGAGAAAACAAAACCGACGCTCCTATAAGTTGTCAAGAGGCAGTTTGCGGGAGCGCTCCCTTCAATTCGCACAGGAGCTCGTAATACCTCCTCTCCAGTTTCGTCGACCGCCGTTTCCCCCGCTCCAAGTGCCCGAGTGTGGCTGCGGACAGGCCGAGCTCCGCGGCGGCCTGCTTCTGAGTCACCCGCATCGCCTTGCGCATCTTCGCGAGCTCGGGCCCTTCCGGCGCGGCGCCGTCGGGGTTCGGGTCCATGAGCACGCGGTACACCTCCCGCGCTATGTAGCGCTTCAGGCAGCGGACCGCCTCCCGCCGGGACTTCCCCTCGGAGGTCCGCCTCGCCACGTACCTCCTCGTCCTCTCGTCGTACGCCATGCGCTTGATCGCGATCTCGTAGAGCGCCCAGTTCGCCTGCCGGTTGCCGCCGCGGTTGAGCCTGTGCCGTTCCGTCTTCCCGCTCGACGCGGGGATCGGGGAGACGCCGCACAGCATCGAGAACGCCGCCTCGCCCTTCAGCCTGCCGGGGTTGTCGCCGGCGGCCACGACCAGGGCGGCGGCGGTCGTCGTGCCGCAGCCCTCGACGCCGAGCAGCGCGGGCGCGTTCGCCTCCAGCAGCGCGCGGATGCGCTCGTCGAGGAACTCGACCTGGCTGCGGGCCTCCTTCCAGACCGTCGCGACGGACCGCAGCGAGGCCAGCACGCTCTCCTCGAGCGCGCTGGCCGCCTTCCTCCCGCGCGCGAGCAGCGGCATGAGGTCCTTCGGCCGCTCGCGGCCCCTGAACCGCTCCCTCAGGGCGCTCGGGGCCGTCGTGAGCATCGACTTCGCGCAGGCCACGCAGGACGTGGACGTCGCGACGGCCAGCCTGCGCGCGACGTAGAGCTGGCGCACCGCCTCGACCCAGCCGTCCTGCGACTTCGGCACGGAGCAGCCCCTCCCGGACGCCGCCTTGCGCGCCGCGCGCTCGGCGTCCAGCGGGTCGCTCTTCCCCTCGCCGGGCCTCACCTTGTCCCTCTTGGGCCTGAGCACCTCGACCACGTTGTACCCGAGCTCCACGAGCCTCCTCGTCAGCCCGGCCCCGTACGACGCCGTGCCCTCGACGCCGACGACCACGCAGCTCCCCGGGTCGCCTATCGCCTCCGCCAGCCTGTCGTAGCCCTCGGGGTCGGCCCCGAAGCTCCCGCTCCGGATCTTCCTCCCGAGGCCGTCGAGCAGGCACAGGACATGCACGTCCTTGTGCGTGTCGACGCCCGCGATGACCGTTTCGCCTTCCATTTTCGCTCCCCTCGGTCTGCCGCCTGCTCCGCGCCCGGGTCTCCCAGACATTGCACTGACGGGAGCGCTACAATCCAATTGGCTTGTCCGATTGTCCGCGCTCATGCTCCTATTAGGTCATGGCAGGACTCCGGGACGCGGATGCCGGGGCGAGACAGGTCGGATTTGAGGACGGCCGAAGAGGCGTCAGCAGGTCAGTGGGTCATCGTCCCGGCATTCAGCATCAGGGTAGCGCTGCGACGCGGAAATCGCGCGCCGTTGCCGCGCCCCGCAGTGCCCGCTTCCCCCGAGAACAATTATCAGTGCCGCGCCCCGCAGTGCCCGCTTCCCCCGAGAACAATTATCAGTGCAGGTAGACGGCTTGCCGATTTTCAAAAAAGCCGGCTATGGTTGACCCCTACGGCTTAAACGTAGTAGATAGCCCATTTTCGTGGCACAGCACTATTCCATCCCAAATTGGCGCCCCGGGCCAACTATAATTTGCGGTGAAATAGGGACTGATGGCGCCGCTGGAGCCGCTTAACAGTCCGTATTTCACCGCAACTTATGAGGGACTAAGGGTTTTACAAGTTGGCGATGATTGCCTGGGCGACCTCGTCGTACTGAGCCGGCTCGAGCGTGACGCGACCGGGATTCATGGCGAACACATCGCCAAACTCAAACGGGTCATCCTTGTACTTGGGGACGATATGCACATGCAGGTGATGCATGGTGTCGCCATAAGCACCAAAGTTGATCTTGTCGGGGTTGAACGCCTTGTGCAGCGCGGCGGCGACGTGGCGGACATCGGCCATAAAGGCGGCGGCGTCCTCCTCGGACATGCAGGAGATGTCGTCGACGTGCTGCTTGGAGGCCACGATTACGCGACCCTTGTGGCTCTGCTCCTTAAACAAGATGAGCTTGCTGGCGGGCAGGTCGAGCATGGGGACGCCAAAGGCATCGACGAGCGTGTTGTCGGTCCCGCACATGCAGTACGAGCAATCGGTGTGCTGTTCCATGGTGGTCCTTTCGATCCGGGTGAAAGCGTTCGCCGCAATGCGACCGACGGGCGCAACCAAGCTGGCCGGCAGTCCACGACGAACACACGATGCGCTCTCCAACCGTTGCGAAATCGGTTTCGAGTATGTCCTTGCCATGATACCGCCAACGAGTTGTTGCAATTAGGTGAACGTTCACCTTTTTATTATTTTTCTCTTTGCAAAAGGAATCCCATGCGTATACTAAGGCTCAAACGAAACCGATTTCGTTAAGCATGGGCAATAGGATGCTAAGACGCACCCTACCATCTTGGCATCCTATTGCCCACGTCCTGTCATTCACTTTTCTCCCGTCTCGTTGGCCCTTTAGTCCCATTCCGGCACAGCGAGACACTTTCTAGACGACTGACCGTGGGGCCGGCTTTTCTGCTTTTACAGCAGTGCCTCCGATAACCCTCTTTTGCCGGCCCAGGTCAGCCCAATTCCTTACAACCGAAAGGACGGCAGCAACATGCGACCGCTCATCATCATGAATGGCGAGAAGATCGACTGGTGCCATACCGTCATCAGAATGCTGATGTATTTAGCAGGTGTCGCGACGCTCGCCCTCGGCATGAGCATCCAGACCGCATCGGGCCTGGGCGTTGCCGCACTTACCTGTTTTGCCACGACGCTGTCCATGCTCACCGGCAAGACACTCGGCTTTTGGATCACCGCGACCTACGTCGCATACATCGCCGCACAGGCAGCCATCTTGCGCCGCGAGTTCCAGCCGCGCATTTTGCTCGAGCTCTTTTTCTCAACACTGATCGGTGGCTTTACCGACTTCTTTATGGACGTCAACCCTCTGCACCCCACCGCGTTGCCGGCACAGGTTGCGACCATGCTGCTCTCGCTTGCCATCACTGCGTCTGGTGTAAGCCTCGTCGTCAACATGGGAGTCGTTCCCAACGCGCCCGACGGTCTGGTGCAGGTCATTGCCGAAAAACTCAAACGCCGCTTTGGCGATGTGAAGGTCGTATTCGATTGCTCGCATGTCGCCGCCTCGCTCGCACTGTCGCTGGTTTTTATGCACAACCTGGGCGGCTTTGGCGTCACGACCGCCATCTCGGCATTATTCCTGGGCCATGTCATCAACATCGCCAACAAGCTGTTCGCCCAGCGCTTTATCCGCGCGGCATTCGGAAAATAGCACCACCGCAAGAACCCGCGAGCAGCGCTATACGTTGCTATATCTCACTATACGTTGCTATATCTTGCTATACTTTGCTATAACTTGCTATATCTTGAGCAAAGGTGGCTCACATGCAAACAAACCCTTTTAAGCCCACGGCAGGCAAAACACCTCCCACGATTATCGGCCGCGAAGATGTACTCGAGGAATTCAATGAAGGCCTCGTCAACGGGCCTGGTGCCCCGGGGCGCCTTATGCGCATAGCCGGCGTCCGCGGAACGGGCAAGACAGTCCTCCTTGACGAGTGCTCACGTTTGGCGCAAAGCCATGGTTGGACGGTCATAAGAGAGGTCGCAACTGAGGGGCTTTGCCAGCGCATTCTCGAACAGCTGCAGCCCAAATTCCAGGCCAAACACGCCAGATTTGAGCCCACCGTAGCTGGCATATCCATCGGCAGCATAGACATTGAGCGAATCGGTCCATCGCTGCGCGACGCCATGAGGCAGGCTATATCCAAGGATGGAAATGGCCTGCTCATCACCCTCGACGAGGTTCAAGACGCAGAGCTCGAAGAGGTCCGAACACTCTCCATTGCGATTCAGCAGGTTATCGGCGAAGACCTTGATATCGCCTTTGTTTTTGCGGGGCTGCCTTCGATGATCGAAAGTGTCATCAACGGAAAGACACTTACGTTTTTGCGCCGCGCCCTCCCCTTTGACCTGAAGGCTGTGGCAGTAACCGAAGTGTCGTACTCCCTCGAGGAAACCATTGAAGCGTCTGGCATGGAGCTACAGCCAGGTATTGCCGGGCAGCTTGCCGAGGCAACGCAGGGCTATCCTTTCATGATCCAACTCGTTGGATATTACGCATGGCAGCTGGCAAGACGCGCCCATACAACTGTTATTGGAGAGGAAGAGGCAAGGCGAGGCATCGCAACAGCGCGCGAACGCTTCTGCGCCATGGTGATTGAGCCCGCGCTGCAGCGCATTCCACCCACGTGCATCGCTTATCTGCTGAGCATGGCATCTTTGGGGCAGACGAGCTCGACCAGCATGGTTGCCGATGACTTAAACAAGACGCCTCAGCAGGTGAGCTCCGTCCGTAGCCGACTGCTCAGAGAGTCGATTATCGAGGCACCTTCGTACGGCAAGATATCGTTTGCCATCCCCTACATGCGCGACTACCTCAACGAACACAAAGCCGAACTGGAAGTTGAACTGTAGAAGCGGCAACCGCCCTGCAAGACGAAAACCGTTTGCGTACGGTTTTTAACCAGACGCAAACGGTTTTCGTCTTATTTGCGTACGGAAATGAGACGCAAATTTCGATTTCGTCTGATTATTCGCCAGACGTAACACACTTTCGTCCGGCAATACGTCCGCAATCCAGACGAAAAGAGCCCCGAGCTCGTATGAACTCGGGGCTCTTTGTGCTACGCATCTATGAGAGGAGAAATTCGATGCGTACGGGCGCTACTCCATGTAGCCACCCTGAATGGCGGAAACTGCATGCTCGGTAAAGAACTTGAGCGTGCCGGAGGTATAGCGGTTAGCCTTGGGCTTCCAAGCGGCGCGGCGCTCGGCCAGGACGGCATCGACCTCGGCCGGCTCCATCTCCTTGCCGGCGATGCCCACAACGGACAGCGAGCGCTCGGGAATGTTGAACTGGATAAGGTCGCCCTCCTCGATCAGGGCAATCGGACCACCCACGGCGCTACAACCGCAACATGATCACGGAAGGCGCACAGACGAAAAGCAAATAACTGGCATCGCAACAACCAATTTCAACCGTTCGCCTTTTAAAAGTGAACGTTCACCTATTTTTAAGGAAATAGGGGCGTTAGTTCCTCCGCTTCTCCTATACTGAGCTTGTATCAGAAGCAAGACTTATATAGATGAACGTTTCTTTTGAAAGGATCGCTATGTCTGATCTTATGGACAGCTTCCGCCTGGATGGCAAGGTCGCACTCGTGACCGGCGCCACCTATGGCATTGGCATGGCCATTGCCGAGGCGCTCGGCGAGGCCGGCGCCAAGATCGCCTTTAACGCACGTCACGCCGACAAGGTCGCCGAGGCCGAGAAGCACTATCGCGAGCTGGGCTTTGAAGCTCACGGCTACGTGGCCGATGTTACCGACGAGGCCGTTGTCGCCGAGCTTGTCGCCAAGATCGAGGCCGACTTTGGCACCACGCCCGATATCCTGGTCAACAACGCCGGCGTTATCCAGCGCACCCCCATGCTCGACATGAGTGCCGAGGACTTCCGTCGCGTCGTCGACATCGACCTTAACGCCCCGTTCATCGTCTCCAAGGCCTGCCTGCCCGGCATGATCGCTAAGGGTCACGGCAAGATCATCAACATCTGCTCGATGATGAGCGAGCTTGGCCGCGAGACCATCGCCGGCTACGCCGCCGCCAAGGGCGGTCTGAAGATGCTCACCAAGAACATCTGCTCCGAGTTTGGCGAGGCCAACATCCAGTGCAACGGCATTGGGCCTGGTTATATCGCCACGCCGCAGACCGCACCGCTGCGCGAGACGCAACCCGATGGCAGCCGTCACCCGTTTGACCAGTTCATCATCGCCAAGACCCCGGCCGCCCGTTGGGGCACGCCCGAGGACCTGAAAGGCCCCGCCGTGTTCCTGGCCTCCGACGCTTCCAACTTCGTCAACGGCCACATCCTCTACGTCGACGGCGGCATTCTCGCCTACATTGGAAAGCAGCCCCAGTAGGCTGCGGCCGCGTGAGCCACGCCATCTCGCTCACCGCGCTCCCACATTTAGGTTCATTTAGTAGTTGCGGTGAAATAGTTCCTGTATAGGCCATCTATCAGGATGAATAGGAACTATTTCACCGCAGGTTAGAAATAGGAAGGTATTTCGCAATGAAGATCGCTCTCATCAACGAGAACTCTCAGAACTCCAAGAACCCCATGATCGAGGCTGCCCTTAAGAAGGTCGTCGAGCCCATGGGCCACACCGTCTTTAACTACGGTATGTATGCCGACGCCGACTCCAAGCCGCTCACCTACGTTCAGAACGGCATCCTTGCCGCCGTGCTGCTCAACTCCGGCGCTGCCGACTACGTCGTGACCGGCTGTGGCACCGGCGAGGGCGCCATGCTCGCCTGTAACTCCTTCCCTGGCGTGCTTTGCGGCCATGTCGCCGATCCTCTGGATGCCTACACCTTTGCCCAGGTCAACGACGGCAACGCCGTCGCCATGCCCTTCGCCCTCAAGAACGGCTGGGGCCAGGAGCTCAACCTCGAGTACACCTTCGAGAAGCTCTTCGGCTTTGGTTCGGGCAACGGCTACCCGGCTGAGCGCGTCGAGCCCGAGCAGCGCAACAAGAAGATTCTCGACGGCGTCCGCGCTGTGACCATGCGTCCGCTCGTCGACGTCCTGGGCAAGATCGACCAGGACCTGGTCAAGGGCGCCCTGGCTGGTGAGCACTTCCAGGAGTACTTCTTCGCCAACGCCACCGACGAGGCCATCATCGCCAAGGTCAAGGAGCTCCTGGGTCTCTAATCGCGACCCATCGCATCTAACGCAAGCGGCGGCCGCCCCAAACACGGGACGGCCGCCGCTTTTTGCTATCGACTGGTGCAATGGGGTCAGGTTTGCATGCACCAAAACCGCAAGGGCAGCCCGTTTAAGATTCCTCGATAATCTGCCGGCATGCCGCTGCAAGAGTGGGAAACTCTGATGTCACCGCGTCCCAAACCACGGCGCGATCGACGTTGCCGTAATCATGGGCAAGATAGTTACGCATCCCGATGATACCGCGCCACTCAATCTCGGGATGCAGTCGCTGCGCCTTCTCGGACAGCTTACCCGCCTCCTCCGTCACCCTAAGGGCACACATAAGGAGAGAATCGGCGAGCGTCCTGGCCTTGATGTCATCCGCATGGAGGAACTCGTCTTCCGTCACACCGAACGCTTTGATTCTCTCGGTCGTCTCATCAATCGCCTCGAGAATCTCCTGAGCGCGCAACGCATCTGATTTACGGGCGAACATACAGCACCACGCCCTCCCTCTCGATAGCCTGCGCAATATCTTCTCGCAAGTGTTCGCTCGAAACGACGTCGACCTGCTTGCCTGTGGCCTCTTTGATCTCATCCGCGAACGAAGAAAGAGCGAATAACCCAAATGTCACATCGGGATCGACCTCTATACGCAGGTCGATATCACTATCGGCATTTGCGTCACGCCGGGCATACGAGCCGAACAACGTGACCGACCGAATCGCCTTTCGAGTACCCGCCGCGCGAATAACGGCATCCTTGATTTCGCCAACGGTCAAAACGTCGGTCTTACCCCCGCCCCTTTCGACTGAAAGAGAAGGGGTGAATGGAAGCGACCGCTCCCGCAGCATCTGTCGCATGAACATGTTGACCGCCACGGAAGACGTCATGCCGAGCTCCTCGCAGAGCTCGGCAAACGATTCCTTAATTGATGCATCAACACGGACGCTCAAAACTGAAGCACTCATCTTAGCCTCCTGTATGACAGTAGCTATACAATATCATACAGAGAAGCAAGATGACTGGTGCAAAGGGGTCAGGTTTGTATGCACCAGATTGGTGCAAAGTAACCTGACCCCCATGCACCAAGGGGTTGACTAGAGTTCGCAGGCAACCTTGTAGCCATCGCCGATGGCATCGCGGATGTTGCCGCACTTGTTGGCATCGCCCAGCACGTGGGTGGCAACGCCGGCAGCGGCAAGGTCGTCGGCCAGCTTGGTATTGGGACGATAACCCATGGCAAGCACCAGCGTATCGGCACCGGTGATGGTGTGGACCTCGCCGTCCTTCTCGTAGCTGATAGTATCCTCGGTGATCTCGGTCACCTTGGCCTCGGTCAGCACGTGAACGCCCTTGGAGAGCATGCGCGTGATGAGCACCGCGCGGCCGGCGCCGCCCTCGTTGGCGGCAAGGGTCTTGGTCATCTCGATGACGGTGACGTCGCGGTTGGCCGGCGACAGGTCGTTGACCAGCGGAGCCAGATAGTCGGCCGTCTCGCAGCCGACGGTGCCGCCGCCCACAATGACGATCTTCTTGCCCGGGAAGGCATTGCCGCCCAGCAGGTCGTCAGCCGTCATGACCTGCTTAAAGCCCTGCATAAAGGCCGGAGCGATAGGCTCGGCGCCATAGGCCAGGACAACCTCGTACCCGGCGTAGTCGCGCTGAATGTCCTCGGCCGAAAGCTCGGTACCAAAGACGCACTTCACGCCGGCCTCGGCCAGACGACGATACTGGTACTTAATCACGCGGGTGAGCTCCTGCTTTGCCGGCGGGACGGCCGCGATGCGCATCTCACCACCCGGCTCGTCCTGCTTGTCCACGAGCACCACGTTGTGTCCGCGCTTGGCGGCAATGAATGCCGCCTCCATGCCAGCGGGACCGGCGCCCACAACGAGCACGTTCTTGGCCTCGGCGGTAGGCTCGTAACCGGCCTCGTCGCGCTCGACATCGGGGTTAACGGTGCAGGAGATGCGCTTGCCAAACATGATGCCGTTCAGGCAGCGCAGGCAGCCGATGCAGGGGCGAATCTCGTCGGCGTTGCCGGCAGCCGCCTTGTTGCAGAACTCGGCATCGCACAGGTTGGCGCGACCCATCATGCAGATGTCGGCGGCACCGTCCTCGATCAGCTCCTCGGCAATCCATGCCTCGTTAATGCGGCCGACCGTGGCGACGGGAATGTTCACGTGCTTTTTGATCTCACGCGAGCAGGCGGCGTGCGAGGCCTGCTGGGTACCGGCGGCGGGAATCGCGGAGCCGCGCTTGATGGTGGTGCCGCCCGACACGTGGATCATGTCGACGCCGGCCTTCTCCAAGCGACGCGAGACGTAGATCATGTCGTTGAGGGTCAGGCCGCCGTCGGTGTACTCGTCGCCCGAGATGCGGACGTCGATGATGAAGTCCTTGCCGCAGCGCTCGCGAATCTCGGCGATGACCTCGAGCAGGAAACGCATGCGAGCATCGAGCGAACCGCCGTACTCGTCGGTACGCTTGTTGTAGAGCGGGGTCAAGAAGCCACCGAGCATGCCGTGGGCGTGGGCAGCATGGACCTCGACGCCATCGACGCCGGCCTTCTGCATACGCACGGCAGCGTCGCCAAACTGGTGCGTGAGCTCATGGATCTCATCAACCGTAATGGGGCGCGGTGCCTCGCGGGCATAGGACGGGCCCACGAAGGACGGGGCGATCAGGCGCGGCGTGCCCGGGATATTAAAGGCCATGTAGGCGGGGTGGAAGAGCTGCGGCATGATCTTGCAGCCGTACTCGTGCACGGCGGCGGCGAGCTTTTCCCAACCGGGAATGAACGTGTCGTCATAGCAGCACATGTCGCCCGGCAGGTAGGTATAGGTGGGCTCGACCGTCACGACCTCGGTAATGATGAGGCCCACGCCGCCCTTGGCGCGAGCGCGGTAGTGGTCGACCAGGTCGTCGGTCACATAGCCATGGTCGGCCAGGTTAGTGGATACCGGCGGCATAAAGACACGGTTCTTAACCTCGGTCGTACCAACCTTGATGGGGCTAAAGAGCATCGGATAGGCGGAGGACTCCATGCAGGCTTCCTTTCGTTTGGGCCGCGCAAGGCGGCATTTGCTAACTCACCTATCGTATCAGCATCCGCCCGGCGCACGGCCGCACGCACTCCCCCGGCTTTCGCTCGACGCACAAAAAGTTGCGGTGGAATACGGAGCAATTGAGGCTTTTGACAGCAAAAACAGTCCGTATTTCACCGCAACCAATAAGGGTGGGATGGGTTAGAGGCCCAGGTAGGATGTCATGCCTTCGACGGCGAGTTTGGCGCCGGCCACGGCATGGACCACGGTAAGCGGGCCGTTGACCACGTCGCCGGCGGCAAAGACGCCCGGCACAGTGGTCATGCCGTGCTCATCGACCGAAAGCAGGCCGCGATGGTCGGTCTCCAGGCCGCCCGTCGTAAGCACGAGCTTGTCCTTGGGCACCTGCGAGGCCGCGATGACGATGGTATCGGCCGCGGCATGGTCGAGCTCTTCCTCGTAGCCCACCACGTTGTTGTCCTCGTCAAAGATAGCCGTCTCGAACACGGGGCCGTTATCGTCGATAGCGCAGATGGCCTTGCCGCACACGATCTCGGCACCGTCGAGCTCGGTCAGCTCGACCTCGTCGTCAATTGCCGAGATGTGGCGTGAGCGGGCATACACGGTAACCTTACGAGCGCCCGAGCGCAGTGCGGTACGGGCAACATCCATAGCGACGTTACCGGCGCCGATAACCGCCACGTTCTGTCCGATCGCCACACTTGTGGGGTCGACCAGATAGTCGATGCCAAACAGCACGTTGCCGCGCGACTCACCGGGAATCCCCAGCTTGCGAGCACGCCAAGTGCCGGTACCCACAAAGACCGCGTCATAACCGTCGCGCAGTAGATCGTCGATATGCAGTGCGCCGCCGATAGTCGTCGAGGGGCGCACGCGCACGCCGAGCGAGCACATCACGTGGCGGTACTTTTGCACCAGCGAACGCGGCAGTCGGAACTCGGGGATGCCGTACTCCAGCACGCCGCCGATCTCGGGGCGCTGCTCAAACACGGTGACCGCGCAGCCCAGCTGGGCCATCTTGATGGCCACGGTAATACCGGCAGGACCCGAGCCGACCACGGCGACCTGTTTGCCGCACGACGGCGCAGGCTTCCACTCCTTGCGATCGAGGTAGGCCGTGGAGATATAGTTCTCGATGCTCGAGAAATGCACCGGCGTACCCTTGCGGCCTTGAACGCACGAACCCTCGCACTGGCCCGAATGGTTGCACACCATGGAGCAGACCGCGCTCATCGGGTTGTTCTGGAACAGCAGCTCGCCCGCTTCCTCCAGACGACGCTGCTTAAACAGATCGATGACCTGCGGAATGGGCGTCTGCACCGGGCAGCCCTTGATCTGGCAGAACGCCTTTTTACAACCCAGACAACGATTTGCTTCCTCGACAATGTGGATAGCCACGCGATTCCCCTCTGATTTGCATCAACACAATAGCGGGCAGTTCCAGATGCTGCCCAGTACCGTCTAGCCGTCCGCCCGTAGCGACCGTCGGCCACGCTACATCTCCCGATGCGCGCCTTCGCAACGGGCAGACATACGCTCGAGCGTCGTCAGACAACCAGCTGCTGTCGCCGGCACGCTATTCTCGACCACACACGGAATGCCCGGGCAGGCAGCGGCAGCCCAGGCAACGACAGGCTCAAAGTCGTAACGACCCGTCTCGCCCACGCCGTGGCACACCAGACGCGAGCCCGTGCCATCGCACCAGCCAGCCTCATCCTCGTTATCCACGACCTCGTAGTCCTTGGCATGTAGCACGCGAACCTTGCTGCCGCACAGATAGAGCATGTCCGATGTAATCTCCTGTGCCTCGCCGACAACGCTCGGATGCAGCAGCGACACCGGGTCGTAAATCACGCCGAGTGCCGAGCTCGGCACGCGCTCAAGCACCTCGCGGCAACGCTGGGGCGTGTTGACCGTCTCGTTCCAGCCGGGCTCAATCAAAATCTGACCGCCCGTTGCCTCGGCACGACCACAGACATACTTGAGACCCTCAACAAACGCATCGAGCGCCTCGTCGGTCATGCGATCGTCCGCCACGTTATTCTGCACGTTGGGGCGACCGGTCTCGGTGCCCACCGGGCAGCCGCCGAGCATCTTGGCAAAGTTCAGGCATGCCTCGTACTCGGCAAAGTTATCCATGAGCTGTTGACGATCGGGGGTCGCCAGGTTTTTATAGCAGCCGAACACGGCGACCGAAACGTCTGCCTCGTCGAGCACCTCGCACAGGTGGTCGGCGAGCTCGCGGGTCAGACCGCATCGATCGATTCCCATTGATGCGTAGAGCACCTTGCTCGGCAGCTGAATGCACGAAAAGCCCAGCTCTCCTGCCATGCGAATGCGTTCCTCGACGGTCCCCTGCGGAAGGTCGTGTAAACGCACGCCCGGAGTAATGGCCCCCACGCTATTCACGCCCCTTATGAGCATTGATGCCCGGGGTGTATCCGCCAAACGGGTCGTCGATGGAGCACACGCCCGAAGGGGCAAGCGGATCGCGCTTACCGGCAAGCTTGTCATGATGCATGGTCTCGATATAGGCAAGCACCAGCGGCGCCACGCCCTTCGCGTCGTTTTTGACAACGGGCTCGCTCATGTAGTAGCCAAACGTGCCCTCGCGGTGCGTGGTGTTGCCAAGGCCCGCCACCAGGCAGATGTTGTCGAGCGCCAGCTGTCCGTCGCGCTCGGACAGGCACGTGTCGCAGATGCCGTCAAACGCACGGCGGCCGTACTGGTAGTAACGCTCGCCCAGCACGCCCAGACGCACACCCTTCATGATGGCATTGGCAAAAATCGCGCTGCCCGACTCCTCCAGATAGTTGGGGGCGATATTGGGCAGGTTGATGACCTGGTGCCACATGCCGGTCTTCTCATCCTGATACGGCAGCATAGCGTCAATCAGGTCGTGGAACATCTTGCGAATCTCGTCCTTTTCCGCCGACATCGAGGGCGGCATGAGCTCCCAGGTATCGATGAGCGCCATGGCAAACCAGCCCTCGGCGCGCAACCAGAAGTTGGCCGAAAGGCCGGTGACGGGATCGCACCAAAACTGCTTGCGGCTCGCGTCGTAAGCGTGATAGTACAGACCGTTGAGGGGGTTGCGCATCAGGTCGTGCACCACTTGGAACATATGGAAGCTATCCGAGCAGGCACGGCGGTTGTGGAAGCTCAGCTCGTACTGCATGTAGAACGGCTGCGCCATGTACATGCCGTCGAGCCAGATCTGGTTGGGATAGACGGCCTTGTGCCAAAACACACCCTCTTTGGTACGCGGCTGGGTCTCGAGCTGGCGATAGATCGTGTCCATGGCGGCACGGTACTTGGGCTTGCCCACCAGGTCATAGAGTTTGTAGAGGGTTTTGCCCGCGTTGACGTTGTCGAGGTTGTACTCCTCGGGGTTGTAATGCTTGATGGTGCCGTCATCCTGGACAAAGAAGTCGATATAGTCGTCGGCGAAGGTCAGGTAACGCTGCTCGCCGGTGATCTCGTACAGCTCGATGAGTGCCTTGATCATGCAGCCGTCAATGTAATTCCAGGTGTTCTCCTTGCCGGCGCGAAGCTTTTCGATATTCCAGGCCGGCGCCTGCGGCGTCGATGTCTCGATCAACTGCTCGATGTAGCTATCCAGAATCTGATTGCAACCCATTGCTGTCCCCTCTGACGTTGGTGATGGGTGAACGTTTCCCCTAGTGTAACGCGAACGGGGATTATAGGGTGAACGTTAACCCTATAATCCCCGTGAACGGCAAACTTTTAACGGCAAACGGCGGTGAGGCCCGCAGCGATGCGATGCGCCAGGCGCTCATAGCCGGCAGGGCTGTAATGCAGACCGTCCGGCATGTAGAGCTCGCGGTGCTCCGGCAAAAACGGGCTGATGCCGCTTTGCGCATACAGGTCGATCACCGGCACCGAGTAGCGATCGCAGACCTCCAGCATCGCGCGCACATAGGCGTCTTGCGTCAGGCCCAGATGGTTGGCCTCGTTGCTTGCCGGAATATCCTTCTCGTGTTTGCCGCTCGTCTTGCACGGCGTCATAAACATCAGCTTTGCCTGAGGCGAGCGCGCCGTGATGGTGCGGATCAGGTAGTCGAGCGCACCGTAGAACTCGTGCACGTCCGTGCTGCCCAGCTCTCCCAGCGGCACGTTACGGCTAAAGTCGTTAACGCCGCCAAAGACGATGCAGATATCTGCCGTGTGATCGATGCCGTCCAAGCGCTCAACAAACGAATCGCTACGGTCGGCCTTGACGGCAATACGCGAACCCTTAATACCAAAGTTCTCGATCGTAGCGCCGCCCAGCAGCGCACCCAGGTGCGAGGTCCAAGAGATGTCGTTGCCTCCCCCGCCGCATCCGTTATCGCCCCAGGTGGTCGAATCGCCAAAGCAGCAGACGGTCGATTCGCTCAAGTTTTTCGTTTCCATATTCTTCTCCTCACCCGCACACCGGCGGTCATACAGGTACATACCGTTCATTCACAACATACCGAGGGACTATGCGTGGGCGTATTCCGCAACTTGCGAATCGAGCCATTCGATATCCTCGGCAAGATGCGCCACGCCCAGGTGGTGTCCACCCGGGCAGACCTCGTGCAGAAGGTTTTCGTCCTTGCCCAGCAGCGCGTAGGCGTCGCGAACGATATCGAGCTGCTCGTCTACGTTCGCAAGCCCGCGGGCGCCGTTGAGATGGTCTTTCTCGCAGCTCTGAACCAAGAGCGGCCGTGGCGCGACAAGCGATGCAATGTCGCCCATGTCGAGCAGACGCCAGAGTCCAGGCGTGTAATTGCAGCTGCAATTGCCGTTGAGGTGCAGTAGCGAATCATCAACGCCGTACAGATAGCCCGAGACAAACGCCTTGCGCACGCGCGGGTCGAGCGCGGACAGGTACAACGTCATGTAACCGCCGCCCGAAAAACCAAAGCAGCCCAGGTCGTCCATGGCAATGTCACCGCGTGTCTCCAAGTAATCAATCAAGCGCATGTTGTCCCATGCGTTGAGGCCCGCGACCGTAAGACCCAGCGGCTCGGCCATACGTGCTTGATTCAGACACGTACCGCGCAGGTAGCTGTTCTCGTCGTCGCCCTGACCCTTCCAGTCACGACGGTATCCCCAACCACGCGCATCGGGGCAGACGGTCACATAACCCATGCGCGCCAAACGCAGACCGTAGTCGTAATTGAACTTACGCACGGCATCGTCGACCGCCGGCACGCCCGCAACGCCGGCTATGCTTGCAGCACCCGCCCCCTGGTGACCATGCGGGCAGATATAGCAGCGCTTGAGTCCCCGCTCGTCAAGCTTGGGGCGGGACGGCTCCAACAGGTAAAACGGCATCCACACATCGTGCTCAACCTGCAGCACCGCATGAGTACGCACGATGCTGCCGGCAACCCGCACGCGATTGAGCTCACGAATCTCAATCGGGGCGCGGTCCATAAGCGAAAGACCCAAAATATCGTACAGACGAGTCCTGGTCGCAGCCTTCCATGCCTCAAAGTCTGTGGGAGTCTTGCCCGTAAATGCGGCCGAGCGCCCCTCGCGCTTCAGTCGGGCGCGCAGCGCAGGTTCGTCCTCGTAGTACGTCTCGATGTGCACGGTGCGGCCATTGGCAGATAGCCCGGCCGTCTCTACCGCATCACCGTCGCCGCCCTCGGGATCCCAACCATCCGTGCCGGCAAGCACTCGGTCACGCGCATAGCGTTCGGAATCCTGACCGGTCAGGCAATGCGCCCACGGCACCCAAGCGGCAGTATCACCCGCCGGGCCAAACAGGGCACCGCCGGCATACAGGGTGCCGTCATGTGCCGCTGGCTTATTCCAATCCCACCAACCCTCGAGTGAAATATGGGGGCCCAGCCAGCATTCGAGCAAAACGGTCTGGGCCCACTCGCGCCATGGACGACCCAGATAGACCGATCCGGGGGCAATGCCCTCATCGGCTGTAAACGAACAGCCATGAAACACAAATCCGTACGGCTCGCCCTGGGGCGTGGAGGCTGCCGTTACATACCCGTTGACATCCATATCGCGGTTGAGCGAGCGAATCTCACACCCCTCAAAGTAGGCACGCGCGCCGCCAAAGATAAAGTCGACATCGCCCTCGATCCGGCAACGTCGAAAATACTGCCGCCCCACGCGGCGCGGGGCGAACTGCTTGGGGCCTATAAAGCCGCCCGGCTTGGTCTCGCGCGGCGGCAGCGGCCCCAAAAAGAGCGTGTCCTGGTGTCCCTTAATGCAGCAGGCATCGACAACCAGGCGGTCACCATCGGCATACAGGGCAATCGCCTGGCCGACCTCGCGCCCATCACCGGCGTTGTTTTCGATTGTTAGACCCGCAAGCGTCACGTCGTCGGCATCGACCAGCACCGTGTACGTACGGAAGGTGCCGAGTCTTCCATCCTGGCCGCTACCATCTTCCGAAGGCATCTTGGCACCCAGGCCTCCCACGATACGCACGCTGTCGGCCGTCTCGCCCTCGAGCGTCACATGCGGACGACGAATTTCGACCTGCTCGCGATACTCGCCCGGCTCCACCAGCACACGCACCGGCACGGTCGTATCGGACACGCACCGCTCCGCCGCCTCGAGCGCCGCCGAAATGCTGCGATACGCGCCTTCGCGTTCGAGCGATACCTCAAAGAGCTGCTCTTTACCACTCATCTGTCATTACGCTTTCTGTCACAGAACACCCACCATGCAATGCCGGCACCTATAGATTGCGTGCGACAGCCGGGCAGACCCGACCGTCGCACGCCTCAACATGCCGTATTCACTTGTGCAGGAGCACTACCCTACGCGCGGATAACCTTGTCGACGTTTTGCAGCTGCAGCTCGTCGCCATCCTGACCCTCGATGCGCACGTTCTGCAGGTCGAGGACTTTCACGTTCTGCGCGATGATGCCCTGGCGCACCATGGGCTCCACGCCGCAGGCCATGGCCGGCACAAAGGGCTCGGCATCGGCGGCAAAGGTCACATGGACATCCTGGAACGTCAGACGCGTCACCTTGCTCTCGGGCAGGCCCGTAATGTAGGCCGCAGCGGCATGGCAGTTGGTGGCCTCGATATCGCAGAACGTCGTGGCGCCAAAGCCGGGCGTGCGGTCGTCGACGGGCAGTGCCTCGCGGTTCTGGACGTAATCGGTCTTGCCGTCCTTGTCGCAGAAGTAGAACGAGTTGACCACGAAGGGCGTAAGCACCTTGTCCATGCGAATGTGCTCGAAGGTGATGCCCTCGTTGACGGCGTCCTTACCGCGACCGCGACGGGTCTTGACGCGCAGACCGCGGTCGGTGCGCTCGAACAGGCACTTGCTCACGGTGAGGTCCTTGATGCCGCCGGCCGCCTCGGAACCCAAGACCACGGCGCCGTGGCCATCGTGCATGTAGCAGTGCGAGATCAGCACGTCGTGCGTTGCGGGGCGGAGCTCGGGCTCAATACCCAGCTTGCCGCTCTTGATGGCGATGCAGTCGTCGCCCACCGAGAACTGGCAGCCCAGGATACGGACAAAGCCGCAGCTCTCGGGGTCGAAGCCATCGGTGTTGTGGGAGTTCTTGGGACCCTCGATGGACAGGCAGAGCGCATCGACGTGCTCGCACAGGATGGGGTGGATGTTCCATGCCGGGCTGTTGCGGACGGTAAAGCCGACCAGACTCACGTTCTCGCACTCGGACAGGAAGATCATGCGCGGACGGGCGACCTCGCGGCCCTCCTCGGGACGGAAGATGTTCTTAAAGTCCTTGTTCCACCAGTTGTCCTCAGCAAAATCGGTCTGGCCATCGATCGCGCCGCGGCCATAGATGCACACGTCGTGCACGCTTAAGCCGGTAAAGGTGGAGCAATAGGTCGAGAAGCTCTCGCCCTCCCAGCGGCCCAGCGGGGTCATGTCGGTACCGGCGTAACCGGCACCCTCGTCGCCCTTGACCGTACCGGGGATGTAGGCAAGCGCCGCGCGGTCGTGACGGGCCAGCAGCACGGCACCCTCGGCAAGCTCGATGTTGATATTGCTCTTGAGGAAGAGCGACTTGATGCGGTAGTTGCCGGCGGGGATCAGCACGCGGCCACCCTTGGGGCAGGCCATGATGGCAGCCTGGATGTTGGTGGTGTCGTCGTGCTCGGCATCGCCCTTGGCGCCGCAGTCGCGAACGTTAATGGTGAAAGGCTCTGCCGGCGTAGTGACGCCCACGCTCAGCTCGCGCTCGCTGCAAACAAAGCGGATCAGGTTGCGCTTGCCGGGAACCAGACCGTCGACATAGGTCTCGACCGTGTTCGTGGTGCCGGCGGGCTCGTCGTTGACAAAGATCTCCCACGTATCGGCGCAAGTAAAGTAGCCGCCGTCGTCGAGCTCGATCACGGCCGCGCGGGCGTTGCGCCAGATAACGTTCGTCTCCATGGGTTTCTCCCTCAAAAAGATTCTCTAAAAGTTAATTGTACGCTGTTGTAAAAAAGGGCCGTACCTGCCGGCGGATATCCGGTGGCACGGCCCTGTGATGTGGACGATGCGCTTGCCTTACTCGGCGGGCGTCACGCTGCCGTCCTGGAAGCCAACGTTATTGTGAGCGAAGCAGTCCTCATACTTGAAGCCGGAGAGCTCCTCGCAGAGCGCCTTGACCTCGGGCTGGACGTCGGCCATCTTGCCGCCCTCCTTGACGCGCTTGATCTCGTCGCAGAGGATGTCGCACTGCTCCTTGTCGATCTTGATGCCGCGGGCAAGGACAGCCGCGAGCAGGAAGAAGCCGGCGCAGCCGATGAGCATGTAGCCGCAGATGTACAGAGGCACGGTAGCGGGCTGGGTCACAGCGTCGCTGTTGCCGGCGGTCTGAATGAAGCCGGAGGCAGCGAGGACGATAGCCCATGCGTTGACGGCGACAGCCTGGGCGATCTGCTGGCAGAGCTGCTGAGCGGAGCTGTAGATTCCCTCGCGACGACGCAGGGTGATGAGCTCATCGACATCGGGGATGTAGTTGAGCAGAACATCGGGCAGATACTGGAAGCCAACGTAGAAGAACTTCCAGATGGCGAAGATGATGGGGTAGGCGATCATGGCAATGGCGACCGTAGAGGTGCCGTTGATCTGACCAAAGGCGAAGTAGTTGTACGCAATGATGCACGCAGCGCAACCGACGTTGGCCAGGTACCAAGACTTGTGGAAGCCCTTCTTGGCCATGAGGGCAACCCAGATAGCGGTGCAGACGATAGCGACGACCTTGCCGGGCATCTCCATCACGGACTCGTAGGACTTAGGAATCTGCAGGCAGTAGACGATGAAGAAGGACAGGCAGGCAGACCAGCAGGCAGCAGCGAGCTTCGTGGAGACCTGTGCGTACAGAACCTTACGGAAGGACTTGTTGCGGAAGGTGGAAACAACGTCGATGAAGAACTTCTTGATGCCCTCGCCGACGCTCTCGATCTTCTCCTGGGCAACCTCCTCGGGGGTGTGCTCCCAAGTGGACAGGTACACGCAGAGCAGCGAGATTGCCATGACCGAAGCGTTAATCGTAGCGATGATGAAGTAGCTGAACGGGTTGGTCTCGCCGAAAGTACCAAAGCCGAAGCCGACGAGTGCAGCCATCAGGAAGCCGGCAGCGTTACCAAAGAGGTGCTTGTAGCCGGTGAGGTACGTACGCTCCTTGAAGTCGTCGGTCATCTCGATGGTCAGCGGCGACAGGTTGGCGGTGCAGAACGTGTACGCGACGTTGTAGATCAGGTACAGCGCGAAGTAGTACGGGAAGCCAAACGGCGTAGCCACGAAGATGAGCGGCTCGGCGACCATCATCGGGATAGCCAGCAGAATCCAGAAACGGCGACGACCGAAGATACGGCCGACCTTGGTGGCGTAGAAGTTATCGGCCACGAAGCCCATCAGCGGGCAAAGGATGGCGTTGAGGTAAATGGCGAACGAGCTGATCAGAGCAGCCTCGCCTGCGGACAGGCCACACTCCGTGGACAGGAACAGCACCATGTAGCTGTGCGTAAAGCTCAGGGCACCGGAGTTGAGCATGCCGCCCATACCAAAGCCCAGGCGCGTCCAGAATGTGATCTTGCGCTTTTTACCGATCTTGTTAGTCATCGAGCTCCCTCTCTTTTCTCGATTGTCTTGTAACAAGACATTGGAGTCCATACCGATGTCTGTCTGCATATCGCCCACTCGTAGGGTGAACGTTTAGCTAGATTATGCGCGATTGCATATGATAGGTGAACGTTCACTTGTATATTATCCTTGAACGGTCGTTTTTTGCCGTTAAACGGATATCTGACTTGAAAAAAATCACGATTACATAGGTATTGAGTGGGTTTAAATTTGAGGTCGATTAGGTGAACGTTTATTGTTTTCGCCGCTCCCGTACCCTCAGGAAGACACGCCCGAACAGACAGAACAAACATGGCCCCGCCGGGAACACTCCCGACGGGGCCATGGTCAATAGCGCCCTATGCGAACCCATTTACCGCTACAGGCAGACGCCATCCTTCCAAATGCTGATCTCGTGGCAGCCGCGACGCTCGGCACTCGTAAGCTTGCCGCTCGCCGTGTCCAGCACCATCTGATACAGGTCGTCGGCAGCCTCATCGAGCGTGCGCTCGCCCGTAGCCACCACGCCGGCGTTAAAGTCCATCCAGTTGGCCTTGTGGTCGCACAGACGCTGGTTGGTGAACACCTTGAGTGTAGGCGCCGGTGCGCCAAACGGCGTGCCGCGGCCGGTCGAGAACAGGATTACGTGGCAGCCGGCAGCCGTCAGGGCCGTGGTGGATACCATGTCGTTGCCCGGACCGCACAGCATGTTCAGGCCATGCTTGGTAGCCTGACCGGCATACGGCAGCACGTCGACGATGGGGGCAGATCCGCCCTTTTGCACGCAGCCGCAGCTCTTGTCCTCGAGCGTGGTAATGCCGCCGTCCTTGTTGCCGGGGCTCGGGTTCTCATAGACGACCTCGCCGTGGCTGATAAAGTAGTCCTTAAAGCCGTTGAGCATGTCGGAGGCGGCATTGAAGACGTCCTGGCTCTCACAGCGATCGAGCAGAATGCTCTCCGCGCCAAACATCTCGGGAACCTCGGTGAGCACCGACGTGCCGCCGCGGGCGACAACCATATCGCTCACGCGACCGATCGTGGGGTTGGCGGTAATGCCCGAAAGACCGTCAGAGCCGCCGCACTTAAGGCCAATGACCAGCTCGGAGGCAGGAATGGGCTCACGCTTGGCCTGCTTGGCCAGGTCGGCAAGCTCGGACAGGATCTTGTGACCCTCGACCTGCTCGTCGGCTACATCCTGGCAGGCGAGGAATCGAACGCGCTCGCGATCAAAGTCACCGAGCTCGTCGAGTACCTGCTGGTGCGTGCAGTTTTCGCAACCGAGGGACAGGAACAGCACACCCGCAGCGTTTGCGTGACGCGAGAGCGCCACCAGCAGACGGCGCGTCTGGGCATGGTCGGCACCGGTCTGCGAGCAGCCAAAGGGATGCGGGAAGTAGTAAACGCCCTCCAGCGAGCCCTCGACCAGATCCTGAGCCTGCTCGCACATGGCACGTGCGACCTCGTTGACGCAGCCGACCGTGGGGATGATCCACAGCTCGTTGCGCGTGGCGGCGCGGCCATCGGCGCGACGGAAGCCCATAAAGGTCTCGGGCTCAACCGGCTCAACGACCGGATGCGTCGGGTTGTAAGCGTACTCGACCTCGCCCGAAAGGTTGGTCTTGACGTTATGCGTATGAAGCCACTGACCGGGCTGGATGTCGCCCGTCACGTGACCGATAGGAAGACCGTACTTGACGACGTCCTCCCCCGCCGCAATGGCACGCACGGCCATCTTGTGGCCCTGCGGAATATCCTCCGCGGCAACGACCTCGCCCACCCCGGGAACCGCGACGGCGGTGCCCTTGGCAAGCGGCGACAGCGCGACGATCACGTTGTCGGCCGGATTGATCTGGATAGTATTCATTACAAAGAGTCCTAACCCTACAGGTTGAGCAGAAGTCAGCGGGCGCCCGCCAGTTGCCCGGCGGGCGCACAGAAGGATTTAGGCCTGGGCGTTGGCAAATGCCTGCTTGGCGCCCTCGGCGCGCACAACGGCAAGCGCGTTGACGACAAACTCCTCAAGGCCGGCGATCTGCGTAAGGTCCTCGCCCCACATCTGCTCGTTGCTGAGCACGTCGTGCACCAGCTCGGCATCGTCTGCACCGGCGTGGGCGGCGTAGAAATCGAGCACGAAGGCATCGTCCTGAGCGGTGTACTCGGTGCCGTCGGCGCGGCGCAGGTGCAGGCCATCGCCCTCGCGAGCAACGAGCTCCTGCGTATAGAAGGCAATGAGCGTAGCGAGGCTCGTCGCCAG
This sequence comes from Collinsella aerofaciens, assembly GCF_015557435.1. Taxonomy (GTDB): domain Bacteria; phylum Actinomycetota; class Coriobacteriia; order Coriobacteriales; family Coriobacteriaceae; genus Collinsella; species Collinsella aerofaciens_Z. Next base: position 39,863 of record NZ_JADNOH010000099.1, read on the forward strand.
GCACTTGGGCAGGTTGCCGGTCTCGGCAACATAGTCCTTGAGCGTGGGCAGGTCGCGAGCACGCCATTTGGCGGTTGAGTTGAGGCAAATGGAGAGCAGCGCGTGGTCGATAAACGGGTTGTCGAAGCGGTTCTCGACGGCGGCGGCAAAGGCCTTGCAGTCCTCGACATCAAGATCGGCGGCAAGCGTCGGGATGACCTCGTCGTAGAGCATGGTGTTCATGAAGCCGCGAACGGTCTCGTCATGCATGCAATCGCGCACGATGTCAAAGCCGGCAACCCAGGAACCCGGAACAAAGGCAGTGTGGGCGCCGTTGAGGATGCGAACCTTGCGCTTCTTGTACGGGGTGACATCGGGGGTCACAAAGACGCCCGGCAGGCCGGCCTTCACGAAGGGCAGACGCTCCTTGAGCGACTCATCGCCCTGGATACCCCACATCTGGAAGGGCTCGCGCACGGCCAGGAAGGGATCCTCGTAGCCCAGGCGCTCGGCCACGGCAGCGGCCTCCTTGGGGTCGCGGATACGGCCGGGGACGATAGTGTCGACGAGCGTGGTGCAGACGGTGCAGTCGTTGGCCATCCACTGCGCAAACTCGTCCTCCCAGCCCCAGTCGCTCACGTACTGGTTCATGATGCGCAGCAGCTCCTCGCCGTTGTGATCGATGAGCTCACAGGCGAGCACGATGACGCCCGGCTTGCCGGCGGCCCAGCGGGTGTGGAGCACCTGGGCAAGCTTGGCGGGGAAGCTCGCGGGCGGCATGTCGTCGGCCTTGCAGGACGGATCGTAGGCGATACCGGCCTCGGTGGTGTTGGAGACGATAATCTCCAAATCGTCGGAGACGGCGACCTCCATCATGGCGCGGTAGTCGTCCTCGCGATACGGATTGAGGCAGCGGCTGCAGGCGCTGATCACACGGGACTCGTCGACCGTGTTGCCGCTCTCCTTGCCGCGCACCAGCACGGTGTACAGGTCATCCTGAGCGTTAATGCCGTCGGCAAAGCCAAAGGCACCGCTGATGGGCTGGACCATGACAACCTTGCCGTTCCAGCCGGTTGCCTCGTTGCCCATGTCAAAGAAGCGGTCGACAAAGGCGCGCAGGAAATTGCCCTCGCCAAACTGCAGAACCTTCTCGGGCGCGTCCTTGGGCAGCAGGTAGCCCTTGTAGCCGATCTTCTCGAGCGTCTCGTAGCTGATGTTCTCCATCGATGTCTCTCCTTAGATTGCTGTTAGCGTGCAGGCAAAACGGGGGCGCCGCGTGTGGCAACGGCGCTCCCGAGTTCGGTGTGATTCGATGCGGGTTTAGGCCTCGACGGTATCCAGGTCAAAGCCAAAGTAGCGGACCGCGTTGTTGTAGCTAATGTCGCGCACGATGGCTCCCAGCAGCTCCATGTCGACCGGATACTTGCCCTGCTCGACCCACTCGCCGATCACGCCGCACAGCACGCGACGGAAGTACTCATGACGCGGGTAGGACAGGAAGGAGCGGGAATCGGTAAGCATGCCCACAAAGTTGCCCAGCACGCCCTCGTTAGCCAGAGCCGTGAGCTGCTCGCGCATACCGATCTCGTTGTCGTTGAACCACCAGGCAGAGCCGTTCTGGATCTTACCGGCGGTCGGAGCCTCCTGGAAGCAGCCCATCACGGTATCGATCATGGTGTTGTCGATGGGGTTCAGGCTGTACAGAATGGTCTTGGGCAGACCCGTGGCCTCCTGGATGGAGTTGAGGAAATCGGCCAGCTGGTCGGACGGCGTGTAGTTGGAGATGCAGTCGTAGCCGGTGTCGGGACCGAGCTTGGCGAACATAGCGCGGTTGTTGTCACGCTTGCAGCCAAAGTGCAGCTGCATGGCCCAGCCAAGGCGGACATACTCGCCGGCGACGAACTGCATAAAGGCCGTCTTGTACTTGAGGACCTCGTCCTCGGCAAGCGGCTCGGCGGCAAGGCCCTTGGCAAAGATAGTCTCGATCTCGTCGGCGGTAGCCGGAACGTACATAACGTAGTCGAGCGCGTGGTCGGAAGCGCGGCAGCCCAGCTCGTGGGCAACGTCGTAGCGCTTGGAGATGGCAGCCTTCATGCCCTCGAAGTCGCTGATCTCAACGCCAGCAACCTCGGAGAGATGCTTGCAGTAGTCGGCGAACTCCTGGCCACGCTCGATGCGCAGGGCGGCATCGGGGCGCATGGCGGGAACGACCTGAACGTCAAAACTGTCGTCGGCGGCAATCTTCTTGTGCCACTCAAAGCTGTCGGCGGGGTCGTCGGTAGTGCAGATCATGCGGACGTTGGACTGCTTGATCAGGTTGCGGCAGGTAAAGCTGGCCTCAGCGAGCTTGGCGTTGGCAAGGTCCCAGACCTCCTGAGCGGTTTTGCCGTTCAGGACGCCCTCGTAGCCAAAGTAACGCTTAAGCTCCAGGTGGCTCCACTCAAAGACGGGGTTGCCCACACAACGGCCCAAGGTCTCGGCCCACTTCTGGAACTTCTCGCGAGCAGGGGCATCGCCGGTAATGAAGCGCTCGTCGACGCCGTTGGCACGCATCAGGCGCCACTTGTAGTGGTCACCGCCCAGCCAAACCTCGGTGATGTTCTCAAAACGCTTGTCGTCCCAGATCTCCTTGGGAGAAATGTGGCAGTGGTAGTCAACGATGGGCATGCCCTCGGCAAAGTTGTGGAACAGCTCCTCACCGGTTTTGGTGCTCAGCAGGAAATCCTGATCGTCCATGAAGTTTTTCATCAAACAACCCCTCTGTTGGCGGAGCGGGCGCATCGCGCGCTCGTTATCCTCTAGGTGAACGTTCACTATAGTAGTGCAAAATGGCGCGTTAGGTGAACGTTCACCTAACCATCACGGGGTGAACGGTAGGTTTTGGGCGTTTAACGGTTGTCACAAGGATCGCGCCGCACATATTGCGGCCCACAAAGCCATCCGACTATGGGCTCATAGCGCCTTCCGTCAGGGTGGGTCCCCATGCGACGTGCATTTTTGAGAGTATTCTGCAGCGCAGGGTCCCAAATACAGCCCGAAGCACCTTATTTGCCCCATGCACCGTGCTTGATTGGCACAAAGAAGGGCCTTTGATGGCAAAACTCGCCACCAAAGGCCCTCAAAACAGTCGTTATGCCCCTCTCCGGGACCCAACGTTGCTGAATACTCTCAAAAATGCACGTCGCTGGCGGGGGTACCCGCCCAGACCGGCTAGATGCCCGCGAGCTTGCAGTAACGATCGACGTTGCTGGCAAACACCATCTCCACGGCGCCCTTTTGCACGGGATCCGCAGGCGCTTTACCCCACAGCAGGTAATCCCCCAGCGTCTTGGCACCGCGATAGGCCAAACCGACCGGGTCCTTGTAGACGATATTGGTAAAGATGCCGTGGTGCAGGGCAAGCACGCTCTCGGGGAACAGGTCGTTGCCGATCACCATGACCTCCCCCGCCTTGCCGGCCGAAACGAGTGCATCGGCCACCAGCTCGGAGCCCACGGCGAACACGCTGCAGATCAGCTCGGGGGCATCCGGACCGTTAAGGCGGTTCTTGAGCTCGCGCTCGAGCTGCTTGACCTGGGCATGAGCGCCGGTAAGATCCTCGACCTGCCAGGGGACGTTGTGCTCGCGCAGGTAATTATGGAAGGCGCGGGCGGTTAGGTAGTGCGAATCGGTATAGGGGTCGCCCGCTAGCAGGAGCACACGGGCATCGGCGCCGGCGGCATGTACTAGGTTGGCCGCTTGCTCGGCCATCAGGCTGCCCGCCGTTGAATAATCGGCCAAGCTGGCGCCCAAGCGGTCGAGGTGTGGACGGTCGCCATCGACGAGCTCAATCGCCACGCCCGCCTCGGCAATTTGCTCCAGTAGATGGGTCGCACGGTCGTCACCCGGGACGTAGGCAAGCAAGCCGTCGATCTTCTCGCCCACTTGCAGGCGCTCATCGATTTGCTCGAGCGCATCGGCATAACCGCCCACGCCAAATTCAACGCGCTCAACGGTAATACCTTGATCGATGACCTCCTGCTCAAAGCGATTGCATCCTTCCCACAGGTAGCGATAGAAGTAAGCGCCCTCGCGCGATGCGCACGGCAGGCAAAACACCAGGTTGATATCCTTGCGACGCAGACTCGAAGCACTCGTGTTGCGGTGATAGCCCATCTCCTCGGCCTTATCGTTGACTTTGGCGCGGACGGACTCGCTCACACCGGCCTTACCCGTCAGGGCTTTGTGCACGGTATTGATGGAAACGCCGAGCTCGGCGGCTATATCCTTCATGGTTACGCGAGCGCTCATAGAGTTACTCCAGTATCGGTAGGCCGTTAATTAACAATACGGTTAACGATACCCCATAATCACCCGTTTACTCTCCATGCCTGTCCCCAAATGCGAAAAACGCCCCGCGAACGGATGCTCGCGGGGCGTTTGAGCCTGGGTTTTATTACTGAACGCCGCGACCCAGATCCTCGGCGATCTTGTCCACACCTTTAAGTGCAGCGCAAGTCTTTTTGTTGGAGCAATGCCCCGTGCAAGCGCCACCCTGGGCGCAGTCGGCGCAAGTGCCCTTACGGTAAATACGCACGCACACGGCGACAAACGCAACGCCGATCACAGCCAGAACAACAATATCGATAGGTGCCATAGCAAGCCTCCTTTAGTTAACCATCACTTACTTTACACCATCCCCCACCTGCCAAAAAGGGACAGGTTTATTTTGGTCGGTTTTATCTGCGGAAACGCCACATCTCCCCCATCAACTAAGTTGCGGTGAGATAGTTCCTGGATTCGCCATCCACGCCCTCAAACAGGAACTATTCCACCGCAACTTAGTTGGTGCAATGGGGTCAGGTTTCTTTACACCAACCTGGTGCAGACTAACCTGACCCCCTTGCACCAAAAAGCCCGGGTATCGCGGGGATACCCGGGCTCGTGGAAAGGGGCTTATTCCCAGTTGGACTTAGGCGGAAACAGCGGCGGAGGCGGTGTTAGTCTCGTCCTCGTCGGTCCAAGCGTGCTTGGGCATGGGACGGAAGATCTGGAAGAGCATCGCAACCAGCAGCACGATGGCCACAACCGTCCAGATACCAAACTGCCCAAGGACAAGCAGGTTATAGAACTGGTTGATGAACAGGCCGATGACCCAAGCGAAAGCGCACTCGTAGCCGATGGCAATAGCGGTCCACTTGCCGGAGTCCATCTGGTTGCGGATGGTGCCAATGGCGGCAAAGCACGGAGCGCACAGCAGGTTGAACGCGCCAAAGGCAACGCAAGCGCCCATGGTGGGGAACATGCCGGCAAACGCGGTCCACAGGCTCGGGTCGGTCTCGCCCGCGTCGGCGACGGACAGCAGCGAGCCGGCGGTGGCGACGACGTTCTCCTTGGCGACGAGGCCAGAGACGGTCAGTGCGGTTGCCTGCCAGGTGCTAAAGCCGAGCGGGGCGAAGATCCAAGCGACCAGGTTGCCCAGCATGGCGAGCACGGAGTAGTCCATGAACTCCTCGGGGATGCCGTCCATCGCAGGCAGGAAGCCAAAGGAGCCGTTGTAGCTACCAAAGTTGGAGAGGAACCAAACCACGACGGTGGACGCGAAGATGACCGTGCCGGCCTTCTTGATAAAGGCCCAGCAGCGCTCCCACACGTGCAGCGCCCAAGAGCGGATCGCCGGGAAGTGGTAGGCAGGAAGCTCCATAACGAACGGCGTCGGGCGGCCGGCGAAGAGCTTCGTCTTCTTGAGCATGAGGCCCGAGGCGATGACGGCAAAGACGCCCAGGAAGTAGAAGAGCGGGCTGATCCACGCCGCGGTGGTGGAAGAATCGCCGATGATGGAACCCATGAGCAGGGCGATGATCGGCAGCTTGGCGCCACAGGGAATGAACGTGGTGGTCATGACCGTCATACGGCGGTCCTTCTCGTTCTCGATGGTCTTGGTGGCCATGACGCCGGGGACGCCGCAGCCCGAGGACACGAGCATGGGGATGAAGGACTTACCGGACAGGCCAAAGCGGCGGAACACGCGGTCCATGATGAAGGCGACGCGGGCCATGTAGCCGCAGTCCTCCAAGAAAGACAGCATCACGAACAGCAGGAACATCTGCGGCACAAAGCCAAAGATGGCACCCAGGCCGCCAACGATACCGTCGCAGACCAGTGAATCGACCAGGCCACCGTCCTCGGTGCCGCCCGCCACAAGGGCGTCGTGCACCACGGTGGTGATACCCGGGACATAGGGGCCGTACTGTGCCGGGTCGACCGAGTCGGCATTGTCGCCCGCAGCCTCGACGGCCGCGTCGTAGGCGTCGCGGCCCTGACCGAGCACGTACCAACCGTCGGTGCCGAAGAGCTGGTCGTTGGTGAAGTCGGTCACCGTGCCGCCCAAGGTAGAAACGGCGATGTAGTACACGCAGAACATGATGACCACAAAGATCGGCAGGCCCAGGATACGGTTGGTAACCACGCGGTCGATCTTCTCGGAGGTGCTCATCTTTGCCGGAGCCTTGGCGAGGCACTCGTCAATGATGTGGGCAATCACGCCGTAACGCTCGCCGGTGATGATGGACTCGGCATCGTCGTCGCAGTCCTGCTCGCACTGGGCGACCAGCTGCTCCACGCGAGCGGCCTTCTCCTTAGTGAGGTTGATGAGCTTGCAGGCGTCCGCGTCGCGCTCAAACAGTTTGACCGCGTAGTAGCGACGCTTGTTGGCGGGAACGCTCGCCGGCAGGTTGTTCTCGATGTGGTCCAGAACGTCCTCGATGGAGGAATCGAACTTGTGCTCCGGCACCTGGCCCTTAGAAGCAGCGGACTTCTTGACCTGCTCGAAGAGCTCCTTGATGCCCTTGTTCTTAAGAGCCGAGATCATCATGACCGGACAACCGAGCTTCTTGGAGAGCTTGTCTGTGTCGATCTTATCGCCGTTCTTCTCGACCAGGTCGGCCATGTTGAGGGCAACGACCACGGGCAGGCCGGTCTCGATAACCTGAAGCGCCAGGTACAGGTTGCGCTCGAGGTTGGTGGCGTCGACCACCTGGACGACAACATCGGGCTCGCCGCTCATGAGGTAATCGCGCGAGCATTGCTCCTCGGGGCTGTAGGGGGAAAGCGAGTAGATGCCAGGGAGGTCCGTGATGGTAACGTTCTTGTCGCTTAGGAGCTTGGCTTCCTTTTTCTCAACCGTGACGCCGGGCCAGTTGCCAACGTAGCCGTTGGCGCCGGTGATCAGGTTGAAAAGCGTGGTCTTGCCGCAGTTGGGGTTACCCGCCAGCGCGACATGGATCTGAGAATCCGCCATTCAATCCTTCTTCCTTGTGTGCCTGCACTGCTTTCTCCGCGCAGGCTGGATAATGTGCTTCAAAGATGCTGCATTAAGTTAGAAAAACCTAACTTTATCTGCAGAAATATACGTCGCAAGCCCTTACTGGACCTCGACGACGGCCGCCTCCTCCTTGCGGATGGAAAGCTCGTAGCCGCGCACGTTGATCTCGACCGGATCACCGAGCGGCGCGACCTTCACGACCTTGAACGAAGTGCCCTTGATGAGCCCCAGGTCCATAAGGTGGCGGCGAAGCGCACCCTCACCGTGAAGCTTGACGATGGTGGAGCTCTCGCCCACCTTAACGTCACCCAACGTCTTCATTTACTTGTCCCCCTTTCAGTGCGTACAGAAATGCCGTCGACTAACCGACAGTCATGATGTGCATGGCAACCTTGGAATCGATGCCAAAGCGTGCGCCCAGCACCGTGACGATGATATTGGCGCCACTCGAGCTCACCACGTGGATTTCGTTGCCCTCGACAAAGCCGAGGTCCTTGAGGTGGTGCTTCATGTCCTCATTGCCCTTTACACGAGACACGCGCACGGTTTCGCCCGCCTTTACCATCGAAAGCGGCATAGCCGGCATCTGCGGTCCGCAAGACATGAGTGAGCTCCTAACATCGGTTCGTCCTCAATATCGACATGGCAAAAGTTAGCCACGTCTATGTTCCCTTTAGTAAACTAGCACGTGGTTAACTTTTTTGGAAGGGTCCCGATTCAGTTTTCGAAAAAGTTTCCTATACGAAACAAAAGAGGCACCGCAAAGACCATCTCTTTGCGGTGCCTTGTCATACCAATTTATGCAACAAAGGGGCCTGTCCCCTTGTCACATTGTTGAGGTTAGAGCGAGAGGTTTCTGATCGATGTGACGCAGGAGGCCTCATCCACGCCCGAAACGCGGAACACGATGTCTTCGCCACATTCGCCGTAGAGAGCCATGAGCCCCATCACATCGCGGCCGTCGGTATGGCGATCGCCGATGCTGACCGATACGTCGCTACGATGCTTGGCAATAATGTCATAGAGCAGCGCAACCGGGCGGGCATGCAATCCCAACGGATCTTTAATCGTCTTTGTAAACTCGACCATGTCCCCTCCCGCGGCATCGCACATTCGGCCGGCAAACCCAGCCACGTGGTAGTTATTGTACGTTACCGGCGCACCCCCGTCCCACAAAAAACGAGGGAAGGCACACGTCCTTCCCTCGTTACAGGCAATAGGTAGCCGCTTGCCTACATCAAGCGCAGGCTGACGTCCTTGAGCTGGGCGCCGGAAACGGCACTCGGGGCGCCCGACATGAGGTCGGAGCCGCTGGCCGTCTTGGGGAACGCCATGACGTCGCGGATGGAGTCGGAGCCGGTGAGCAGCATGCACACGCGGTCCAGGCCCAGGGCGAAGCCGCCCATCGGGGGCGCACCAAACTTGAGAGCCTCCATGAGGAAGCCGAACTGCGACTCGGCGCGCTCCTCGGTAAAGCCCAGGAGCTTGAGCATGGACATCTGCATTTCGGCGTTGTGGATACGCATACCGCCGCCGCCGGCCTCAAAGCCGTCCATGACAAAGTCGTAGGTGCAGGAACCGGCTGCCAGCGGGTCGGCCTCGATCTTGGCGATGTCGGTCTCGGTCGGCAGAGTGAACGGCTGGTGCTCGGCTGCATAGGCCTTGCGGTCCTCGTCCCAGTGGAACAGCGGGAAGTTGACAACCCACAGGAAGTCGTGGCCCTCGCGCTTGATCTCGAGTGTGTTGGCCATGTGAGAACGCATGCCACCCAGGATCTCGTCAGAGAGCAGGCGCGGGCCGGCGGCGAACATCACAAGATCGCCGGGCTCGACGTCCATGCGCTCGCGCAGGGCAGCCATCTCCTCGTCCGAGAAGAACTTGACGATGGGGCTGTTGATGGAGCCGTCCTCGCGGAAAGCGATCCAGGCCAGACCCTTGGCGCCAAACGTGGAGGCCACGCCGGCGAGCTTATCGATCTTGGCACGTGCCCAAGCACCGGCGCCCTTGGCGTTGATAGCCTTGACGACAGAGCCCTCCTCGTTTGCGGCGGTCGCAAAGACCTTGAACTTGGAGTTGGCAAAGATGTCGGTCAGGTCGACCAGGTGCATACCGTAGCGGGTATCGGGCTTGTCGGAGCCATAGGTATCCATGGCCTCCCAGTAGTTCATGCGACGCAGCGGCGTGGGCATCTCAACACCCATGCGACCGAAGGCATCGGACAGGACCTCTTCGAGCGCGCTCATGACATCGTTCTGGTCCACGAAGGACATCTCGATATCGACCTGGGTGAACTCGGGCTGACGGTCGGCACGCAGGTCCTCGTCGCGGAAGCACTTGGCAACCTGGTAGTAGCGCTCAACACCACCGACCATGAGCAGCTGCTTCAGGAGCTGCGGGGACTGCGGCAGGGCGTAGAAGTTGCCCGGCTGAATACGGCTGGGAACGATGAAGTCGCGGGCGCCCTCGGGCGTGGACTTGAACAGGGAGGGCGTCTCGACCTCCATGAACTCACGGTTGTGCAGCGCCTCGCGAATGGCAAAGGTAAAGTCGGAGCGCAGCTTGAGGTTAGCCATCATCTCGGGACGGCGGAGGTCCAGATAGCGATAGCGCAGACGGGTGTCCTCGCTGGTCTCGATGCCGTCCTCGATCTGGAACGGCGGAGTGACGGACGTGTTGAGCACCTCGGCATGGTCGGTCAGGACCTCGATCTCGCCGGTCGCGAGCTTGGTGTTGGTGGTCTCCTCGCCACGAGCGCGCACGACGCCGTGGATCTTGATGGGCCACTCGGGACGCATGGTCTCGGCGATCTTAAAGGCGTCGCCGTCGGAGTGCTCGGGGTCGAAGGTGAGCTGCGTGATGCCCTCGCGGTCGCGAAGGTCGCAGAAGATAAGGCCGCCGTGGTCACGGCGACGGCTCACCCAACCGGTGAGGGTGACCTCTTCGCCCACGTTCTCGAAGCGAAGCTCGCCGCAGGTACGGGTGTGCATGGAATGCTCATCGATGGGACGGGTCTGGCTCATACCAGTGATCCTCCTTTATGGATCTGTGCCGCCCCGTGTCGTTCCGGGCGGCGTCGTACAGATTTGCCCAGCCTGCGTAAACCGCGCAGCCGGACATGGCGTTCTATCTTATCGCACCCGCGTCGATGTGCCGCGGAAAAGTAGCTCATGCCCAAAGACTTGACGGAGACGAAACAATTGACGCGGCCTGGCCGTCGCCAAGGCACGCCGCGTGCGACAATGTGCCCCAATACAACTGCACTCGGAAAGGCCCGTCATGACCGCACGCCTCATCGTTATGGATATCGACTCCACGCTCATCAACCAGGAAGTCATCGACCTGTTGGGCGAGGAGGCCGGCGTGGGTGAGCAAGTTGCACAGATCACCGAACGCGCCATGCGCGGCGAGCTTGACTTTAAGCAGGCGCTCGAGGAGCGCGTGGGGCTGCTTGCCGGCTTGGACGAGAGCGTGTTCGAGCGCACCTTTGCGCGCGTGACGTTTACCCCCGGCGCGCTGGAGCTTGTGCGCTCGGCGCACAGCAAGGGCTGGAAGGTCGGCGTGGTAAGCGGCGGCTTCCACGAGGTCGCCGATAAGATTGTGTCCGCTGCAGGCATCGATTTTTGCCTGGCCAACCGCCTGGAAGTCGTGGACGGCAAGCTCACCGGCAAGCTGGCGGCAGACATTGTGACCAAGGAATCCAAACTTATCCAGCTGCTGGACTGGGCAGTTGAGTGCGGCGTCGACATGGCCAACACGGTCGCTATTGGCGACGGGGCAAACGACATCCCCATGATCCAGGCCGCAGGCACGGGCATCGCATTTTGCGCCAAGCCCAAGACGCGCGAGGCGGCCCCGTTTGCCATCGACGAGCGCAACCTGATGCTCGCCATGGACATCATCCTGCGTGACTAGCCGATCCATCTAAAAACAGAATCAGTCTGTCCTATAGTTTCCGAACAATTTTGTCTTAGTGTTCGGAAACTTGCCCTTGAGTGCTAGACTTTGCACCGTCGAAGGGAACATATATGGATAAGCGAGATCTTGAGCAGTTACTGAGCGATGTTGCCGACGGAGCAGTCACCCCGGCAGTCGCCCTCACGCGCATCCAAACGGCGCCAACCGCCGATCTGGGTTTTGCGCAGCTCGATCTTTCGCGCGGGGTGCGCCAGGGAGCCGGCGAGGTTGTCTACGGCGCCGGTAAAACCGCCGAGCAGATTGCCGCCATTATCAAAACGCTGCGCGATGCCGGCCAGGAGCGCATCCTGGTCACGCGCCTGGACGTCGAAAAGGCAGCCCGCACCTCGGAGCTCCTCGGCAACGAAATCGACCTGGGATATGCCCCGGACGCACAGCTCGCCCTCGCGGGCGGTAAGCCCTCCCCTACCGGCAACGGGCGCATCGTCGTCGCCTGCGCCGGCACGAGCGACTTACCCGTCGCCGAGGAAGCCGCGTTGACGGCCGAGTTCTATGGCAACGAGGTCGACCGCCTCTACGACGTAGGTGTCGCCGGCCTGCACCGCTTGCTCGCTCATGCCGAGGAACTTGCCCAGGCGCAGGTGGTCATCGCCATCGCCGGCATGGAGGGCGCGCTGGCGAGCGTTATCGGCGGTCTGGTGAGCTGTCCGGTCATCGCCGTTCCCACCAGCGTGGGCTACGGCGCAAGTTTTGGTGGCGTAGCCGCGCTGCTCGCCATGCTCAACTCCTGCGCCAGCGGCGTTTCGGTCGTCAATATCGACAACGGCTTTGGTGCCGCCTACCAGGCAAGCCTTATCAATCATTTGAGCGCCGGCACAACCCGCGCCCGTTAAGGAGCATTCCATGTCCAACCATCAGCACACGCTTATCATCGACGGTACCTCGGGCATCAGCGGCGATATGACCGTCGCGGCCCTGCTCGACCTGGGCGCCAGCGAGGAGCGCCTGCGCGAACAGCTCGCCACGCTGCCGGTCGACGGCTTTACGATCGCCGTGACGCGCGTAAACAAGCATGGCATCGACGCCTGCGACTTCGACGTCCAGCTTGCAGAGGAGCTCGAGAACCACGATCACGATATGGCCTGGCTCTACGGCAACGAAGAAGCTGCCGAGCACACGCACGAGCATGAGCACCACCATCATGATCATGGCGAGCACGAACACGAGCACTGCCACGAGCATGAGCACGAGGCCCACGGCCATGACCACGAGGGCCATCATCACGCCCACCACCATCACCATCGTTCTTTGGCGGAAGTCACCGTCATCATCGATGGCTCGCAGCTAAGCGATGGCGCCAAACGTCGCGCCCTCGCCATCTTTAACGCGCTCGCCGCCGCCGAGGCCAAGGCACACGGCAAAACGCCCGAGACCGTCATGTTCCACGAGGTGGGCGCCGTCGACTCCATCGTCGACGTCTGCTCTGTCGCCATCTGCCTCGACGACCTGGGTATTGATGACATCGTGGTCGAGTCGCTCTCCGAGGGCCACGGAACCATCCGCTGCGCCCACGGCCTCATGCCCATTCCCGTCCCCGCTGTCGTCAACCTGTGCCAGGCGGGCAATATCGCCCTCACGCCTGCACCGGTCGCCGGCGAGCTCGTGACGCCCACGGGCGCCGCCATCGTCGCCGCGCTGCGCACGTCCGACCAACTGCCCTCACGCTACCGCATCGAAGCCGTCGGCTACGGCGCCGGCAAGCGCCCCTACGAGGGTTGCTCCGGTACGCTCCGCTGCCTGCTCGTTCACGCGGACGCATAGCCATGGATGCCCGCAAAGAAAAAAGCCGCGCTGCCATCGTTACGGCGTTCTCCGAGCTGCTGCGCGAGGAAGATTACGGTAAGATCACCGTCGGCGACATCATCGCTCGCGCCCATGTGGGTCGTGCCACGTTCTACGGCCTCTTCAAGAGCAAAGATGACCTGCTGGCCGAGCTCGTGAGCGATATCTGCACCCATGCCCTCGACGATGACGGTACGCCCCTCGACGACCCGCTCGTACAGGTCGAGCATATCCTCAACAACCTCTGGGAACGCCGTCAGGGCGTACGGGCACTGGTAGCCGGCGCCGGCTCACGCATCTTCGCCGACTGCTTACGCAAGACCATCATGTCACGCGCAGCCGAAACCGTCCCTACCGACCCAAACGGCCCCGCCGCCACCATGGACCGAAGCTTCCTACTACACCACATAGCCTCAAGCTTCGTAGGAATGGTCCAATGGTGGGCCTGGCACAACTTCCAAGCAGATAAGGCCGACGTAGCCAAAGACTACCTATCAGCCATAAAACCCCTCTTCAACTAAGTAAACCCCTCATCCCAAAGTTCCGCCCCAACCCAAAGCACAATCATCCCAAAGTATCGACAACAGCCCAACGCCCCTACCAGCAACAAGCCCCTCCCATCCAAATTCAGATATATATGTTGGGTTGCTTGTACGAACGCAACAAAGACCCCGCAGCTGACCGCATGGGGTAACTTCCCAGCGCATTCCGCAGGATGCAAAAAGGCTCGCCGCACGAAGTGCGCAGCGAGCCTTTTTGCATGTCCGAGGACGCGCTGGGAAGTTACCCCATGCGGCCAGCGGACAACTATGTAGCCTCAGACTAGAACATGCCCAAGAAACCGTGCACAAACAGTGCGGCCAGAGCGGCGCCGACAAACGGAGCGATGCCAGGAACGAGCAGGCCATACTTCCAGTTGTTGTCAGCCTTGTTCTTGATCGGCAGCACCTGATAGGCCATGCGAGGACCAAGGTCACGAGCCTGGTTCATGGCGAAGCCGGTGATGCCGCCCATGCCCATGCCAACAGCCCAAACGATCAGACCGACGCAGATGGCGAGCATCAGAACGTTCTCGCCAGCGCGGCTAGCAGCGGCAAGGATGGCGCTGATGAACACGAAGGTGCAGATGGCCTCGCAGAAGAAGTTGCGGGCATAGTTCGTGCCCTCGGTGGTGGGGTTGGTCGAGAAGATGTTGCGCTGGGCAATGGGGTCGACGACGCCCTCGGAAGCCTTGAACTCATCGGCATACATAAGCCAAGCGATTACGGCGCCCACAAAGCCGCCGAGCATATCGGCAATCATGAAGGGGATGCAGCTGCTCCACGGCACCAGGCCTACGATGCACTGGGCAAGCACCATGGCGGGGTTCATGCACACGGCGCCGCCAAAGACAAACAGGCAGACCGAGATGCCAAAAGACCAGGTGGTGATGGCAAACATATGGCCGGAGCCCTGATACTTGGTGCCCTTGAGCACGGTATCGCAGTGCACGCCCACGCCAAAGACGATCATGAGGGCCGTCGCGCCGAATTCGCAGAGGAGTTTGGTAAGCATAAAACCTTATCTTTCTTGTCGGTTATAAACGATTCGTTTAGGCCGCGCACTAGTGCTGCGCAACAACAACGCCCAGGCCATCGGGAATGACGGCAACCTTGGCATCGGCACCCTTCATCTCAAAGGCGAGCTTGAGCGCCTCCTCGATAGTGTTGACCGGCGTCATGTGCATATCCTTGAGCATCTGGTGATCGCACAGATCGGTAACCATGATCACAGGGTGATGCGCCAGAATGCGGGCAAAGATCTGGCTCGTCCACTGGTCGGGCAGGGTCTCGTCCTTAGGACGGCCGATGCAGGCGCGCTCAAACTCTGCCGGATCGTTGTCGGCGATGTTGTGATAGAAGCCCTCGCCACCGTGACCGTCGGCGCAACCGGCGACATCGATGATCACACCGCCTTCGGGAAGCGTGGCCTCGGCAGCGCACATGCCCTTCACAGCCTGATAGATGTTCTGATCGAGCGGGTAGCCGCCGTTGGTGGTAATGGCGATCTCGCACTCAACGGGCTCAACGCCGGCAAGGCTCTTCACGAACTCGCAGCCGGCCTCGTGCGCCTTGTGGATGTCGCCGGCAAAGGAGCCGATGACCTCGTGCTTGCCGTTGAGCACAACGTTAAGCACAAAGGCAAGGTGAGCCATCTCGGCGGCGGCAAACATGTCCTCGCTCACGTGGTTGTGGCACAGGTTGCCGGCACGCGAATGGGAATCATTCACAAACTGACCGTTGTGGTTGTACATGATGGTCTTGTAGCTGGCGATGCCAGGCAGGACGGACTTGCGGCTACCAGAGAAACCGGCAAAGAAATGCGGCTCAATGAAGCCCTCGGCAAGCAGCAGATCGCAATCGGCAGCAATCTTGTTGATGATGCACTCGCCACCAGAGGGCAGGGTGCCGATCTTTTTCATCATGCTGTCGTCAGTCGCGACGTGCATAACGATTTCCTCGTTAGCAACGATCTCCTCGCCATACTTATTGACGAGCTCCTCGTGCGTCGACGGACGGTGCATACCCGTAGCAACCAGAATGCGCACGTGAGCCTCGGGCGCAGCGGAATGGATGTGATGCAGCAGAATAGGCATCGTCACACGCGAGGGAACGGGACGCGTATGGTCGGAGCTAATGATGACGATATCCTTCTTGCCAGCACAAAGCTCCTCGAGCGAAGGCGAGCCATAAGGGTTGGCAAGTGACTCCTCTACCAGCTCTTCCTGAGATTTTGTAGTCTTAAACTCGTTTTGATGACCTTCCATCACACCCACGAAGTTCTTATCCTCGAGCTCCAGATGCAACGTCTTGTGGTCAAACGGCAGTTCACATTCAAACAATGATGAGCGCCCTCTTCCTTTCAACTGACACACCAGATAAACCGTTGGAAGGATACGCCGCTCACCGAAAAACACCACCGTCCACCGACTCATTAACACAACGTTCATATTTGACCCACAACAAAACGACCGCGATCCCAAACGAAACCGCGGCCGCCCGTAAAAGACACAATAGAAAGGATGACTTACACAGCGCCGAGGCAAACATCTACCCCGAGACGTACGCACGTAAAGCATTTTGCATAAATGCGTCAATAATTGCATAAAATGGCGCATGGATTTCTAGCCGTAACAGGGTAGTACCCTCCGGAACGTGCATTTTTACGAGTATTCAGCATCGCGGGATAAGATTTTGGTGTCAAAAGTCTTTCAAAAAGTAGATAGTCCTCATGACTCGACCCATCTGGATAGCATGCGGCGAGAAACCAGCTATATATGGACATCGCCAAGGCCCAATTGTCGTGCAAAAGCATCAACAAAGGCAGCGAAAGCCGGCTATGGCCTTATGCATCAATCTTTGGCTGCTGAAAACTCCGTTTTTTGCACGTCGCCCCAAGCACCACCCTCACCCAGCGGCCAATCCGCTGAAGACCGGACATCGCAGGGCCCGCCATCAGTTTACTTTTAGGCACACTCCGCAGGACGCAAGAAGCCCTCGCCGCACTCCACATTGGGCGCGAAGCGCGCTTTATTCCCTTCAGCCCCAATCCCTGAAGACCGAGGACGAAGGGGCCCGACGGGTTTCCCTCTGAATGCGTTCCGCAGCACGAAGCCCCCTTATCCGTAGCTCCGAAGGAGCAGGATAAGGGGGCTTCAAGTGCGAGGATGCATCCAGAGGGAAACCCGTCGGGCCCCGGTGAGAGCCACAGGGTTATCGATTACCCCGTGTTCTGCAATCCTGCCGAGACGCCGGTCACAGTCGAAAGAATCAGGCTCATGTACTCGGCCTTCTTCTCCTCGGCCATCTCGTCCTGGTTCATACGCACCTCGCGAAGGGCGCGAACCTGGGCGATGGATAGGGCGTCAACATAGGGGTTACGCACGCGGACGGCGCAGCCGAGCACACGGCGGCGCTGCAGCGGCCATTCATCACCGACGATGGCAAGGACCCACTTACGGGTGAGCTGCATCTCGGTAAAGACCTTCTCGGACAGATCCTGGCGATCGCCCAGGTGCAGATACATCTTGGCGATGCGCTGGTCGGTCTTGGCGATCGACATCTCGATGTTGTCGATAAAGGTGCGGAAGAACGGCCACTCCTGGTAGGCAGCCTTAAGCTGGTCCAGATCGCCAAACTGCTCGCAGGCGGTACCCAGGCCGTACCAGGCGGCCAGATTGATGCGCGCCTGGCTCCAGCTGAAGATCCACGGAATGGTACGCAGGTCGTCGAGCGACTTGGCACCCAAACCGCGCTTGGCGGGACGCGAGCCGATCGGCAGCAGACCGACCTCGGTCAGCGGCGTCACGGTCGAGAACCACGGTGTAAAGTCCTCGGTGTTCAGCAGGTCCAGATAGCGCTCGTGGCTTACGGCGTTGAGCTTCTCGGCCATATCCCAGAACTTCTGCGTGGTCTCGGTGTTGGTCTTCTCGACGCTCGGGGCCGACTGCAAAAGCGTTGCGGCGGCAACGGACTCAACATGGCGCTGAGCCAGCGTGCGGTTGCCGTAACGGGCAAAGATGACCTCGCCCTGCTCGGTGAGCTTAAAGAAGCAGTTGACCGAACCCTTGGGCTGCGCCAGCACGGCCTTGTTGGCCGGACCGCCGCCACGGCCCACGGCACCGCCGCGACCGTGCATGAGTACCAGGTCGATATCGTTCTTCTCGGCCCACTTGGCAATGCGCTCCTGCGCGGAGTGCAGCGCGAGCATGGCCGTGGTAGGACCGGCATCCTTGGAGGAGTCGGAATAGCCCAGCATGACCTCCATGCGGCGGTTGGTCTGGGCAAGGCGCTTTTGCACTACGGGCAGCGTAAGCATCTGGTCGAGCACGTCGACGCAACCCTCGAGGTCCTCGAGCTGCTCAAACAGCGGGATCACGTCGAGCTCGGGGACATCCTCCTCGTGTGCGAAAGACAGGTGAGCAAGCTCGAAGACGTCGGCCACATGCTGAGCGCTCTTGGTGAACGAGATGATGTAGCGGTGCGCCATCTTCTTGCCGTAGCGCTTTTGGATGGAGCCGATAGCGCGGAAGGTGTCGATGACCTCGCGCGTCATGGGCTGCAAATCACCATGGATACCGTTCTCGTGAATATCCTTGAGGGCGCGGGCGTGCACCACGGAGTGCTGACGGAACTCCATCTCGACCATATGGAAGCCGAAGGACTCGACCTGCCAGATGATGGTCTGGACCGGGCCGTAGGCAGCACGGACGGCACCGCAGGCGGCCAGGGAGCGCTGAACGACACGCAGGTCATCCAAGAACTCGTCTGCGCTGTGGTACATGGTGTCGGTGATGCGACGCACGGTGGCGTTCAGACGGTCGGCCATGACGAGCATGACGGCGCGATGCGGCTCGTGCTCGGAGATCAGCTCAGCGCGTGCGGTGTACTGGGTGCTCATCTCGACCTGATGGTTCCACAGGTTGATGAGCTCGGCAGACGGCTTGCTGTAGGTGGCCTCGAGCGTCAGGTTGCGGCCGATGCGGCGGCACTTGTCCTCGAGCTTGAGCACCATGTGAGTGAAGTACTTGGCGGCGACCTCGCGGCTCACCTTGGCGGTGACGTTGGGGTTACCGTCGCGGTCGGAACCGATCCAGCTGCCGGGATGGAAGAACGCCGGGCACAGCGGCGGCACGGTACCCGCCTTGTCGCCCAGCACCCAGTCGTCAAAACGACGATAGATAACGGGGATGACGTCGAACAGCGTGTTATCGAAGATGTCGATGATGGTATCGGCTTCCTCGACCGGCGTGGGCTTCTTGAGCGCGATGGGGCTCGTACGCACCAGGGCGTCGATTTCCTGCAGCATATGGCGCTCGTTCTCCACCAGGTCGGAGCCGCCCAGGCGCGGACGCTCCTCCAGCAGGTTGGAAATACGGCGAATCTTGCCCTCGACGGCCTTACGACGGGCCTCGGTGGGATGTGCGGTAAAGACAGGGTGGAACTCCAGCTTGTCGAGCAGCTCGTTGGCGCCCTCGACACCCATCTCGTTTACCAACTGGTGATAGGCGACGGTGAGCTCGTTGGCGGGATCGACCTCGGTATCGGTCGATGCGCCGGCCTCGCGCTCGCGCAGCTGCGCCACGCGGTAGTTCTCCTCCGACAGGTTTGCCAGATGGAAGAAGCTCGTAAAGGCGCGGACGATAACCTGCTGCTTATCGAGCGGCAGACTGTCGATCAGATCAACGACCTCGCGAAACGCCACGGCGGTGGGCTCGTCGGCAGTGGGCACGCCCTGCTCGTCGACGGACTCGTCGGCAGCACGGGTGCCGGGGTTTCCGGCGTTGGCCACAATCTCGGCTGTCAAAATCTTGTCGAACAGGTCCGCGATCTCGGGATCATACTCGCTAAGCACACGGCGCTCCAGGCGCAAGAACAGCGCCAGATTGTCGCGCAGCTCCTCGGGGATCTCGATCTCAGCGAGACGCTCCTTGGATTCGGCATTCGAGCCGATTCGGTTAACGAGGCGGTTGACCACGGCAGCGACGCGCGCCGCGGCTTCGGGTACAGACTGGTTGCTTAGGTTCTCAGCCACGTTTCCTCCCATTCCTCCTTCTATGCACGTAACATGCGGTATTCATTATAGGCGCTTGCGAAATACTTTCGACACTGATTGCGCTTTACCACACAAAAGTATTTTCTGCATTGCAAGGGTTTTTGCTCTAAATGGTCGTATTTCTCGGTGGACGGCATACACAAACGGGGGCATTCCGCATAAATGCGAAACACCCCCGTAACAATCGCTCGCAATGGACGAGACACTCAAGCGGACCCGCAGCTCAAAATGATGCGCTACAGGCGCTCGCGAACCGCCTCGACGACGTTGGCCAGATCGACGAGAACCTCGTCATGGCTCTGCATGTCGCGCACCTTGACCTTGCCGGCGGCAAGCTCGTCGCCACCCAGGACCAAAATGAGCTTGGCGCCAACCTTGTCGGCCTGCTTAAACTGAGCTTTGAGCGAACGACCCTGGTAGTCGGCCTCGGTCACGATGCCAGCGGCGCGAAGCTCCTGCGTGATGGCAAAGACGTTCTGGCGCAGCTCCTTGCCGGCATTGGCGACGTAGACGCACGGGGCCTCCTCGGCACCCAAGTCGTTACCAAAGGCCTGCAGGGCCAGCAGGGCGCGCTCAAAACCGACAGCGAAGCCGACGCCCGCCGTGGGCTTGCCACCCTCGAGCTCGACCAGACCGTCATAGCGACCGCCGCCACCAATGGAGCCGACACCGGCGCCGGGAGCCTCGACCTCAAAGACGGTACGGGTGTAGTAGTCCAGACCACGCACCAGTGTGGGATCCTCGACATACTCGATACCGGCGGCATCCAGATAGCGCTTGACCTGCTCGTAGTGCTCGCGGCACTCGTCGCACAGGTTGTCGCCCATCAGCGGCGCGTCGGCCATGATCTCGCGGCAGTGGTCGTTCTTGCAGTCGAAGGCACGCAGCGGGTTGAGCTCGGCGCGCTCGCGGCACTCGTCACACATCTCGTCAGCGTGATCGAGGATAAACTGCTTGACCTGCTCGCGGTAAGCCGGACGGCACTGAGCGTCGCCCATCGAGTTAATGAGCAGACGGAGCTTGGAAAGATCGAAGCCCAGGCGCTTGTAGAACTCCATGAGCATGATGATGCACTCGGCGTCTGCCGCCGGATCGGGAGCGCCGAGCCACTCGATACCCACCTGGTGGAACTGACGCAGGCGGCCCTTCTGGGGACGCTCGCCGCGGAACATGGCCTCGGCGTAGTAAGCCTTAAACGGCGTGGAGCCCTGGGGCACCAGGTTGTTCTCCACGACTGCGCGCACCACACCGGCCGTGCCCTCGGGACGAAGCGCCAGGCGCTGCTTGGGCTTGAGTTTTGTGTCGGTGCCCTCGGTAAAGACGCGCTCCAGGTTGGCGCCGCTAAAGACGCGGAACATCTCCTTGCGCACGACGTCGGTCGACTGGCCGATGCCGTGGACAAAGACGTCCACCTGCTCGATCGCGGGCGTCTCGATGGGTTTAAAACCAAACGGCTCGAACACGCCGGCAGCGATCTGCTGCATCTTTTGCCAAGCGCGCATCTCGGCGCCGATAAGGTCGCGGGTTCCCTCCGCCTTCTGTGCCTGCATGGGCAAACACCTTTCTTTTGTATCGCGTCATAGGTAGTGGACATTATACGGCACAAAGCAGCAACGCGGCGGCGCGTCTGACCGAACGAGGGTATGGGGACTCGTTCGGCCAGACGCGCCGCCGCGGTTTGTGATCCCTTTTCCTCCGTCCCCTTCGGATCACGTGATCCCTTGGGGACGGAGGAAAAGGGATCATTTCGTAGGCCCGTGGCTGCCCTGGAAACCGAATGACGGTACGAGCATCCATTCGGCTTCCACGGCAGCCACGGGCAGAACAGACAAACAGGAATAGGCGGCGACCCGCTACTCCCCCGCCACGCTCGCGCGCAGCTTGGCGGCAATGGGCTCGGATGCCAACAGGAACACGAGCATGACCACGGAGCACGCCAGGCACACGATCCAGGTGCTCGCAAAGGAGCCCGTGGCATCGAACAGCACGCCCGAGACAATGGCGCCCACGGTGCCGCCGACCATCTCGAGCGAGGTGATGGTACCCGTGACCTTGCCGAGGTCGGCCATGCCAAACTGCTTGGACGCGGCGATGGTAGGCGTGATGGTGCCCATGCACGTTCCAACACCAAAGCTCACAGCAGCGACAATAGGACCGAGGTCCGTCGTCGGGAAACACAGCGCCACGCAGGCGATAATGCACGCAACGGAGCCAAGGATATTGCCAAAGCGCAGGCCAAAGCGGTCGTAGATGGCACCGAGCGAAATCTTGGCGATAACGACCGTGACCATGTAGGCAGAAAGCACCGTACCGGCCCACATGGGGTCGTGGCCACCCGTGACGATCTTGGCGCCGTTGACGGTAACGCTCGTCATGTTCGTAACTTGGTTGGGCAGGATGGCGCCATTGACAAGCCCCATAAAGAGGAAGGCGACGACAAGCAGCCAAAATGCCGGGCTCTTCTTGATACGAGACCAGCCGACGCTGACCTCGGGGGCTGCCTTCTCGTTCTTATCACCCGTGGCAGAAGCAGACGGGTCGCCTGGATTCTCGCCGAGCGGCTTAAGGCCGATCTCGGAAGGCTTGGTGCGGAAGGAGTAGGCCGTGATGGGCAGTGCCGCCACAATGCAGACGGCAGCGAGTACCAGGAACGCAGAGCGCCAGCCAACACTCACGATAAGCGAGCTCACGATCGGCGAGAGAATAGCTCCGCCAAAGCCCGAACCCGAAAGTGCGATGGAAATGGCAAGGCCGCGTTTGGCGGTAAACCAGTTGGCGGTCACCAGGCTAATGAGCAGACGGGTCGAGGCCACAGCGAAGCAGCCCGAAACGGCAAAGAGCACGTAGACCTGCCAAAGCTCACCGACAAAGCTCATGCCGGCAAGAACGGCAGAGGTGGCGATAACGGTGAGGGAGCCCAAAACGCGGCCGCTTACTTTATCGGCGACATGGCCAATGACAAGCGAGCCGATAACGCTCACCACGGTGGAGATGGCGTTGGAGATGTTGTACTGCGCAAGCGTGATGCCCAGGTCGCTTACGATGAGCGGCTGAAACAGGCTCATGCAGTTAACGAAAATCGTGTAGCACGTGGCCATGATCACAAAGCCGGAGGCCACCACGAGCCAGCCGGGGAAGAACTTACGCTGCTGGGACATTGGTTACTCCTTGTGGTCCGCAATGTATCCGAGAGCGACGGCGACATAAGCCGCGGCGCCGAGGGGAAGCTCGGCATCGTTAAAGCGCGCTTTGGGATGGTGCTGGGCAAAGTGTTCGTCCGTATCGGTCACGGCCGCGCCCACCGTAAAGTATGCACTTGGGATCTCGCTCGAGATAAGCGCGAAATCCTCGCTCGCCATGGCATGGAACAGCGGCAAGAAGGCGGCCTTGGGCAGCACCGCGCCCACGTAGCCAAGCGAGGCCTGGGTCATATCGCTGTCGAGCACGAGCGGCGGAACGTCCGAAAGCGTCTCGATGGTTGCCGGCGTACGATATGTTGCGGCAACGCCGTTGACGACCTCCGCGATACGCTCCTTGAGATGAGTCATGAGCTCGACATCGAAGCCGCGCAGCGTTCCCTCGAGCACGCAGGTGTCGGGGATGACGTTGGCCGCCAAGCCGCCAGCGAACTTACCCACGGTAAGCGCGACCTCCTTGGCCGCCGGCACCTCGCGGGAGATAAGCTCCTGAAGCGCCAGGTGCACATGCACGCCGGCCGTGATGGGGTCGATGCAGATCTCGGGGCTCGAGCCATGGCCGCCCTTGCCCTGCAGCGTGATACGGAAACCGTACACGCCCGAGAGCGCCGGACTCCCATAGAGCACCAGGCCGAGCGGCGACTGGCTGTTGACGTGCATGGCAAAAGCCGCCTGAGGACGCGGGTTCTCGAGCAAGCCGTCGGCGATGGCAGCGCGGGCGCCCTCAAAGGTCTCCTCGCCCGGTTGGAACAGCAACTTGACGGTAGCGTTGGCCCCCACAAGGTCAGCCTCGCGGGCCTTGAGCAAACGGGCCGCGCCGAGCAGGGCCGTCGCGTGCATATCGTGGCCGCAGGCATGCATGCAACCGTTGGTGGAAGCGAAAGGCTCGCCCGATTCCTCGACAACGGGCAGGGCATCCATGTCGCCGCGAAGCATGATAACCGTACCGGCCTGCTCGTCCGCGCACGCACCATTGCCCTGGGCGGCCGCGGCCGCACCGGCACCGATCAGGCCAACAACACAGGAGCCGTCGACAAGCGTGGTATGGGGGATGTCCATCTCGTCCAGACGTGCCTGGATATAGGCAGACGTCTGCGGAAGATTGTTACCGAGCTCGGGCATCTGATGGAGATCGTGGCGCCATGCGGCAAGCTCACCGGCAAATGCCTGGGCTTCTTTGACCAGGCCATCGCCGATAGCGGTCTGCGCCGCTGCGGTAGCCTGAGGCGCTGGTTGCGGTTGAAGATCGGAAAGAGCTGGTGCCATAAATGCCCTCCAGTAACGTTTTTGCAGCAAGCACTTTGATAGCGTAAAGTGCAAGGTACAACTTTAAGGGCGACGCATAAAAAATGCCGCCCCGAGAGGGCGGCGCAACAAGTTGTTTACAATTGCGGGCGCGGCTTTTTGCGCAAAAAATCGAAGTGAGTCTCGCTCAAGATAATCGACAGGAAGATAAGCACGAAGCCGGCGAGCAGGCGCGAGGTGAGCGCCTCCCCCATCAGCAGCACCGAAAACAACACGCCCGAAGGCGACTCCATCGAAAGAAGCAGTGAGCCCGTCGAGGCGGGGACATGCGCCAAACCGACGTTTTGGACGAGCAGCGCCGCGCATGTGCAGCCCACCGAGAGGAAAACAGCCACACCGATAAACTCCGGCGTCCATGCAGAGAGGGGCGCCTGAGTCTCGAATAGCAGCGACGTGATTAAACTCAAAACGCCATTGCCCACAAACATCCAAAACGTGATGACGTTGATGTCCATCTTGCGACCGTACTTGGCAGTCACCGCCATCTGGATGGCGAAGAAGATCGCGCCGCCCAAGGTAATAACATCGCCGGCATTGAACTCGACGCTATCGAGCGCTACCAGGCCAATACCCGCCAGGCACAACAACGCTGCACCCAGGTTATACCGGGTAAGCTTTTCACCGCTCAGGACATAGCTTGCAAACGGCACAAGGATGCAATACGTGCCGGTCAAAAAAGCGCTCTTGCCCGCCGTGGTCTGTGCCAGGCCGATCGTCTGCAAACCGTAGGCACCCCACATGAGCGCGCCCATGCCAAGCCCGACGATCAGGTTGCGGGCATTGAAATGAGCGATGATGCGCTTATGGAAAATTGCAAACATAACCAGTGATGCCGGGAGAAAGCGAACATAGACCAGCTCGAACACCGGAATGGTGTCGAGTGCGTCCTTCATAGTGGTAAAGGAGTAGCCCCAGATAATCGCCACCGATAGCAGTAGAACTTTCCAGAACAACGGCGAGCGTGCGCCGGCACCCCGGGGAATACCACCCGCGCCCAAATCCTCACGGGCTACAGGGCTATCGGGCATGTTTTCGATTTCGTTGGCAGCGTATTGGGCCATGGAACATCCTCGCACTCAATCTGGGCGTGGTGTCCGCACGCGTATGGCTGCGTGCCGCCTCATGGTCAAATAAAAACGGGACGCGCCGGACCCCCGGCACGCCCCGCTACTGTAGCAACAACCAAGCAGCTCATGCAATTCACTCAACTAAAGCGTCGAGCCGGAAGGCCTCGATGTTCCGTCAACGCCACATTGTCGCGCTAAATCAATTTGGTCGACTCCAGCTTTTCGATGATCCAGTCGTTGGCTTTGATGACCGGACGGCGGAAGACGACGCCCAGGGCCAGCGACGGAATCAGATAGCTCGCCAAGATACCCAGCTCGACCCAGTACTCCATATGATACGCACCGGCCATGGCGGCATGCATGGCGTTGATGCCGTGGGTGAACGGCAGGAACGGATAGATCGCCTGGAACACGGGGCCGGTCATCTCGATGGGGAACGTGCCGCCCGAACCGCCGACCTGCATGACCAGCAACACGACGGCAAGCGCCTTGCCGATATCGCCAAACGAAACCGTGAGCGTGTAGACGATATTGGAGAACACGAGACTCGCGACCCAGCCGGCAAGTACAAACTGCAGCGGGTTGTCGCATTGGATGCCAAAGAACAGGATGTCGCCCGCGCACACGAGTGTCGCCTGCAGCAGGGCCAGACCTCCAAAGAACAGGTAGCGGCCCAGGTAGATCTCGTGCAGGCGCACGGGGATCAGCTCGTTGATGAGCTCATCGTCAACCGAGACCTTCATCATGGCCGCCAGCACGATCGAGCCGACCCAAAGCGACAGAATCGTGTAGAACGGCGCCATGGCCGAACCGTAGTTGCGGATCGGATAGACCGGCTTGCGATCGAGCGCGACGGGACCAGAAAGCGACACGGCCAAACCCTCGGGGTCGTTGCCAATCATCGTCTTGATCGTGGCAAGGTCGTCCGACATCAGGGCGCCATCGAGCTCGTCCTTAAAGGCGCTGATCTTATCGGACGCTTCACCTAGCTGATCGGAAGCCTTATTGACCAGCGTGGCAGCCTTGGAGAGGCCCTTAGCCAACGAGCCGGATGCATCGGTGAGGCCGCTCACGGCACTATCCAGATTGCTCGAAATACCGTTCAGCGAATCCAAAACACCCGAGATGGTCTTCTTGAGCTCCTTTGCCTTGACCGAGAACGTGGAGTCGTAATCGATCTTGGCACCCGAGACACCTGCCTTGGCATCGGCGATTGCCTGGTCGGTTTCGGCGCGGACATCGTTAACCTTTGCCATGCTGTCCGAGAGCGACGTTGCGATGTTCGCCAGCTCCTTGGCATTGTTACGGTACTCCGTCGCGGTTTTGTCAAGCTCAGCAGCCGCGCCCTCAAGCCCTGCCTTGAGCTTATCGTTACTCACCTGGCCAGCAAGACTACGGAGCTTATCCGCCGTGGCATCAATCTCGTCAGCACGTGTATTGAGTGACGCTGCGCCGTCGTTGAGCTGAGACACCGTAAGATCGACATGCTGGTTTGCGGCGTCAAAGGCCTTTGCGAGCTCGGTGGACACGTTATCGAACGAACCCGCACTTCCATCAATCGCGGCATCGATGGCATCGCTGGCAGCCTTGAGCGCTTGTTCCGAATCACCGATACCGCTCTCGGCATGCTCCATCAGCTGTTTCACCGACTGCTCGGTAGTTCCGGTCTGCTTGAGCAGGCCGCCCGCCGACGTCAGCGAATCGGATGTCGAGCTCAAAACGCCCGCAAGCGAAGTAGCGCTGGCCTTGATGTCCTGCAGGTCCTGAACCGAGTCGCCAAGCGTCGAGGACAGGTTGGCGATGAAGTTGCTGACCTGTTCGGTGCTCATGTAATCGAGCAGGCTGGACACCGTCTTAAGACCGATCGTCGTGATGGTCTCGGTAAAGGTCTCGTTGACCTGGTTCTGAACAGCACTCGAGCCCTTTTCGGTCACGATCTGGGCGATGGCGTTGGCCTTCTGGTTCTCGTAGAACTCGATATCGGCATGCTTCACGTCGGTCGAAAAGAGCGTCATCATGTCGGAGCTAAAGCTCTTGGGGATTACGACGGCCGCATAGTAAGCGCCCGACTTAACACCGTCGATAGCCTTATCGCGATCGTTGAGCACAACCCAGTCAAAGTTCTCGTTACCGCGCAACGCGGACGTCACGTTTTCGCCCACGTTGACCTCGACGGGGATCAGATCGCTCTCGTAACCCTCGTCGGTGTTGACCACGGCAATCTTAAGGTTTCCGGTATTGCCGTACGGGTCCCAGCTGCCGGCGATGTTAAACCATGCATACAAGCACGGCACGATAATGAGGCCCATCACGACAACCATGCCGATCACGGAGTGAGACACGTTTTGGACGTCGCGCTTAAACAGATGCAGGATGTTCTTCATTTATGCCTCACCTCCTTTTGAGTGCTTGCCAAGCGGGGCGCCATCCTCATTCATCACAAATGTGTCGTCCCCGTTCGCGGGCACATGGTGCATATCGTGGTGAATGGACTGGTCGGCAGCCTGATCCTTGGAGTTAGAACCTCGCTCGCTGGCATTCAGGCCAAACATGCGACGGGCGGCAGGGATCGCCGCTGTGTGCTCGCGCATCTCGCGGCGCAGATCCTCGTCCGAAAGCGCCGAGATGCGCATCTGGGTGTTGAGGCTTGCACGGATGTACTCGATGTTGATGAGCCATCCGCAGATGGCAATGACCGAGATAATCCAGATAACCAGCAGAATGATCTTGCCATTGTTGTCGATATCGAGAACCGTCGACAGAACGAAGAGCAGCACCTGCACGCCGACTACAGCAGCGAAACCGCCCTTGATGTAGTACGGGTAGCGATGCTCAAAGGCGACCGCATGATCGAGCACCTCGCGACGGTACGAATCCGAATCGAGCACGACGCGCATGGCCGTGCGCAGCGAATAGCGCTGACGCGGCAGGTCATTAGACTCGCAGATCATCAGACCCGTCGTGGAAAGCTGTTTATCAAAGAGCAGGTTGAGGTTGAGCAGCAGCGGACGCAGCTGCAGACCGATAAAGAGCGCCACGATCAAGAACACGCCCAGAATGCACAAGTTAAACAGGTAGTTGAACGAGTACATGCCGCCGACCGTCTCGCGCAGCAGATTGATGCCGTAGGTAAAGGGCAGCAGCGGGTGCAGCCACTGGAAGAAACCGGGCATCATCTCGATGGGATACATGCCCGACGAGCCGGGGATCTGCACGATGACGAGGATGACACCAATGGCTTTACCGATATGCTTAAAGGTGGTGGACAGCGCATAGATGATGTTGACGTAGGTGAACGAGATAGCGATGCCGCCCAGCACGAACAGCAGCGGGTTAACGCACTGTACGCCAATGACCAGATCTCCCACCGTAACGATGATGGCCTGCAACGCACCCAGGATCACCAGGAGCAACCAGCGGCCAAAGTAGCCTTGGCGCGCCGTAAAGCTGCCAACGCCCTCACGGTCGACCTCGAGCTTGTAGATGGCGATGAGCACATAGCCGCCCACCCACAGCGCCAGGTTGGTGTAGAAGGGCGCGATGCCCGAGCCAAAGCTCTTGACCGGATAAATCGACTTGGACGTCAGCTCAACGGGGGACGCCATAAAGTCCGCCACGTCGTCCACGTCGACGCCCATCAGGTCGGCCAGCTCGCCCATAGACTCAGAGGTCTGCAACGCCGCGATGTCGTTAGCGGCGGTTGCAAGCCTGTCCTGGACCTTGACAAGCGAGGCATCGGTCTGGGACAGCGTGGTCTTGGCCTGCTTGAGCGTGGCATCGAGTTGGGCCAGCGTGCCACGCGCATTCGCAATCGTGGGCGTAAGACCCGATACGATGCCGGTCAGGTCGCCCGAAACGGTGGCGAAGGAGTCCAGCGCGCTCGAAGCCTTCGGCAGCGCGTTCTGCCCCAGGTCCATCTGAGCCTGATTCATGTTGGTCGTACCGGTTTGGATCGCATTGTTGATAGCATCGCTGGCGCCCGAAACAGCCGAAGCGTCATTCGCAATAGCGCTTGACTGAGCGGAGAGATTATCCTTGACGGCCTGAAGGCTCTCATTTTGCCCTCGAAGCGTATCAATCGCAGACGCGATCAGCTTATTAACTTCTTCCGAGCCCGTCGGCGCGCTGTCGGCCAGGTTCTGCAGACGATCGATAAGAGTCTTGTTATGGTCAATCGTCGTCTGAAGCGATTCGAGCGAGTTGTCGATGCGAGTGGTCGTAGACGTCAAGGCGCCCGTCATCTTTCCGACCGCAGCGTTCGCCGAAGCCGACGTCTTGGACAGTGCAACACTTCCCTCCGAAAGCGCCTTAGAGAGCGAGGTAATCGATTTGCCCGCGGTGGTGCGCGCTTCGCCCAACAGGTCGTTGCCTTGGGAGATCGCTTGAGTCAGCGAAGGCGTCTGACCCTGCAAACCGGCCAGCGCCCCATCCGCCGAGGCGATAGCACCGCTCGTTTTGTCGATAGCGGTGTTCATGTCGTTGATCGAATCGCGGACCTCGCTCAAGGTACTGGATGCCTCGGACACCGAACTCGTCAGCGAATCCTGAACCTGGGCGGTCTTATCCTTAAAATCGATGCCGGCATCCTTGGCGATGCCCGCTACGGTCTCACCCACCGTGGAGACAAACTCCGAGTTGATCTGCTCCTCGATGGTGTTGGCACCGGTATCGGTGACCTTGGGCGCAATGGCGCTCTTTTTCTCGTTGACGTAATAGGTGAGCTTCGGCTGATGGTAGTTGCCGTCGAGCATCGAGACCAGATTGTCGGAGAAGTTCTTGGGGATTACGATCGCAGCGTAGTATTCCCCGCTCTCGACACCCTCTTTGGCATCGGCAGCCGAGTCGACGAAGGTCCAGCCCAGCTGATCGTTTTCCTTGAGCTGGTCGACGACCTGGTCGCCCGCGTTGAGCTCGCCCACTAGGTCGTTCTGAGTGCCCTGATCGTTGTTGGCGATGGCAATCTTGATACCTTGGGTGTTTCCGTACGGATCCCAGTTTGCCACGATGTTGTACCAGGCATACAGCGAGGGGATAACGCACACGCCAAGGGTAACCACCAAGGCGACGGGGTTCACAAGCAGTCGCTTAATGTCGCGCTTAAATATCGCAAAGGAGACCTTTGCATCGGATAGTTTGCTGCCGAGACTCACGCTTGGACCATCCATCCTGTCGTTGAATCAAATCGTACTATCAAAAACCATTGTACGTAGGCGCTTTAGCGTCTCGAAGCACAATGGTATTGAGTTTTGCGGGTAGCAATATACTACGAAGATGAGTTAGTGTACAGTTGTACAGTATCTTTAATATCAGCAGGTCACAAAACCACAGCCCGCACAAATTAGCAGTCCGAATAAATAGTCATTGGGTGTTCTTAAACGACTACTCAAACAAGAACGTCCCCAATGACTAATGGTGCGAGGAATGTCCCAAACTGTCGGCAGAGACGATATGAGCAGGACATAAAAACATTGAGAGCCCCTGCTGCATGAA
>NZ_JADNOH010000013.1 GCF_015557435.1 Collinsella aerofaciens
TCCAGGCCGTCCAGGTCGCGGTCCTGCCCAAGGGCGACCCCGCCCCGGGCGACACCTCCACGCCTTTCGTCGACAGGTCCTCCGAGCCCCCCTCGGTCTCCTACCGCGCCCACGTCGCCGGCATCGGCTGGCAGGGCGCCGTCTCGGACGGCGCCGTGGCCGGCACCACCGGGCAGGGCCGCGCCCTCGAGGCCCTCTCGGGCTCCGTCTCCTGGTACGGGCACGGATCCTCCTCCCTCGAGGTGAGGGCCCACGTCTCGAACGTCGGCTGGCAGGGCTGGACCTCGGGGACCGCCGGCACCACCGGGCGCTCCCTGGCGGTCGAGGCGCTCCAGTTCAGGCTCTCCGGCGAGGCCGCCTCGTCCTACGACGTCTGGTACCGCGTTCACTGCTCCGACTACGGCTGGCTCGGCTGGGCCAAGGACGGCGCGTCCGCGGGCACGGTCGGCCTGTCGAAGGCCGTCCAGGCCGTCCAGGTCGTGCTCGTCCCCAAGGGCGGCGCCGCGCCGGGGCCGGCCGGCGGGGCCTTCCGCGGCGCCGGCGAGCGCCTGTCCGGGTCGTCCCTCTCCGTCTCCGGCTCGCCGGCGGGCTCGTCGTTCTCGGGCGGGGTCCTGACGCTCGGCTCCGAGAGGGGGCCCGTGCTGGGCTCCGTCGCCGCGACCGTCGACAACCTCGAGTCCGACGGGTCGGTCTGCTACCGCGGCCTGCTGCTGGGCTCCGGCTGGCAGGGGGAGGCCAGCTCCGACGGGGCGCAGCTCGGCGCCTCGGGCGGCGGGCTCCAGCTCAAGGCCGTCCGCTTCGAGCTGTCCGGCGGCCTCGCGGAACGCTACGACGTCTGGTACCGCTCCTGTGACTCCGCGCGCGGCTGGCTCGGCTGGGCGAGCGCCGGCGAGCCCTCCGGCGTCGAGTCCGGCGCGTCGGGCCTCACCGCCGTCCAGGTCGCCCTCGTCGCGAAGGGCTCCGGCGCCCCCGGCCCGGCCGAGGGGGCCTACGTCTCCGGCGCCGCCTCCGGCCCGTCGCTCGTCCTGCAGGGCCACGTCGCCGAGCGCGGCTGGCTGCCCGCGGTGGGCGGCGGCGAGGACGTCGGCACGACCGGCAGGGGCCTCGCGCTCCAGGCCGTGCGCGCCTCCCTCGAGGGGGCGGGCGAGGGGAGCTCCGTCTCCGTCGCGGCCCACGTGGCCGGCATCGGCTGGCAGGACGCCGCCTCCGCCCCCTCCTACGCCGGCACGGTGGGGCAGGGCCGCGCCGTGCAGGCCGTGAGGGTGTCCCTCTCCGGCCCCGTCTCCGAGCGCTACGACGTCTGGTACCGCGTCCACGCGGCCGGCTACGGCTGGCTCGGCTGGGCCAAGGACGGCGAGGCCGCGGGCACCGAGGGGCTCGGCGTCCAGGCCGAGGCCCTCCAGGTCGTCCTCGTCGAGAAGGGCGGCGACGCCCCCTCGACGGGCGCCCCCGCCGAGCTCTCCGTCCCCTCGCTCAGCCTCAGGGCCCACGTCTCCGGCGTCGGCTGGCAGCCCGCCGTCGGCAACGGCGGCACCGCCGGCACGACCGGCCAG
>NZ_JADNOH010000100.1 GCF_015557435.1 Collinsella aerofaciens
GTTGTTTCGCCGGAAAAAACAGCGTATAAAGCATATCCAAATTTTGGCTGATTCACGTATGAGTAGGAGAAGACCAAGAGCGTTACCAGTGCTGCTGCCATAAGTACATTCAAGACGATTCTTCTACCGCTCATCGGTCACTCCTTTCGAGTGCTGATAAAAATATATTAATATAATAACAGTTTTATCCAATAGGATTGGAGGAGTCATGGCAGTAAAATCCGTTATTCGTAAGTTAATGTTATTTTCAGCATCAACTGTCCTTTTATCAGCTTTTTTGGCTGTGACTCCATCTTTTGGTTTGACAGTAAATCACGATGTGTCTATCACCGCGTCTTACGCAGAAGTTTCGTTGTTTGATGAAATCTCTTTAGCAAGGCGTGCCATGCAAGAAGACGTCCTTGATACGTATTATTCGTTCTATTGTTTTAATAACGTTGCGCATAATATTCCCTTAAAGGATCCAACTTATAAGCGACTAACTTTCAAGAATAGCTACAGCCGTATTTATCCGGATACATGTCGAACAAGTTTTGTTTATACTTGCCCCACGTGCAAGGGTGACGGGCTTATGAAAGTATTTCAGTGCAACTACCAAACGCGTTGATTCGATTGTGGGTGGCTTATATGCATAGCATGAAGTTCAAAGCAATTCTAGGTTCTTTCTTCCTTTTTGTTTGTTTGTGTTTTCCGACTGCTGGCTTTGCGGACGGGATTGTCTGCAATATGAGAAACGATGTTCAGCCGGTTGCTTCTCTATCTAATGATCTCTCATATGCTTCTGGCACCGCTGCTCGCCGTGCGAACAGCGAAAGGGTCTTGAATGTATATTGGACTTTTACGGGACTATTGAATGGTCGAGAAGTGAAAGATCGAATTGTATATAGGGATTACAAGTCGCTATCTTTTCCTAATTCCTATAGTACTCTAGCGCCAACTTGGGTTAATACTCGCGCCACCGGTTCTAACGGTGAATATTTTTCTCAGGTTCAAGCTACTGGGGTTGGATCCGTAGAAACATGGCGTTGCAACTATCAAATTAGATAATTTGATATAAACGTCACATCTAAATAACGTGCACTTTCGCTGGAGGGTCGCTGTTTGGCGGCCCTCTTTTTTGCACAGGCGCGGTGGGATGGTAATAACGGGCGGGAGTCAGCCGCTCTGATAGAATCGTCCTTGCTGTCGGCAGCCCTCGTG
>NZ_JADNOH010000101.1 GCF_015557435.1 Collinsella aerofaciens
CAAAACCACCACAAAGGTGCCTGTCCCCTTTGTGGTGGTCGGTCGACCGGCATAGAAAAAAGTCCCCGCCGGGCGTGTGCTCGGCGGGGACTTTGCCGTTTAATGGCTAGCGCTGAGGGTGATTACTCGCCCAGCAGGCTCTTGGTGATGGAAGCGGCGGCCTTCTTGCCGGCGCCCATCGCCAGAATGACCGTAGCGGCACCGGTGACGATGTCGCCGCCGGCCCAGATGCGGGGATCGGTGGTCTGGCCGGTCTCCTCGTCGGCGACGATGTAGCCCCACTTGTTGAGCTCCATCTTGCCGCCGATCTTGGCAGCGAAGGGGTTGGCGTTGGTGCCGATAGCCGAGATCGCGACGTCGCAGGGAATCTCCTCGATGGCGCCCTCGATGGGCACCGGGCGACGGCGGCCGGACTCGTCGGGCTCGCCGAGCTCCATCTTCTGGACCTTGACGGCGCACACGGAGCCGTCCTCGCCAGCGACAAACTCGAGCGGGGAGACGAGCGGCAGAACCTCGACGCCCTCGGCCTTAGCATGGTGCAGCTCGGCGCGACGGCAGGGCATCTCGTCCTCGGTACGACGGTAGGCGATGATGGCGTGCTCGGCGCCCAGGCGCTTGGCGGTACGGACGGCGTCCATAGCCACGTTGCCGCCACCAAAGACGACGACGTTCTTGCCGTGCTTGGTGGGGGTGTCGTACTCGGGGAACTTGTTGGCCTTCATCAGGTTCACGCGGGTGAGGTACTCGTTCGCGAAGAAGACGTTGGGCAGGTTCTCGCCGGGGACGTTGAGGAACTTGGGCAGGCCAGCGCCGGTCGCCACGTAGATGGCGTCGAAGCCCTGCTCGAACAGCTCCTCGGCCGTAGCCATGTTGCCCACGACGGAGTTGTACTCAAACTTGACGCCCATGTCCTCCAGGCCGTCAATCTCACGCTTGACGACTGCCTTGGGCAGACGGAACTCGGGGATGCCGTAGACCAGCACGCCGCCGCCGGTGAAGAATGCCTCGAAGACGGTGACGTCAAAGCCGTTACGGGCGAGCTCGCCGGCGCAGGTGATGCCGGACGGGCCAGAGCCCACGACGGCGACCTTCTTGCCGTTCTTGGGGGCCATCTTGGGCGTGGAGGCGAGCTCGGGGCGGTCACCCAGGAAGCGCTCGAGCTGGCCGATGGCCACGGGCTCGGACTTCTTACCACGGATGCACTTGCCCTCGCACTGGTTCTCCTGCGGGCAGACGCGACCGCAGATGGCGGGAAGCATGGAGTCCTCGCGGATGGTATCGAGGGCGCCGCCGAAGTCCTTCGCGCGGATCTGCTCGATAAAGCGGGGAATGTTGATGTTGACGGGGCAACCCTCAACACAGAACGGCTTCTTGCAGTTGAGGCAGCGCTCGGCCTCGGCCAGCGCCATCTCCTCGGTGAAGCCCTTGTCGACGGGGCGGAAGTCGCAGGCGCGCTCGGCAGCCGGCTCCTCGTTATCGGGGGTGCGGGGCGACTTCATATCGGCAACGAAACGACCGTTAACTAGTGGCATGCGCAGCTCTTTTCCTCATAGGCCTTGAGGGACGCGCCCTCTTCGGAACGGTAAGCGGCCTGGCGGGCACGAAGGTCATCCCAGTCGACCAGGGTGGCATCGAAGTCGGGGCCGTCGACGCAAGCGAACTTGGTCACGCCGCCCACCTCGACGCGGCAGCAGCCGCACATACCGGTGCCGTCAACCATGATGGGGTTGAGCGACGCGGTGATGGGGGTGTCGTACTTCTGGGCGGTGAGGGTCGAGAACTTCATCATCGGAACGGGGCCGACGCAGAAGACCTGGCTCACGGCCTTGTCCTGCAGCAGGCGCTCCAGCGGAGCGGTGACAACGCCCTGCTCGCCGTAGGAGCCGTCGTCAGTGGTGATATGGATGTGGTCCTCGTCGAGGAGCTCGCGGAACTGGTCCTCCATGAGCAGGAGGTCTTTGGTGCGGGCGCCCATGATGGCGTGAACTTCGTGACCGGTCTCGACCAGGTGCTTGGCGACCGGGAAGGCAATTGCCAGGCCGACGCCGCCGCCAATGACGGCGCAGGGGCCCTCGGCCATCTCGGTGGGAACGCCCAGCGGGCCCACGACGTCGCGCAGCGACTCGCCGGCCTCGTAGGTGGACAGCATCTCGGTGGTCTTGCCGATCACCATGAAGATGAACTCGACCCAGCCCTCGTCACCGTTCCAGCCGGCCAGGGTAAACGGGACGCGCTCGCCCGTCTCGTTGGCGCGAACCATGAGGAACTGTCCAGCGTGCGCATGCTTGGCGATTGCGGGCGCCTCGATGCGGAACTTGAACACCTTCTCCGAGAACTGCGTCTTCTCCAGGATCTTATACATAGAACCCCTCTCTTGTTAGGGCCGCCGAACCGTGCCTCCACGGAAATGGACGGTAGCCCGAATAAAACCGTACGCGCACAGGCGTTGTGCAGACATACGGTACAAATTATACCCTCATGGACATGCTGTTTACGTGTGTCTTCGGCGGTTGGGAAAAGGGTTTATCCACTTCGACCTACCAAATAGGGATAGGTTTATTTTGGTCGGTTTTATCAGGCAAAACGGCAAAGGGGGCCGGCCTCGGGTTGTGATGAGGCCGGCCCCCTTTGGGGTGTTATGCGTGTATGGCGGCGCGGGGTTTATTGCGATGCGGCCACCGGGGCGTTTCTGTAGATAGAACCTGCCAAAATAAACCTGTCCCTAAACGGTAGGTTTTAGTGCTTGCCGTTGGCGGAGGCGGCGCCGTTGACGTGGTCGCGGGCATAGATCACGCCGTGCACGATGGCGAGACCCGCGGCGTCGGCGGCGCGGGCGCAGGTGTCCTGGAAGTCATCGGCCTCGCGGGCGCGCAGCTGTTTGAGCACATAGTCTGCCACGGCCATCTTGCCGGGAGGGTTGCCGATGCCGGTGCGGATACGGCTAAAGCCGCGGCTGCCCATCTTGTCGATGATGGAGCGCAGGCCGTTGTGCCCGGCGTGGCCACCGCCCACCTTGACGCGCACGTCACCGGCGGGGATGTCGAGCTCGTCGTGAATCACGAGTAGCTCCTCGGCCTTGATCTTGTACTCGCGGCAGAGCTTGGAGATGGGGCCACCCGAGGTATTCATATACGACTGCGGCTTGACCAGCACGATCTGGCGCTTGCCACCCTCTTCCTCGGGATCGTTGATGTTGATGAGTGCGACCTCGGCGCCGGCCTGGTTTTTCCAGTACGTGACACCGGCCTGACGGGCCAGCTCATCGATCGCCTTAAAGCCGGCGTTGTGGCGGGTCTCGGCATATTCCTCACCCGGGTTGCCGAGTCCGGCAACCATGCGAATCTTAAGCGGCTGTGCAGCTGCCATGTTCATCCTTTCGTTGATTTGTCGCCTGCTATGGTGAGCGACCCTGTTGCCGCTGTCAAATGGAGGGTAATTGAGGGCGTTTGGGGGCGTTTGGACGGACGTCGAAATCCGAGGTGGACAGTTAGTTCAGATACGTATAAGTTCTGAGGACTCGAATTACTCAATTCAATGCCGATACGTTGTTTTGGAGCTTTAGTTAGTCCATATGGCGCTGTTTTGAAGTCTACCCTGCCTTCAAATAGGGCGAATGGTATAGAGATAGTTGCAAAACAGTCTAATTCAATGCGTCCATTTATACGTATTTGAACTAACTGCCCAGCCCTGCTCGACGGCGCACGGGTGATTCGCCGTTTAGGCCGGCGCGAGGCCGGTTCCGGCCCGCAGAGCGTTGAGCCAAGCGGCCTGACGCTTGCGATAGCCCTTGATACGGTACCGGAATCGGACTCCTGCGAGTCGATGCATCGTTTGGGCGAAGGCTTCGAGTGCAACAAGGTCTTTCATTTGGTCGCGATTGATAACCAGGACGTGGATGCCCATGGCCTTGAGGCCATTATTTCGATTGCCATCGTGGATGCGAGCGTTTTGAAGCTCATGCCCAATTCCGTTGTATTCGTTGTCGACTCCGGCTGCCGGGCAATATAGGTCGCAGATGGCATAGGGGATGCCCGAGGACATGTTGACCGCAAGAGTATCGAAGTCGATTCGATGGTTGAGTAGCAGGCCTCCCATGGGCAGGCTGCAACATCCGAATCCGCCAAAGCGCATGGGCGCTCCGAGAACGGCAAACATTAGGGATTCGGCTGGGGATGCGGATCCAGCCCGGGCGAGTTTGACTGCCGTGCGAAACGAGGCGTATGAGCTACTTTTGGCGAACCGTGCGACCGCCTCGAGCTCTTCGATGGTCGTGGCGGGCTCGCATTTGTAGTGCGCCTGTTCATAGCGGGTTTCGTTCTGTTGTTCGGCCGCTGACTGGTTGCCCAGGCAATCAAGATCGCCCGTCGCTTCGTAGCCATCGCCCTTGGGCCAGATGTCGTCATGGGCAATGGGGTATGTTGCCCCGGGAGGAAGGGAGTAAGTTCCGACCAGTTCCATGAGAAGCATCAAGGTTTTGGCGACTGATTCATTTTTAGAACAAAGCATGGCTGTCATGGCAGGAGACGTTGCGTAGATGTCGGCCTCGACGTGCATAATTGCACCTTCAGGAAGCGGAGCGGAGAGAATATGCTGAAGAAGTCGCTTGTCGGGGCGTCGGTTGCCTTCGTTTGAAACGAGAAGATCGAGCAGCTCGGAATCATCTTCATTCCAGGCGTCGAGTATCGAAAGTGCGCCAAAGTCTATCGCGTCATTATTGGGAATGCAGCTAGCCAAGGCCTGTGCTTGCTGTTCACTATCAATGGAGCTCCAGGGTAGGGCAGAGTACGCCCGTCGTGCGCGACGAATTGCGCGGAGGGCGGAGAAATGTGAAATCACGGTCGTCATAGCTATAACGTACTAAGTTGGCGGCAGAATGCGACCGCCATACCGTTCTTTTCGCTCAGCGGGGTGCTGGGCGCCATGAACGGCCGGGTGTTAGGAAATCGGTGGAATCGGTTGAGGGGATTGCAGGAAATTGAGCTCTGCCGAGAAGGTTGACGATGGCTACTGGACAGTTAGTTCAGATACGTATAAGGCGGCGGGCGTTCGAGGTGTTTCTAAGGGCCTTCGAGGGCGATTTGAAGATAATATATGCGGCGGTTGTACTCGAAAACGATGAGCTTCGGGCGGCATGGCATCCGCCGGGGAGCTCAGAAGGCTCCGAACGGACCTTTGGAGCCTTAAAAAATACGTATCTGAACTAACTGTCCAGGGCGGATTGGCGAGGAATAGAAAAAGGGTCGGAAGCGAGCTTCCGACCCTTTAAAAACATCAAAGATGATGCGATACGCGTTGGACTACAGCGCGAAGTCGCCGCCGACGAGCGTGGAGACGGGCTCCTCGTGGTAAACGGCGGAGATGGCCTGAGCGAACTCCTCGGCGACCGAGATGGTCTTGATCTTGCCGCCGACCTCGACGGGGATGGCGTCGGTGACGACGCACTCGACGATGGGGGCGTCGTTCAGGCGCTCGATGGCCGGGCCGGAGAAGATGCCGTGGGTGGCGCACACGTAGATGTCGCCGGCGCCCATGGCCTTGAGCTCCTTGACGTTGGCGCACAGGGTGCCAGCGGTATCGATCATGTCGTCGTTGATGATGCAGGTCTTGCCCTTGATGTCACCGATGATGCCCATGACCTCGGCGGCGTTGTGGCGCGGGCGGCCCTTGTGGGCGATGGCCAGATCGCAGCCGAGCATGTCGGACAGCTTCTTGGCAGCCTTGGCGCGGCCCACATCGGGGGAGACGACAACCAGGTTGTCGGTGTCGAAGTGCATGTCGTTGTAGTACTGGCCAAACAGCGGCAGTGCGGACAGGTGGTTAACCGGGATATCGAAGAAGCCCTGGATCTGGCCCTGGTGCAGGTCGAGGGTGATGATGCGGTTGACGCCGGCACGCTCGAGCAGGTTGGCGACGAGGCGGGCGGTGATGGGCTCGCGCGGGCCGGCCTTGCGGTCCTGGCGGGCATAGCCGTAGTGGGTGATGACGGCGGTGATGGAGCGGGCGGATGCACGCTTGGCAGCGTCGGTGGCGATGAGCAGCTCCATGAGCATGTCGTTGACGTTGCCGCCGGCCACGGACTGAATCAGGAAGACGTCGGCGCCGCGGACGGTCTCGTCGTAGCGGGCGTAAATCTCACCATTGGCGAACTGCTTTAGCGTAAGGCCCGAAAGCTCGACCCCAAGGTACTCAGCAATCTTCTGAGCGAGGGGACGGTTGGAGGAACCGGAATACACGCGGATGGACTTGCGCATATTCTCCGACTTCTCGGGATCATTAATCGGCATTACCCTTCTCCTTTAAATCGAATGCCATATAGATGCCTTGTTGCATTGTAACCGCGCGGTGGGGTTTATCGAGTCTTGATAACGTCTTTACCGTCAACGGACACGAACCGACCACTCATCCGGCCGCGCAGGTCAGCATAGAAAAAGGAGCCGTCCCCATGGGAACAGCTCCTTAGATGCTTGGTAAAACGTTATACCTCGTCGTCCTCGTGCAGACGGCGGCGATAATCGGCGGCCCAGCCCTCAATATTTACCTGACGGGCGCGGCCCAGTCCGAGCGCGTCTGCCGGGACCGGCTCGGTGATGACGGAGCCGGCGGCCACGAGTGCACCGTCGCCGATCTGAGCGGGCGCGACCATCATGGTGTCGGAGCCAATGAAGGCGTCCTTGCCGATGACGGTCTTGTGCTTGTGCACGCCATCGTAGTTGCAGGTGATGGAGCCCGCGCCCACGTTGACGCCGGAGCCCATGGTGGTGTCGCCGATGTAGGACAGGTGCGGCACCTTGGAGCCCTCGCCGATCGTGGACTTCTTGATCTCCACGTGCGTGCCGGCCTTGGAGCCGTCGAGCATGTGGGTGCCCGGGCGCAGGTAGGCGCGCGGGCCGCAGTCGACGCCGTTCTCGATGACGGCCTCGATGGCGATGGTCTCATCGATGGT
The DNA here is from genome assembly GCF_015557435.1 of Collinsella aerofaciens. Lineage (GTDB taxonomy): Bacteria > Actinomycetota > Coriobacteriia > Coriobacteriales > Coriobacteriaceae > Collinsella > Collinsella aerofaciens_Z. The sequence goes on from NZ_JADNOH010000101.1 coordinate 6,944, forward strand.
GCAGCCGCTGCCGACGGTGGTGTCGGTGAGGCGGCTGTTGGGACCGAGCTGGCACTCCTCGCCCACGGTGACGTGGCCGATCAGGTGCGTCTGCGGCCACACGACGGTATCGCGGCCGATAACGGCATCGGGGCCGATCCAGGCCTGCGTGGGGTCGATGAAGGTAACGCCCTCGGCCATCCAGTGCTCGTTGATACGGTCGCGCGCGATGGCGGTGAGCTGTGCGAGCTGGATGCGGCTGTTGACGCCCAGGCCGTCGCGGTAGTCGTCGCAGTGGAAGATGGAGACAGCCTGGCCGTGGCCTTTGAGGATCTCGAGCATGTCGGGCAGGTAGTACTCGGATTGCGCGTTGTCGTTGCCGATCTCGTTAATGTGGGCGGCGAGCTGCGCGCCGTCAAAGGCGTAGCAGCCGGCGTTGCACTCCAGCAGCGTGGCGGCCTGCTCGGGCGTGCAGTCCTTCTGCTCGATGATGCGCTCGATCTGACCGTCGGCGCCCAGCTTGATGCGGCCGTAGCCGAAAGGATCGGGCGGGGTCATGGTCATGACGGTGCAGGCGAGCTCGCCGGTGGCGACGGTTTGCGCGAACTTGGCGACGGTGTCGGCGGTGATGAGCGGCAGATCGCCGTTGAGCACGACGACCGGACCCTCGGTGATGCCACAGGCCTCGAGCGCGACCTTCACGGCGTGACCGGTGCCCAGACGCTCGGTCTGCTCGACGCACTCGACCTTGGTGGCGCTGTTGGCGTAGGCGCCGTCGATGAGGGCGCGCATCTCGTCGGCGTGGCTGCCGATGACAACCACGACGCGGCTGCAGCCGGCCTTGATGGTAGCGTCGACGATCCACTGGACCATGGGCTTACCCAGGATCTTGTGCGAAACCTTGCAGTGGTTCGACTTCATGCGGGTGCCCTCGCCGGCAGCGAGGATAATTGCGGTTGCGTCCATGTGATCTCCTGTTACGTTATAGAGACGTGTGTTTGGAAACGATACACGGCGCAATATGATACCGCAGGCATATGACGAGCGCGTAACGATTGGTTTGCGGCGGTTGAGGCTTGCGCCGCCGGCGTGGCGTTTGCACTGCTTGTGTGCGGCGTTGGCGGTGCTGCGGAGCTGTTGTTTGAGCGAGGGGACGGGGGTGCCCGTGGACAACATACGAGAGGAGTTTGGCGGCGAGCCCGTCGCGGCATTCTCGATGTCGCATCCGGCTGTGCCGGCACTCTATATAGTGCTGACGCTGGGGCTCACTATGTTCTCGATGCAGCCGGCGCTGATTGCGCTGTCACTTGCGGGCGGGCTGGCGTATGGATTTGCGACGCGTGGGGCTGCCCGCACGCTGGGCGCACTCCGCTGGCAGCTGCCGGTGATTTTGATCGTTGCGGTGCTCAATCCGCTGTTTAGCGCCTCGGGCTCGACGGAGCTGTTCCGTATTGGCATGCGCGCGGTGTATCTAGAGAGCATGGTTTACGGCCTGTGCATGGGCGGGCTGTTTGTGGCGAGCGTGCTGTGGTTTGAGGCCGCGGCGTCGATGCTCGAATACGACAAGGTGCTCGCGCTGCTGGGTAATGCCGCACCGGTGATTGCGCTCATGATCTCGATGTGCATGAGGCTTATCCCGCAGTTTTTGCGCCGCGGTCGTACGGTGCTGGCGGTGCAGGATGCGATTGATGTGCCGGGCCGCGCGCCGGCCGACCCCGTGCGCTCGCACCTGCGGGCGTCGAGCGTATTGATGGGCTGGGGCATGGAAGATTCGCTGGAGCGCGCGGACGCGATGCGCTCGCGCGGGTGGGGCGCCGCGACGCGTCGTACGACGTATGCGCGGTATCGACTGGGGCGCAGCGACGTTGCCGCGCTGGTTGGGCTTGCGCTGTTTGGCGTGGCCACGGTGGCAGTGGCGTGGACCGCAACGACGCAGTATTCGTTTTATCCGCAGCTCTCGGTGCCGGCGCCGTGGCCGGGCTATGTCGTGTACGCTGCCTGGATGGTGCTGCCTTGTGCGTTGCACGCGATTGACGAGAAGAGGTTTGGCTGATGGCTCGGTTTGATAGGAGCTCGTCGGCGGGTGTGGCATATGGCTCGGCCGCGCCGGCGATTGAGGTGCGAGGCCTTAGTTTTGCCTATCCCGGGGCCGAGGCACCGGTACTCGACGGGCTTGATTGGCGTGTTTCCCAAGGTGCGTTTGCACTGCTTGTTGGCGGTACCGGTTCGGGCAAGTCGACGCTGCTGTCGCTGCTCAAGCCCGAGATCGCGCCGGCGGGTACGCGCTCCGGCGAGCTGCGCGTGCTGGGCGAGCCCGTCGCCGACATGGATGTGCGGGCATCGGCGGAGCGCGTGGGTTATGTGTTCCAGGATCCCGAGAACCAGATCGTGTGCGAAACCGTGTGGCACGAGATGGCGTTTGGCCTAGAGAATCTGGGCGTGTCGCGCGACGAGATGCGCCGCCGTGTTGCCGAGACCAGCTATTTCTTTGGTCTGGAGGACTGGCTTCATCGTGATACCGATACGCTTTCGGGTGGCCGCAAGCAGCTGCTGTCGCTTGCCGCCGTCCTGGCACTGCGTCCGCGTGTGCTGCTACTCGACGAGCCCACGTCTCAGCTCGATCCCGTTGCCGAGAAGAATTTTCTGCACGCGCTGTTTCGCGTGAATCGCGAGCTGGGCTGCACGGTTGTTGTGGCGACGCATCAGCCGCGGCCGATGCTCGAGTATGCGACGTGTGCGTACCGGATTGAGGGCGGCCGCGTGCGCGAGGTGGCCGACATTGCCTCCTTGGGGCATCGCGAAGAGCTGTTTTCTGGTGAGGTGCCAGGGTGGGGTGGCTCGCGGCGTGCAAAAAACGGAATTTTCAGCAACGCCGGTGGCCAGCAGAGCTCTTTGGGACCGCGCGCGGCCGCTCCGAGTGCGAATAAAGGACTGAAATCGGGCAAATCGGTTGAATTTGAGGTGCAAATCCTGCCGCAAAACGACTCGGGGGCGCCATCGCGCGCCGGCGGATGCCGAATATTCCCAAAAATGCACGCCGGGTCAGCTACCACCCTGGCAGGGGGCTGGTTTCGCTACGACCGCGTGTCCGGTTGGGTGCTGCGCGGACTCGATGCGGAGTTCTCGGCTGGCGCGGTGCATGCGGTTGTTGGCGGTAACGGCTGCGGCAAGTCGACAATGCTTTCGGTGCTGGCGAAGACCGCCAAGCTGCAGCGCGGCCGCATGATGCGCGGAGCGGCCTCGGCGGCGCTGCTGCCTCAGAATCCCAAAGCATTGCTGGTTGCCGAGACGGTGCGCGACGAGCTGATGGAATGGGCTTCGACCTGCGGGTACGGCGAGGATATAGCGCGGGAGCGCGCGGTGAGTCTGGGGCTCGCAGGCTTAGGGGAACGCCACCCCTATGACCTTTCGGGCGGACAGCGCCAACTGCTTGCGTTAGCAAAGCTACTGCTAATCGGCCCCGAACTGCTATTGCTCGATGAGCCCACCAAGGGTCTGGACCTGGCCAGCCGCCGCATCATCGCCCGCGCCCTGCGCGACCATGCGCGGGCTGGCGGCACCGTCATCATGGCAACGCACGACCTGGATTTTGCCGAGCAGGTAGCCGACGACATCGCCATGATGTTTGACGGCGAGATTGCCTGTATGGAGCCGCCCGCCGACTTTTTTGCCGACAACGTGTTTTATAGGGCGTGATGGGGTTCGTGGGGCGAGATCGGGCTTACTGTTTGAGCGCCGTGTACTGCTGAAGGAGCGCCATAAGCCCAACACGGCTATTGACCCGCGTTTTTCGAAAGATGTTCTCCAGATGCTTTTTAACGGTGCCAGTGCTGATGGAGAGCTCTTCGGCGATGGCCGCGTTGTCCATGCCCGATAACACGCAACGACACACATCGATTTCGCGCGCTGAGACATCGTAGTCGTGAGCAAATACGATTTCAGACGAACTGCGGTCGGCGCGTACACGCCATTTGGATAGGCGATTGGTAAGGTGGGGCTCGACCAGCTCCAGAATCTGGACTTCGCGGTCGGTGAAGTCGCCTTCCTCTTTTTTGCGATTGAGATTGAGCGATCCCAAAAAGCCCTCATCGTTAAAGAAACTCACGTTGACGACATGACGGCCGCCAAGGTAGTCCTTCATATAGCTACTCTCGATATCGCCGGGGCTGAGCTGGTCGGATTCGCGCAGCACCGTCGAGCGCGTGAGGTTGCGATGCGCGACGATCATATCCTGTTGCCAGTACTCTTCGGTGTAGCGCTCGAGCATCCCGGCGGGGACGTCGATGCCGAGCGGGTCGAGAAAGACGCGCGTCTTCCATTCCTGCGGGGTGGAAACGAGGTCTTTGGAAAGATCGCTCAGGAAAAACGCTGCCGACTCGTAGGGGATAAGAAAACGCAACTTCTTGAGGATGGTCGACCGGAATTCTCGGTCGTTGTCGATGGAATTAATCGAAAGCACAAGATCGTTTAAGCAGAGCCACTCGGAATCGGACAGAAAGCTCAAGATGACCTCCGATGAAATTGCGTAGGGTTTAAGCTGGCGTTTTAGCTATTTAGCGTAGTGATACTACTCCTTTTTTCGCATGATGATAAGCCGGATGCCGAATGGTTTCGGTGAAGGGTCAATCGCAAAATGTGGGCACCGAAGAGCCAGGGCCCGGCTCTCCAAGCTGTCTGAATACTCGACTAACCAAAGGAGTCATCATGGAAGAGAAGCTTCCTTCATGGCGCTGGGCGATCGTTTCGGTCGTTTGCTTGCTGTGCTTTATGGCTAACTACATGCAGTACCAGGTCTCGGCGCTCGCCGTCGAGGTCATGCCGATGCTCAACATCGATACCGTCGGCTTCTCGATGCTGTTCCTCGTCCCCATGCTTACTGCTGTCTTCTTCTCGATTCCGCTGGGCGCCCTCGGTGACCGCATCGGTTCCAAGAAGGTCGTTGCGGTCTGCACCGCAATTTCGGTTGCCGGCGGCTTCCTCCGCTGCTTTACGCTCGACTCGTTCACGATGCAGATGGTGTCGATGTTCCTGATCGGCATGGGCATCTCGGCGCTCAACGCCAACCTCATCAAGGTGCTCGGCACGTGGTTCCGCGAGCAGACCGGCTTTGCCATGGGCTTGTTCTACGCCGCTTCGTGCGTCGCCATCGTCGTCGCCCAGATCTGTGCCGGCATGTTCGGCAGCGTTTTCAACTCCTACATGGTTGCCGCTGTCGCCATGACCATCTCCTGGGTCCTTTGGATCGTACTCGACCGTGACGTGCCCGAGGGTCAGCCGCTTCCCGAGCCCGAGCCAGTGCTCGACTACCTCAAGGTCGCCATCAAGAGCCACGGCGTGTGGCTGATCTCCATCGGCGTTGGCTTTGGCCTCGCCTCCACCACTGCCTATGCCGGCTTCCTGCCCCAGGCGCTCCAGCTCGGCAAGGGCATCGATGCCGCTACCGCCGGCTTCATGGCCGCCATCGTCACCGTCGGCAGCTTCTTCGGCTGCATCGTGGGACCTGCTTTCTGCGACAAGCTTGGCAAGTTCAAGGGCTTCCTCATCGTCACCACGCTCATCGGCGCTGTCTCGATGTTCGTGACGTGGTACACCCCCGTCGGCTTCCTGCTGTGGGCGATCCTGGTCACCAACGGCTTCTTCACCGCCATCAACGGTCCGATCATGCAGTCCATGCCGGTTCTGCTCCCCGAGATCGGCGACACGTACGCCGGTTCCGCTGGCGGCATCGTTGGCACCATCTCCCTGCTCATGAGCTACTTCCTGCCCATCGGCATCTCCGCTGTCGCCGGCGCCGACTACACCATGAACATGGGCCTCGAGAGCCTCTGCTTCCTGCTTTCCGTGGTGCCGGTCTTCTTCCTGCCCGAGCTCGGCCGCAAGGCTATGCAGGCTGCCGCCGCTAAGGACGGCGAGTAATCATGGAGGCGGTGGTTCCTGCCGACATCGTCATTAAGACGACGGCGCTGTTTACGGCCGAGGAGCTTGAGCCCCATGCGGGATGCGTCGCGGTTCGCGGCAACGAGATCGTCGCCGTGGGCGCACCCGACAAGGTGCAGCCGTTTGTCGGTCCCGATACCGAGGTGATCGATGCGGGCAACAAGCTGGTCATGCCCGGATTCAACGATTCGCACATGCACTTTGCGCTCGGCTCCATCCAGAAAGACGAGGACTTCTGCTGCGATTTGATGTTCTTGCCGAGCGAGCAGGCCTGCGTCGATGCCGTGGCGAAGTTTGCCGCCGAGCACCCCGACAACCCGTGGATCTACGGCCAGGGCTGGTATTCGCCCGCATGGGAGGATCCGACTGATCCCGACTGCCGTAGCCTCGATGCACTCGACATCGATCGCCCGATTGTGCTTTCGGACTTTTCGATGCACGTGGTTTGGTGCAATACCGCCGCGCTCAAAGCGGTCGGCATCGACCGTAACACCCCGACGCCCGAGGGCGGCCTCATCCGCCACTTTGACAACGGCGAGCCCAACGGTTTTCTGTCCGAGCCCCAGGCGACGAACATTCTGCTCGATGTGGTGCTCAACAAGCCGGACCTCGATGCTTCGCTGCTCAAGTCGATGCGCAAGTTTAACAGGCTCGGCATCACTTCGATCGGCGACATGCATCCCCTGGGCGTGACTACGCCCGGCGTGTACGACATTTACGACCGACTGGCAAACGAGGACCTCAGCACGCTGCGCATTAGCTATTACTCTGCGCTCGATGCTCCCATGGCGGAGTCGCAGGCTCTGAGGGCGCGCCATCATGGCGAGCGCGTGCGCATGGCGGGCCTTAAGTACATCCTGGACGGCTGCCCCGAGGCCTATACGGCATACATGCACGAGCCGTATCTCAACGCCCCCATGGGCAAGGGCTTCCGCGGCGAGCCGGCGTGCAACCAAGAGACGCTCGACCGCATGGTGCTCGAGGCCGATAAGAGCGGCTTTGACGTTCGCATCCATGCCATTGGCGATGCCTCGGCCACGATGATCATCGATGCCGTCGAGCGCGCCGAGGAGGCGTGCGGCGACAAGGGGACGCGTTTTGCCATCGAGCACACCGACAACCTGCAGTTTGAGGACATTGCGCGTATGAAGCGCCTGGGCATCAACGCCGCGATTCAGCCGCAGCATCCCATTGGAGGCCTTGGGCAGGGCGTGTACGAGGGCTCGCTCGGCGAAGAGCGCATGAGCCACATGTGGCGCTATAGGGAAGAGGCCGATGGCGGAATCCACTTAGGGCTTGGTACTGACTGGCCTGCGGTGATGTCAATCGATCCTATCGATACCGTGTATGCTGCGGTGACGCGTAGCGAGTTTGACGGGCACCCGGCGGAGGGATACTTCCGCGAGAATGCCCTGACGCTCGGCGAGACGCTGCAAGCGCACACGCTCGGCTCAGCATATGTCGAGGGCTTTGAGCGCCGTTTGGGCAGCCTTGCCGCCGGCAAGCTTGCCGATATCGTCATCCTGTCGGGCAATCCGTTTGAAATGAACCCGATGGCGCTTCGCGATCTCGAAGTCGAGACGACGATCTTTAACGGACGCGTCGTCTATCGCAAGGATGAAGCATAGATAGGGTGATGAACGTGAGCAAAGGGACGGTCGAAAAATATGCCCTGCTGTTTGTGGTGTGCGGCATCGTGTTTGCTGCGAACTACGCGCAGTATCAGGTGTCGGGATTGACACATCTGGTTGTGTCGGACCTGCATCTGACCTCGGCCGAGTTTTCAGCCGTCCTGTTTGCCCCGTTTGTTCCTGCCGTTGTATTCGGCATGCCTGTCGGCGTTTGCGCCGATCGATATGGCGTGAAGGCGCTCGTATTCATCGCGTCGGCGATTTCTGCAATTGCAGCGGCTGCTCGCGCGGAGTGCGCATCGTTTGCGACGCTGTTCACGGCGACCATGCTTCTGGGTGCGGCACCATGCGTCGTGAATGCCATCGTTCTAAAAGTGCTTGGTTCCGCTTTTGGCGGAGAAACCGATAGGGCCATGGGATGGTTCTACGCTGCGGGGTCGGGCGGAATCGCCTGCTCGCTTGCAACCTCTCCTCTCTTTGCAACGCCCGGACGAGCATATGCCCTTGCCGCGGTTTTGTTTGCCGTGTTTGGATTGCTGTGGCTGCTGGTTGCGCCGTCGGCAGATGTTCTGCAGGCTGCAGATGGCTTTGGCGTTCAGGGCGCGGAGCCTGCTGCATCGTCGGCAAGTGCGTTTGCGGCGGTAATCAAGATGCCGATAGTTTGGCTCGTGGCGATACTGCTTGGAGTTGCCCTTGCATCGGCTACGGCGTACTCGGGTTATCTTGTTTCAGCGCTTGAGGCTTCAACTGAACCCAAGGCTGCTGGACTTCTCGCCTCTTTCGTGACGCTTGGATCGATTGTCGGCAGCGTGGCTGGACCCTATGTGCGGGCGCAATTTGGCGATTATCGCGTGTTTATGGCCATCTCCGCAATGGCGGGAAGTGCCCTTATGTGGGCAGGAGAGGCTTTTGTCTCCCATCCTTCTGTGGGGCTGATGTTTGCGATCGGCGTTTCGAGCTCCGTCGCTGGTCCGGTCGTTCAGTCGCTGCCCTACATGCTGCCCGAGGTGCGCGAGGGACTTGCGGGAAGCGCCGGCGGCGTGGTGAGCACCGTTTCACTGGGACTTACGTTTTTGATTCCCGTGGCCCTCTCCTTCTGCATTGGCGAGAGCTACGAAACGCTGCTTTTTGGGTGCGCTGTTCTGTTTGGCGCGACGGCGCTGGTGTCGCCATTCCTGCCGTCTCCCGATTCACTTATGTAATATTCGCTTCCGCCCTTTGGGCCTGGCCGACAAGGGCAAAAGGAGTTGGTCTACTTGACACTAAAAAAGAGTACCGCTGTGACCATTCTCAACGGCATCGTTAATCCTCTATTCATGTGTTCATTTCTGCCGATTGTTGAGGGAAAGCCTGGCTTAGATTTTCAGGGACTTACTGGTTTCTGGGGGCAGCTTATTCTGGCCATCGGTATTGCACAGTTCGTGGGTTTTTTGCCGCTCTTTGGCAAAGCAATTGAGACGTGCGTTGAGTTTTTTGGTTTTGATCGGAACACTCCGGGCGCACGGATTTGCGGAACCGTTGTGGGCGCTACTCTGCTCTTCTGCATTATCGGGCTATTTGAAGTCGCGTTTCAGTCAGGCGTTGGCGTTATCGACGGTGTGCCGTTTTTCTCGCGCTGGGTTCGCCTCGTGGTGGGCGGATGGGCCTTTGTCGTTGTGGGCGGCTTGCTGTTTGATCCTTTTGTCGCGGCCATTGCCGCTAAAGTTACGGGCGAATAGCGCCAAGACCGGTCGCGTGGCGAAAGCCTGATCGACTGGCAGCCAAGGTCGGCCGGGGGATTGGTCGGCCTCATTTTGCCCGTGCTACCATAAACGGACATTCGTTTGATGGGGGCTGCCGTTGTCACGCGTCTTGCAACATATGGAAATCCCGCTGCTGCTGGCGGTTCCTGCGGTGATGGCTGCGGCGTTGCTGGCGGGCGTTGAGCAGGCAGCGTTGGCCATGCTGGTTGTGGTGGCGCTGGTGCTTGCGCTGTTCTTTGCGGGTTACGAGGCTTCGCGCCCGGGCCTGCGCCAGATTATGCCCACGCTGGTGTTGGCGGCGTTGGCCGCGGCGGGGCGCATCTTGTTCGGTCCCATTCCCGACTTTAAACCCGTGAGTGCCATCGCCATTATCGCGGGGGCGACGCTTGGCCGCCGCAATGGTTTTATGGTTGGCGCGCTGGCGGCGCTGACCAGCAATTTCTTTTTTGGACAGGGCATGTGGACGCCGTGGCAGATGTATGCCTGGGGGCTCGTGGGATACGTTGGCGGTGCGCTGGCGTATGCCGGCGCTTTTGATCGCGCCGATGGCACCGTGCGTATGCCGGCGCTGCTGACCTACGGCTTTGCTTCGGGTTTGCTGTACGGCGTTGTGATCAACGCCTACGACATTATCGGTTTTGTTCAACCGCTCACGTGGGCGGGTGCCATGGCGCGTCTTGCCACCGCCGTACCGTTCGATATCACGCACGGCCTTGCGACCTGCGTGTTTTTGGTCGCCCTGTACAAGCCTTGGTGTCACCGCATCAACCGAGTCGTCGTGAAGTACGGACTGTAGGGCTGGTTGCGCCGGGGCGGGAATCAATACTGCCGAAGTGCCATTTTAAAACTATGCCGGTTTACGGGGCCAGATTGGCACAAGCAGACCATGCCGGCTATTTTTGAAATAGAGCAAGCCGTTTACCTGCGGTTTTATTATTTCGGAATTGCGTATGGTTGGGGGTTCGCGATTCAGCCCCGTAAACCGGCATAGTTTTAAAATAGCCGGCTGATACGACGGGCATCGTGGCCCTCGGAGAGCCAAATTGATCCGTTTTCTTTCGCCTCCAGACGTTCCCAGGGAATCAGCTGAACCCGCCCGCCACGAAATCGGTCTATCTACTACGTTTGGCCCGACACCCCCAACTACAACCGTGTTTTATGAAAAACCGTAGGCTTTCTACCTGCGGTTTTCTTTTTGCGTTGTTCACTGTGGTTGAGGGTAGTGGCTTAAACGTAGTAGATGGGCCAGTTTCGTGGCAAGCGAGCTGCGTGGATGATCTCGCGAAGTGAAAATGATTCCTTTTCCTCCGTCCCCAGGAGATCAGTTGGGGCTAGAGCTCTAGCGTGAGGGTGACGGGGCAGTGGTCGCTGCCAAAGATGTCGCCGCGGATGCCCGTGTCGCGCACGTTGCCGGCGATTGCGTCGCTTACCAGGAAGTAGTCGATGCGCCAACCGGCGTTGTTCTTGCGGGCATTAAAGCGGTAGCTCCACCAGCTGTAGACGCCCTCGACGTCCGGATTTGCCGCGCGCCAGGTATCGGTAAACCCGGCGTTGAGCAGCTCGGTGAACTTGCCGCGCTCCTCGTCCGAAAAGCCGGCGTTGCCGCGGTTGGACTTGGGGTTCTTAAGGTCGATCTCCTCATGCGCCACGTTAAAGTCGCCGCAAGTTACGACGGGCTTGCCGGTCTCGCGTTCAAGCGCGCTCAAAAAGCCGCGATAGGCATCGTCCCAAGCCATGCGCACGTCGATGCGGGCGAGTTCGTTTTGCGCGTTGGGAGTGTAGACATCCACAAACCAGAACTTGTCGAACTCCAGCGCGCAGACGCGGCCCTCGGTTACGGCTTGGGTGACGAGTGCGGCCGCCTCGCCCTCGCCGGCGTAGGGTAACAGCGCGTCGGCGTGCAGCACGCGCAGCGGTTTCTGGCGGCTAAAGACCGCAGTGCCCGAATAGCCTTTACGCTCGGCGTAGCTCCAGGTTTGGTGATAGCCGGGCAGGTCAATATCGACCTGGCCTTCTTGCAACTTGGTCTCTTGCAGCGCCAGGATATCGACGTCGAGTTCTTGCGCGATCTGGATAAAGCTCGGGTCCTTTTTGAGCACGGCGCGCAGGCCGTTGACGTTCCACGAGGCGAAAGTGTAAGTCTGAGGCATGGTGTCCTTTCGACGGGGTTGGCAGGCTTAAGATTAGCGCAACAGGGGCGGGGTGGGCTCCGCGCATGCTGACTTAAAGGTCGCATGCTGGGATATCGCCCGACGCCGCCCGATCAACAAGGACGGAGGACTCATATGACGCAGGCAATATCGGACCCCAGGCAGGCGTCCGCCGCGCTGGCGGATCTGTTTGACACCCACAAGCGCGTGGTCTTCTTTGGCGGCGCTGGTGTTTCCACGGCGAGCGGCATCCCCGATTTCCGCAGCGTGGACGGCCTGTATCACCAGCAGTTTGCCTATCCGCCCGAGACCATGCTGTCGCATAGCTTTTACGAGGCGCATCCGGCCGAGTTCTTCGACTTCTACCGCACCAAGATGATCGCGCTTAACGCTAAGCCCAACCGCTGTCACACCAAGCTGGCCGAGCTGGAGCGCGCCGGCAAGCTTGATGCCGTGGTGACGCAAAACATCGACGGCTTGCATCAGATGGCGGGCTCGCAGCGCGTGTTCGAGCTGCACGGATCGGTCCATCGCAACATTTGCCAGTCGTGCGGCGCGGTCTATAGCGCCGAGTGGATTTGCTCGCGCGAGCATGAGGACGCCGCGGGCGTGCCCGTGTGCCCTGCGTGCGGTGGTCGCATCAAGCCCGATGTGGTGCTCTACGAAGAGCCGCTCGACGAGCATGTGTTGACCGGTGCCGTTGCCGCCATCGCCGCGGCCGATGCCCTCATTGTGGGTGGGACCTCGCTCGTGGTGTATCCGGCGGCGGGCCTTACGCGTTACTTTACCGGCGATACGCTGGCCATTTGCAATTTGGCGCCTACCGATCAGGATGCAAATGCCGACCTGCTGATTTCTTGCGACATCGCGGCCGCGTTTGCGTTCTAGCCCGCGTGCGCGGATACAATAGAAAGACTGATTGCAAAGCGACCACGCCGCCAGCGCCCGAGCGCGGCGGCGTGGGCATTTTAGGAGGATGTTCATGGCGAACGACAGCAAGACATGGCGGTGCGGAAAGTACGAGCTCAGCTTTGACCGTCCGCGCATCATGGGCGTCCTCAACGTGACGCCCGATTCGTTTAGCGACGGCGGGGAGCACTTCGACCCGGATGCCGCCATCGAGTACGGCCTGGCGATGCTCGACGCCGGCGCCGACATCATCGACGTGGGCGGCGAGTCCACGCGCCCCGGATTTACCCCGGTCAATCCCGATGAGGAGGCTCGCCGCGTGCTGCCCGTGGTGCGCGCGCTGGCCAAAGAGGGCGCCATCGTCTCGATCGACACGCGCCACGTGGCGGTTGCTAAGGCGGCCGTGCGCTGCGGCGCCTCGATCGTCAACGACGTGACCGGCTTCACCGACCCCAAGATGGTCGAGTTTGTTAAGACGAGCACCTGCGGAGTCATTGTGATGCATGCCGGCGAGGTCGCCGTGCCCACCCGCACGCACGCAACGGTGCAGCTCGATACCTCGGCAGCGGCGTTTGTTGCCGAGAAGGCGCGCGAGGCGGCTGCCGAGGCCGCGCGTGAGGCCGAGAAGCCGGCTCGTCGCCGTCGCGGCAAGTTGCTGGGCGAGCCTAAGCCGGAGGCCAAGCTTCCGGGCGGCGTGGTGCAGCCCTCGTTGCCGTTTGGCGATCCGGAGCCCGCGACCGAGCCTGCAAGCGAGCAGGAGACGCCGGCCGCCGAGCAGGCTGCTGCCGCCGAGACCGTCGCGCCCGCGCCCGAGGCCACCGAGGCCGCATCGGAGCCCAATGACCGCCTGGCCGCCATGATGCGCCGCAGCGCCCGCCGCGAGGAAGCCTACGTGCCCACCTCGCAGCTCCGCCGCTTCACCCTGCCCGATTCGGCGCCCATCATGCGCCGCGTCATGGGCTTTCTGTCCGACCAGGCCCGCGCGCTCATCCACGCCGGCGTGTCGCGCGACCGCATCTGCATTGATCCCGGTCCGGGCTTTGGCAAGACGGCCAACGAGGACATCGTCATCCAGCGCGAGACTGCCAAGATGGCGTCACTGGGTTATCCGCTCATGTGCGCCGTATCGCGCAAGCGCTTTGTGGGCGCTGTCTCGGGCGTGACCGAGTCCGCCGCGCGCGATGCCGCCACGTTTGGCGTGTGCCTGGGCGCTATCCAGGCCGGTGCCAACATCGTGCGCGTGCACGACGTCACTGGCTTTGCGCAGTTCCTGAACGGCTACTGGGCTGTCGCAAAGCCGCAGCCGCGCCGTGCGTTTGTGGCCGTGGGCTCCAACCTGGGGCATCGTTGCGACAACATCCGCGCCGCACGCGACATGATTGCCGAGATTCCGCTTACCTGCGTGTCCAACTGCTCGCGCATCTACGAGAGCGAGCCGGCCTACGAGACGCGCCAGGATGCGTTTGCCAACGCCGTCATTGAGATTAAGACCGAGCTGGCGCCGTTGGTGCTGCTCGACGAGCTTATGAAGATCGAGGCCGAGCTGGGGCGCGACCGCTCCAAGAAGGCCAAGGTCAACGGCCCGCGCACCATCGACCTGGACCTGCTGTGGATGGACGGCGAGACCCACGGCGGCAAAAAGCTGCGCCTGCCGCATCCGCTCATTGGCGAGCGCGACTTTGTGCTGGTGCCGCTCGAGGACCTGATGCACGACCCGGCGCGGTTCTTCCGCTACAACGGCGTCGAGGTCAAGGAGCCCGGGGACCGCGTGGGCCATATCGTGGGCGAATTGGGGCGTATGTAGATGATTGAGATGAATGCTGTGGCCGTTGGCACCGAGCTTGACGCCGCGCGCGACGCGGGTCGCGAGGGTGCGTCCGCGGGCTGGTGCGCGTGGAGCGTGGGCGAGGCGTCGCTGACGTTTTCGCTGGTCGTGCGCCCCGATGTGAATATGCACGCCTTCCACGGCCTGCCGTTTGTGGCCGCGATGGGCATGATGGACGCGCTCGTGGGCACGGCTTCGACGCCGGGGTTGGGCCTTGCCGGTAAAGTGGGTATCCAGTGGCCGAGCGATATCGTGTGCGGTGCGCCTGCGTTTGAGACGTCGCTCGCGCGCGTCGCCGTCAACGGCGGTGCCGGTGCCGCGGGCATGTTCGGTGCCGTGACGGTGGATATTGAGCGCTCGGCGCTGAGCGAGCTCGGTGTGGATGTGGCCGACGAAGCGCTGGTCGAGGCGCTGTCCGCCGCCGTGCTGACCCGCGTGGACGCCTGGGCGGTTGTTGCCAACACGCCGCAGGGCGCTGCCGGTCCGCTGGCTCCCGTGCTGGGCGAGTATTTCGATATGGTGCCGCTGCTGGGCCGCCAAGTTGCGGCGGTGTCGCCCAACGGCCTGCCGCTCGCGGTCGGTGTGTTCGCGGGTCTGGACATCTGGGGCCGCGCGACCATCAAGACCGATGCCGGCGAGCAGGAGTTTCCACCCGAGGCCGTACGGATTCGCGGACTGTAACGCGAGGCGCCCGCGCTCAAAGATAACGATGACAACGAAGCCCTCTTCGGCCTGTGCCGGGGAGGGTTTCGCCTATCTGGTGAATGGGTTGCCAGCGCCCTATTCCTCAAAATTGAAAATTTTTCAGTTTTGAGGAATAGGCTTGGCGAACGTTTGCGGGGCTGTGACATCGGGCGTGCTCGACTTATGTCCCTGTTTTACCCCCAGCTTCTGCATGCGGCGGTAGATTTCGCAGATGCCCTTGATGGTGAGCTGCCCGTCGACTATGTCGAAGGCGTCGGTCGAATCGGCGACGATGCTGGCGAGGCCGCCCGTGGCGATAACGGTGGCGTCCTCGCGGCCCAGCTCGCGCTTCATGCGCGCGACCAGGCCCTCGGCCATGGCGGCAGCGCCCACCACGGCGCCGACCTTGATGCACTCTTCGGTGTCGCGACCGATGGCGTGCTCGGGCGCCTCGAGCGGCACGCTGGCGAGCTTGGCGGCACGGGCGGCAAGCGCGTCCATGGAGATGCGGATGCCCGGCGCAATCGCCCCGCCAATGTAATAACCGTCCTCATCGATGACGTCGATATTGGTCGCGGTGCCAAAGTCCACCACGATCGCCGGCGCGCCGTAGAAAGTCTCGGCCGCAACGGCGTTGGCGACGCGGTCGGCGCCCACGGCCTGGGGGCGCGCCGCGCGCAGCTTGGTCACGGCGGCCGTCTGCGGCCCGATGACGATGGCGTCTGCGGCAATGCGGTCGGCCACGGCGTGCCACTCGCGCGAGAGCTGCGGCACCACGCCCGCAAAGGCGATCGCGTCAACCGTATCGAGCGAGAGGCCGTACATCTTAAAGAAACCCATCAGGCGCACGTGGATCTCGTCGGCGGTATAGGAGCGGTCGGTGGGCATACGCCACGACTGCACCAGCTCGTCTCCGTCAAACAGGCCCATGGCCGTCTGCGTATTTCCCATATCGATAGCGAGCAGCATGTCTACTCCCGGTGTTGGCATAAAAGGACGCGCACCATTGTATACGTGCCGTCGACGGCGCTCGGCTGCAATTCGTTTACGGTGATAGGGGCTGAGGGGTTTAAATATGAAGGAATTATGCTCTACGAGATTTTCCTTGCCGTTTACCGAACTCCCGCGTAATATTCTTTCTTGCGCACATGAGGCGCCCAGACATTGCGGGGTGGAGCAGTCTGGTAGCTCGCCGGGCTCATAACCCGGAGGTCGTA
The DNA here is from genome assembly GCF_015557435.1 of Collinsella aerofaciens. GTDB lineage: Bacteria > Actinomycetota > Coriobacteriia > Coriobacteriales > Coriobacteriaceae > Collinsella > Collinsella aerofaciens_Z. The sequence goes on from NZ_JADNOH010000101.1 coordinate 23,018, forward strand.
GGTTCAAATCCTGCCCCCGCGACCAAGACTTTTAGCAGCTCAGAGGCATTGTTCCTCTGGGCTGTTTTCTTTTTTGCCTTTCAATCTTGGTCGAATTTTGGTCGAAATCAATTTTAAACAGCTTATTTTAGACAGGGCGCCTGCCTGAACCAGCTAGCACAGAAACTGGGGAGTAGGGATTACAGGCTGTAGGATGCCGACAGACAAGCACTATGCTGCCTCAAATCTGCATTGAGCTTGGCCGGGGCCGTCTCTTTGCCTCAAAGCAGGCGGTGAACTCAGGTAATCGAACCTCTTCGCATTTGTTCTCTAGGAACTGAGCGACACGCTCCTCGCAATTTATGTTGCCGTTATATGCGGAATATCAGAAGAGAGATCGCAGGGCGTAAGTCAGTGCATGAAGGGCTGCCCGTCGTTTTGATAATGACATAATTAAGTGGCAAACTAAAGCGATCGGAGCGACCATGATTCTTGATAGCCTGCGTAACAGCGCGTCTTTTAATGAAACCGACCGAGCTATTGCTACCTATCTGCTCAATCATACCAGCGACCTTAAGACCCTCACTATGGCAAAGCTCGCACAGGAGACTTACACTTCGAACGCGACTATCATCCGCTTTTGCAAGAAACTGGGCCTAAGCGGCTATCGAGAGTTGATCATGCAGCTCATCCAGGAGATAAGCGGAGACTATCTTCTGGCTGCCACCGTTGATCGCAATCGCCCTTTTGACAGCACCGATTCAATTGAGGCCATCGAGGGTAACCTTGCGAATCTCTTGAAGGGCATCATAGATCAAACGAAAATCGAGCTCGATAGCGCCAAATTAAGCATAATCGCCAAGGCGGTTCTTAGCGCCCCACGAATTTACATCTTTGCTAAAGGGGAAAGCTACCTGGCGGGATGCATCTTTCGCAACAATCTTCTTAAGCTCGATCGTCATGTCACCATGGCAGACGACGGAGGCCTGCAGACGCTGCATGTTAAAAACGGCAAGCCCGGCGACCTGTTTTTATTCCTAAGCTACAGCGGCATTCACTATGACTATTCCAAATACGCTGCCACTCTTTCCGAACGCGGAGTCAAGCCGTGTTTAATTACGGCGTTTTCTGATTCGGTGCTCGCCAAGCAATGCGACACTGTCTTGCCCATTCCAAAATCAGAACGCGTGATTGGAAAGGTGGCCAATTACTCTTCTTTGATTTCGCTCACGTATACGCTTCAGGTTATTTATTCGCTTATATTCAATCAGGACTATCAAGAGAACTATCGTGTAAAACGCGAGGCCGATTCGTTCATCTTCACGAGTTTTGCTGAGATCTAGGCATATAAAAGATGGCCCCAAGGCAATTTTGCCTTGGGGCCATCTTTTGCGCTTTTGGTATTTGGGCGGTTCCTTTACTTCAGCTCAGGCCAATAGCCCTTGTTCGCCTCGATCATGTCGTCCAAGACTTCCTTAGCCACGCGTGCTGAGGGAATCGTGCGATTGAGGGTGAAGGCTTCGAGTGCCTTCTGGTAGGAACCTTCGATAACGGCTTCGACCACAAGGCCTTCACAGGCATCCTGCTGTTCGATAAGGCCCTTATAGAAGCGGGGAATCTTCCCGACGCGAATCGGTTCGGCTCCTCGATCAGTGATGTACGCCGGAACCTCGACTGTCGCGTCGTCCGAGAGATTCTCGATTGCACCATTGTTGGGTACAATCACCAGCTGGCGATGGCGCAGGTCTTTTGCCAGAGACTTGACGACATCGACAATGAACCTGCCGTGGACGCCTACATAGAACTGCGTGAGATCTACCTTTTCACCACGCTTAAGCGCCGCAGATGCGTCGAAGATGCGCTTTTCGCGGCCGTTTACGACCTGCATGCCACGCGTGTTATTGATGTCCATGTACTCCACGCAGGCATCGGGCAACAGATAATACTGGTAATAGGTGTTGGGGAGGTAATCCTGGAATAGCGTAGAAATCGTTGCCGCATTCTCGAAGGTGTGGGCCCAATCTGGGTCCTTCACCAAGGCGTCATTGAGGCTTGCTTCGGAAATATAACCGTATTTACGCACGTGCTCTTTGAGCTTATCCGTAACATCGACGCCCTTGCAACGTACGTTGGTAAACCACCCAAAGTGATTGAGGCCAAAGTAGTCGACCTCAATGTCGTTGAGTTCGCACCCTAAAATCTCTGCCATGCGGGCTTCAATCTCCACTGGCATATCACAGATGTCAAGAATGCGAGCGTTAGGACGCAGCTTGTGCATTGCCTTGGCTACGATGGCAGCGGGGTTGGAGTAGTTGACGATCCAGTAGTCCTTGCAGGCATACTCCTCGCAGAAATCGACAAGCTCGCACATGGGGAAGATGGTTCTCATGCCATATGCCATGCCACCTGCCCCGCAGGTCTCTTGACCGACTACGCCATGGCGCAGGCTGATTTGCTCATCCTGGATACGCATCTTGAGCCCGCCCACGCGCATCTGCGCCATAACAAAGTTCGCATCTGTAAACGCCTCTTTGGGGTCGACGGTTACATGCAAGGGGATCTCGGGAGCAAGGTCATCGATAACCGCTTTAACCACCACGGCGACTGTGTCTTGGCGCTCCTCGTCGATGTCATAGAGCCAAAGCTCGCGTATTCCTAATTCATCCTTTTGGTCGATCAGATCTTTGACGATGCCAGCGGTATAGGTGCTGCCGCCGCCGCAGATGACAATCTTGTATCCGTTCATGTTGTTCATGCCTTTCAAATCAAATTGAGCTGCAGACAATCTTGGTCACTATCTGCACGAAGTAGGTAGCGATGTTGATGACCGCCGCCATTCCTGCAATGCTGCCTGCGTCCGCGTGCCTTCCTGAACGCCGGGTCCAAACCGCAGCGAGTAGACCCAGGAGCGGCCAGATAAAACCACATGCGAATGCAGCCATAAGTACGAGAAGACCCCTTGTCGACTTTTCTTTGTACATGTTGAGCAGGCGTTCGAACATGCCTCGGATTGAATGAAACGTTTTGGTCAACATGAGGTCTCCTCGCTTATCGCCTGTCGATTAGGCGATCGTTAATCTTCCAGATTAAGGATGGGACGTAGCAGGTCGTAGACGGAGTGCACGTTGGTTCCCACAACAATCTGGACATTGGTACCGTTCTTAAACAAGCCCTTGTCGATAGCCTTCTTGATGGTCTCTTCGTTGACCTTGTTGGGATCTTTGACTTCGACACGGAGACGAGTCATGCAGCAGCCCATGGTGTTGATATTGTCCTTGCCGCCAAGGCCGTTGATGATGTTCTGCACCATCTCCTGCTGTTTTGCGTCGACTTCCGGAGTTCCGGAGGACTCGAGGGCATTGTTGTCTCCGGAGACTTCTGCAGACCACTCTGCGGAACGGCCGGGCGTCATGAGGTTGAGTTTCTTGATCACCATCGCCAGAACGATGAACGAAACGGCGGCAAACACGATGCCCAAGACGATGTAAATCGGGAACTTGGTGACGCCCATTGGCAAAGGCAGGCCGAGCGTGAGCAGCTCGATGCCACCGTACATGTTAAGCAAGCGGACTCCCAGGACAAACAGGAGCATCTCGCCCAGTCCGTAGAACAGGCTGTAGGCAACCCAGAGAATCGGAGACGCGAACAGGATCATGAAGTCGAGCGGCTCAGTGATGCCGGAGAGCATGGCGGTGATGTAAATGGGCACCAGCATGGCTGCGACAGCTTTTCGATTCTCCGGACGGGAAGTCGCAATCATTGCGAGCACGGTGCCGAGGGTTACGAATTCCTTGCCAAAGCCGAACATGGCAAAGCGGACAGAGGGGTCGACTGTGGTGAGGGATCCGTCAGCGATATGGGGAAGCTCGGCATAGAAGATGTTTGCTGCGCCGGAAACACTCTGGCCGGCGACGACCGCCGTGCCGCCAATCGCGGAGTAGTCAAACGGCATCCACATAAAGTGGTGCATGCCGAGAGGTACGAGGACGCGGTTCAGGAAGCCGTAAATGAAAACGCCCAGACCACCCGAGGCTGCGATGAATGAAGAAGCGTTGCTGATGGCGTTGGCGATAGGGGGCCACACGATAGTCGCTCCGATGCCGAAGACAATGCTCAGCGGAACCATCGCCAGAAGGGCCAGGCGAGGTCCGCCGTAAATCCGGATATACTCCGATACCTTTATGTCGATCAGTTTGTTATAGAGCCAACCGCAGAAGCATCCGATGAGTACGCCGCCGAAGACGTTGACATCGGTAACTTGAAGACCCAGTACCGTTGCCTGGCCAGTGCCATACAGACCCATCGCGCCGGCTTTTGCCAGCTGATCGGTGAGCGTCAGGTAGGCGTTGTTGACATACAGGAACATGAGGTAACTAATAAGTCCAAACACTGCCGCGTTGGATTTTTGCTTCTTTGCGAAGCCTGCCGTAAGGCCGACTGCGAAAATCACCGGCAGGTTGCCGATCACCGCGGAGTTGGTTGCCGCGGAGAGCAGCGTGCCCAGATCTGCGACAACTCCGCTGCCGAGCGAGCATACCGTGGCGATGGCCAAAATGATGCCCGTTACCGAAAGGTACAAAATAGGGTCGACGATAACGCGGCCAAAGTTCTGGAAGGCCGTTTTGACTTTATCCATCTCTTCCCCTCTCTTAACTAATCTCGGGGACTTGCCCCTTGGGCAGAGGAGGCGCTCACATGCTTGCCGGCGTTGGATGTTGATGTCCGCCTCTGTTTACTGGCTTCATGATAGTTAGCGTGTTCGCAAAACATGCGGGGCGGAACAAACGGTGCTTAAAAACGAGCTTGATAGTCTTTTTCGTTGTTACCATCTTTCCACTTCGGCCAGCGGTATTTATTTTTAGGCAAACGGCTTTGGGTGCGAGCGGCTGGTCGTGTCTTGATTTGCCAGGTCCGTCTCTATTCGCATTAGGCTTGCGTGAAGTTTGGATATTGAGGAGACGTTCCGACTCTTGCCATCCGTGCATCCTGGAGGAAAGGAGGAGGAGCCGAAAAAGCTCTTCCCAACAGAGGACTATGAATACAGGCTGGATCCGTCGTATGAGCCAAAGGACGAAGGAGGAACAGACGCTATGCCTCCAGCAGAGCCCAGGAACAACCGGGTGTTCTCTCTGCTCCAGAAATACAACCGGCATGGTCTTCTGGTTCCAGTTGGCGCCGACCATATGTGGAACGCGGCGATGGAGAGCAAGTTCTGCCGGTTGACGCTCCTCGGCAAGCATTATCGAAGGCTTGCGGACCAGGGCCTACTTTGACATGTTGACTAACGAGGCTTTCAGCGATCATGCTCAAACTTTAGGGCTTGTGGCAAGAGGTCGGATAACGCTCAAGCCGTTTGATGCTCATCGAGGAGCTTTAGCTTCTCGATGAGCATCTTCGTCAGCTCCTCGTCTTGGATGAGGTCTATGCCGAAGCACTTCTTTCCCGCGTCCTTGAGGGATGCGCCGATGTGATACGCGGTCGCACCGTCGAGGATAAGGAAGCGGTCGTGGAACGTTCTGGTGCGGCGGACGGTGAGCTGCGGGTACTGTGCGTTGAACACGTCGACATCGCCTTGCGTGAGCCGGTTGCCGGACGTGTAGACGGTCACCGCGACGCCCTTGCGCTTCTTTGCGAGGATGTTCAGGGTGTGGACATCTACGTAGCCATCCACGAGGGAGATTTCGCGCTCGGCGCGGCCCACGAGATCTGTCAGCAGGCTGAAGGCGTCGAACATCTGCCCGGCGAAGAAGATCCGCTGGGGTTTCTCGACCTCGCCTTCGAGCAGGCGGAACACCTGGTTGAAACGCTCGTTGGTCGATTGCTGAAACGCCGCCTGACTCAACTCGACGCCGCGCAGCCGCTCAAACAGGGTGGCATTTTCGGCGAGGAGGTGGCGCATGGCGACAAACGCCCTCATGATACTGATACTGGTCTGCACCGCCACTTCGCTGCGTAGCACGCCGGACAGCATGGCTATGCCCTGCTCGGTATAGGCATAGGGGAGATAACGTCGCCCGCCGCGGCCCTCCATGGTCTTTGAGGTTCCAATTTGGCACCTCAAAGACTCGTCCTCCTCCTTGGTCAGTTGAAAACGGAAGTCCTCGGGGAATCTGTCGGCGTTGCGTGCGGCGGCGCGGTTGAGATTCTTTGTCTCTACCTCGTATAACCGAGCGAGATCGGTGTCGAGCATGATTTGCTGCCCACGGACGGTATGGATTAGGGGCTCTATGTTTGCGGAATCGGGCAGGGCTATCGACGCGCTCGTTTCGACCGATTCGTCCTCGGCATCAAAATCGCTCATGGTTCCTCGATTCAAAGATGGGGACGCTCCTGCGTCGAAAGCATTTTATCATCCTGGGCTTTGTCGCCTGCCGGTCCAGCGGCGATGACCCCTGACGTTAGGGAGGGAGTGTGCTTCGTCGTGGCGACGTCTGCCCTAAGCCTCCCTCGCCATGACGGTGATCCGGCTCCCGTCGATGGTGATGGGCGCGCCCGCCCCGCGCTGGATCTCCAGGAGATCGGCGGCTTCGCGGTCGTTCCCTCCCATCATGCGCGCGTACACGTCCATCGTCATGCTCGACACCTCGTGGCCGAGCCTCCCCTGCACGCTCTTCGGGTCGATGCCGTTGCCGATCAGGAAGGTGGCCTGCGTATGCCTCAGCTCGTGGAAATCGTAGCCGACGTAGCGCCTCCGCTTGCGGCCGCCCTCCTCCATCCTGCCGAGGCCGTGCTCGATGAAGTAGCCCTTCTGCCACGTCGAGAAGTTGCCGGGGTCGTGGAAGCCGAAGTCGCTGTCCGAGCACACCGGGGTGTCCGGGGTCTGGGAGAGGCCCTGAACCTGCATCCGCCTCGCCTTCGAGCGGGCGGAATATCCGGTCGAAGCGCTCGTCGGTCGAATAGAATGGTCGGTCTATTTCGCACCTTTGTCGCAGTAATGTCGCACCTCTGTCGCAGTAATGTCGCACCTTGGCCGCGGTGGCATCGATGACCCAAGGGGTTACCCCTTTGTCGCTCCCCATGGCTAACTAATGCCGGCGTGCACCGGCGCGGCGTGAATTAGGGAACTCTGCTGTGGGGTTGGGAACCTTTACTGGGGGCTGCCGTTGGCCAAATCCCATCCCGGACATGACGGTCCCGTTTCCGGACATTCGCGGACAATGTCCGGAAACGGGCTAAAAATGTCCGGAAAAGGGATGAAATGTCCGGAATTGCGGGGTTGGCCCACGCCCGGGCTGCCGTGGCGCGGTCCTCGGTATGACGGCGGGGCGATGCCGTCGGCCTGTCCGCTTTTCCACTCGGGCTTCTGGTCTCTAGCCTCTCAAACAAAATCTCGATCTGTAACAGGTGGGCCCGATTTGGGTGGCTAGATGTTACAGATCGAGACAGGCCAGCGCGCCGGTTTCCGTTTATCTAAATCTGTAACACGAGGGACGGATTTTGCCGAGTAGCTGTTACAGATTTAGATCTTCCGGCAGCACGGTTCGGTTTGTCTCGATCTGTAACACCTGGGGTCGTTTTTGGCCGATAGATGTTACAGATTGAGATGTTTTGTTGGGACGGTTTCTGTTGTCTCAATCTGTAACAGGTAGGAACCAAAAGTCGGTCTAGATGTTACAGATCTAGATTGTTGAGGATGGGTTGAGAGAAATGTCTCAATCTGTAACATCTAGGGTCATTTTTGGTCTGTAGGTGTTACAGATCGAGATTTTCCGACGGAACGCTTCCGTTTGTCTTGATCTGTAACAGGTAGACCCCGGTTTTGCTGAGTAACTGTTACGGATTGAGACAAACCGACGGGCCGCCCCGCCCCATCCACCTGCCGCTACCTGCTGTCTGCCGATTTCCGTTGCGCCACTGTGCTCCCATGCCATATCCTCTAAACAACTACGCGGCAACATCGCCGCCGCGCCTACAAGAGAGGAATGTCCATGACCGCACCCGCATCCAAACTGCTCCAGCCCATTACGGTTGGCCCCCTTGAGCTTAAAAACCGCATTATGTTCCCGCCGCTGACCACCGGCTACGAGGAGCGCGACGGTTCCATTGGCGAGCGCAGCCTGGCTTTTTACGAGCGCCTGGCCCGTGGCGGCGTGAGCTACATCGTCATCGGCGACGTTGCTCCTGTTATGACCGCAAGCCCCACGCCCAAGTTAGCGACCGACGCCCAGATCCCCACGTTTAAGGCGCTGGCCGACGCCGTTCACAAGCACGGCGCCAAGGTCGCGCTGCAGCTGTTCCACCCCGAGTACGACGTGCCCGGCGTCGGCCGCATGGTCATGGGTTCCATGGCCGCCGCCAAGGCTGCGCAGGAGGCCAAGGCCGCCGGCGACGAGGAGACCTTTGCCGCCAAGATGGCCGAGTCCAACGAGATCCGCAAGCAGGCCTACGCCAAGCTGCACCACGACATGCAGCACTTTGTGAACGAGGCGAGCGTAGAGCAGCTCACCCAGATCAAGGAGGCCATCGCTGCCTCGGCCGCCCGCGCGCAGCAGGCCGGCATCGACGCCATCGAGGTTCACGGCGACCGTCTGGTGGGTTCGCTGTGCTCGGCCATCCTCAACCAGCGCACCGACGAGTACGGTGGCTCGTTCGAGAACCGCGTTCGCTATGCGCTCGAGGTTGTCGCCGCCATTAGGGAAGCCGCGCCGCAGCTGATGGTGGAGTACAAGCTCCCCGTGATCATGGAGAACCCCGACGGCACGCCGCGCGGCAAGGGCGGCCTGCAGCCCGATGAGGCCTGCGAGTTTGCCAAGCTGCTCGAGGGCGCCGGCATCGACATGATCCAGGTTGCACAGGCCAACCATACCGGCAACATGGGCGACACCATTCCGCCCATGGGCGCCATGCCCTACAACTGGACGCTGCCCGTGGCCGAGCGCGTCAAGGCCCTGGTCTCCGTGCCGGTGGCAACCGTCGGCCGCGTTGTCTCGGTCGAGGCCGGCGAGAAGATCCTGGAAGACGGTTCGGCCGATATCATCGCGTACGGCCGCTCGCTCATGTGCGACCCCGACATTGCGCTGAAGGCCGCCACGGGCGAGCCCATCCGCGAGTGCCTCAACTGCAACAAGGGCTGCGTCGACGCGATTCAAAACCGCAAGTACATCTCGTGCGTGCTCAATGCCGAGAACGGAGACGAGGCGACCATCGCCATTAAGCCGGGCGAGGGCGACAAGAAGATTGCCGTGGTGGGCGGCGGTATTGCCGGCCTGGAGGCCGCGCGCGTGGCGGCCAAGCGCGGCTACGACGTGACCGTCTACGAGGCGAGCGATCATCTGGGCGGTCAGATTGTGCTGGCGGCCGCGCCCCCGCGCAAGGACGAGATCATGCGCTCGGTCGAGTACTACGAGAAGATTCTGCCCGGCCTGGGCGTGAAGGTCGAGCTCAACCATGCCGCTACCACTGAGGGCCTCAACGCCGCCGACGCCGCGATTGTGGCCGTGGGTGCGCACGACGTGGTCATCCCCGTTCCGGGCGCTGACTCGGAGAAGGTCGTCTCGAGCTGGGATGTGCTGGCCGGCAAGGCGGAGCTTACGGGCCGCGTCGCCGTTATCGGCGGCGGCCTGGTGGGCACCGAGACTGCCGAGTACCTGCTGCAGCACGGCTGCGAGGTGGCGATCGTGGAGATGCTCGACAAGATTGCCGCGGGCGAGTCCGAGACCATTCTGCCGCTGATTATGAGCGACTTTGCAGAGCACAACGTGGAGCAGCACGTTAAGACCCGCCTGACCGCCATTACCGACGAGGGCGTGGAGGCCGTGCGCACCACCGAGGATGGCGCCGAGGAGCCGGTGAAGATCGCCTGCGATTACGTGGTGATGGCCGTGGGCTCCAAGGCCAACGCGTTTGACCTGGATGGCGTGACGGTGCCCGTGACCTGCGTGGGCGACTGCTCGGGCGAGCGTACCGCCGATATTGCGAGCGCCATTCGCACGGCGTATCACGCGGCCAACGAGCTGTAGTTGAACATCGCGGCCAGGCGGGGCGGTAGCACGGATCCGCCTCGCCCGGCTGTGTCCCGTCGGGTGTCAACCGGTGCGGGGCCTGCAAGCGCAGCAGGCCCCGCCCTTTTTGTTTTGCTCCGGTGGATGGTAATGCGCGGTAATCATGAGGAGTAAGGACGTCTACTGCCTTGCCGATTACTCAAAATTATTGGGGGAGGGGTTAATAATCATATCCGCTATAGCAAAGGACATAAAGAGGTGTCAATTTTGTTGACAGGCGAATGACGATTGGCTGCGAGTCAGCTACCAGCGTAAATAATCGATAAAGAAATGTCGTAAATTGGTGCCAAATGCCCAGATAACGCCGCGTCTATTTTAATTAACTGCTTTGAGCAAACAGTAAAATGCTACTATCTAACTTGCACGTAAGAAAGCAGATTAACGGTTAAGGCTAAGAAGTGGCAGGTATGTCGGAAGCAACTAGGACTCGCACGCATGCGCCCGAGGTTAGGCAGCGCGCCGTCGAGATCCTCCAAGAGGGGGTCGGTCATCGCGCCCTCGCCGCGGAGCTTGGCATTCCCCAGGCCACGGCTCGTCAGTGGGCCCGCGCGTATGCCGTGGGCGGTGCCGACGCCGTTCTCAACGCCGGTTCGCATCATCACACCTATTCGTACGAAGTTAAGCTCGCCGTGGTCAAGGACCGCTTGGAAAATGGCTTAACGGTTCGCGAGGCCATGATCAAGCACAAGATTCCCAGCGAGTCTTCGGTCAAGGCTTGGTGCCGCCAGTATCGCGAGAGCGGTGAGTCCGCGCTGGTCGATAAGCCGCGCGGTCGCAAGCCGCGCGTTAAAAAGGCGGAATAGCGAACGGGATGGTGCGCCCACAGGGGCGCATTTTTCTTGCCGCGCCAACTTTTTGGACCGTCGTGAGCCTACTGGAACATCCTCCAAAGTGGTTAATAAACCGCGCGCAGTGGCCCGTGCGCCCGCCGCCGCGATAGGGGGAGCGTCGCCTCTCTGCTCCAAAGCGGACAGACTCCTTACCCCGTACGCCTAAAACTCCCCAGTTGACCGAAAACCCGCCGCCGCTACTCCTCAACTGAGCTATAACGTTAAACAATTGCAGCGTTTTTGCATGGGGGAGTGATGGTATGACGCTACTGTATTTCCTTACCCTGTTTCCGCTGGTACCGGCGCTGGGCATGCTGCTCGCGCGCGGTGACCGCGCCCGCGATGCGGTAGGGCTTGTAGGCTCCGGCATTATTATGGCGGTGACAGTTGTAGTCGCCGTCATGTTTTTTGGCACGGGTCCGCAGAGCTTTGAGGTCGCCCCCGGCACCTCGCATGTGCTCTCGATCTTCAGCTCCGTCATCGACGTAATTCTGTGCGCCGTCATCCTGTACAACGCGTACAAATATAGGAACGCGCTTACCGGTGTGCTCGGCGTGGTGCAGCTGGTGGGCTCGCTCGCCTTTGCAGCTATGACGCTGCCCGCGACCGAAGCCGTCACGGCAACGCCACTCTACCTTGACTACATGAGCGCGATCATGGTGCTTGCCGTCGGCATCGTCGGCAGCCTTATCTGCGTGTACGCCCTGGGCTACATGAAGGACTTCCAGGCCCACGACGAGCACGAGGCCGCGCTGCGCGGGCAGACCGCGCCCGACCGTCGCCCGCAGTTCCTGGCGCTTATGTTCCTGTTCCTCTCGGCCATGTTCGTCATTGTGACGAGCGACAACCTGGAGTGGCTGTTCTGCGGCTGGGAAATCACCACCGTGTGCTCGTTTCTTATGATTGGCTACACGCGCACGCCCGAGGCCATCAAAAACGCCTTTACCCAGATCATCCTCAACATGCTGGGCGGCATCGCGTTTTTGGCGGGCCTTATGTTCCTGCACTTCAACGGCATGCCGCTGACCATCTCGGGCATGATTGAGCTTTCCGGCGCTGGCACCGCGCAGTCCGCGCTGCTGGTGATGCCGGTCGTCCTACTGTCGCTCGCCGCCCTTACCAAAGCCGCCCAGATGCCGTTCCACACCTGGCTGCTCGGCGCCATGGTCGCCCCCACGCCCACGAGTGCGCTGCTGCACTCGTCCACCATGGTCAAGGCCGGCGTGTTCCTGATGGTCAAGCTCAGCCCGCTCTACGCCACCTATCCCGTGACGGGCTTTATGGTCACCAGCGTGGGCGCCATCACGTTTTTGCTTGCTGCCCTCATGGCCATCTCGCAGAGCAACGCCAAGCGCGTGCTTGCGTACTCCACCATCTCTAACCTGGGCCTCATCAGTGCCTGCCTGGGCGTCGGCGCGCCCGAGGCCGTGTGGGCCGCCATCTTCCTAATCCTGTTCCACACGGTGGCCAAGTCGCTGCTGTTCCTGTGCGTGGGCACCGCCGAGCATCATATCGGCAGCCGCAACATCGAGGACATGGACGGCATGTTCAGCCGCATGCCGCACCTGACGCGCCTGATGATGCTGGGCATCATGGGCATGTTCGTGGCCCCGTTTGGCATGCTCGTGTCCAAGTGGGGCGCCCTGGTGGCGTTCGCGCAGACCGGCAACGTACTCATGATCATGGTGCTGGCCTTTGGCTCGGCCGCGACGTTCTTCTTCTGGGGCAAGTGGCTCGCCAAGCTTTCGGGCGTCGACCCCACAGCTCAAAACGTGGAGGTCAATGTCCACAAGACCGAGTGGACGGCGCTCAACACCATCGCCGCACTGCTGGTGCTGTGCTGCGTGGCGTTCCCGCTCATCTCGAGTGGCCTGGTTTCGCCTTACCTGGCCATGGTGTTTGGCCGCGTGCCGCACGTTATTGGCAAGGACGCCATGTATCTGATGGTGGTCATCGTGGCGTTTATCGCCGTGGTGCTGCTGACCTCGTTCCGCGTGAGCAACAAGCCGCACGTCAACGTGTACCTTTCGGGCGTTGGGACCGAGAGCTACCGTCATTTCCGCGGCTCGATGGGCCACGAGGTAAAGGCCGAAAAGCGCAATTTGTACCTGGAGGATGCCCTTGGCGAGAAGCGCCTTGGCCCCGCCGGCAGCGTCGTGTGCTGCGCGATTATCCTGTTTGCGCTGCTGTGCTGCGCGTGGATTGGGCCCGAGCGGCTTGCCATGAGCGCGCCCTCGGTGCTGCGCGGCAAGTATTTCGAAGGCTCGGGCGTCGTGGGCATTTTTATTGGCACCGTGGCGTTTGCCCTGATCGCGCCGCTTGTGGGCGGCCTGATCGACGGTCTTGACCGCAAGCTTTCGGCCCGCATGCAGGGCCGTGTGGGCCCGCGCCTGCTGCAGCCGTTCTACGACGTTGCCAAGCTGCTGCGCAAGGCCCCTGCCAGCGTAAACACCATGGACGATACCTATATGGCATGCGCGCTTATCTTTACCGTGGTGGGCGGCGGCATCTTCGTGTCGGGTTCCAACACGCTGCTGTGTGCCTTTATGGTTACGCTCGCCGCGATCTTTGTGGTACTGGCGTCCGCCTCGACGCAAAGCCCGTTTGCGCAGGTCGGCGCCGACCGCGAGCTGCTGCAGGTTATGAGCTACGAGCCCGCCGTTTTGCTGATGAGCGTGGGTCTGTATCTCGCCACCGACAGCTTTGACTCCATCGCCGTAACCGGACAATCCGCGCCCATCGTCGTGTACAGTGCGCCCATTTTCCTCGCGCTGCTTGCGGTGCTCACCATCAAACTGCGCAAGTCGCCGTTCGATCTTTCGTATTCGCATCACGCGCATCAGGAAATCGTCCAGGGCATCGCCACCGAGATGAGCGGCGGCACGCTGGCAAAGATGACGCTCATGCACTGGTGCGAGACCGTGCTGTTTTTGATGTGGGTGGGCATGTTCTTTGTTTGGGACAACCCGGTGAGCTGGGTGGTTGCCCTGGTCGTCATGGCCGCGACGTATTTTGTCGAGGTGCTGATCGACAACACCTTCGCCCGCAGCACCTGGCGCAGCTGTTTTAAGCTCGGCTGGGGCGTGGCGCTGGTGTTTGGCCTGCTCAACCTTATGCCCATCCTCGTCGACGTGTTTATTTAGGAGGCGGCATCCATGGATCATAAAATGTCGCGCTCGCCGTGGGTTATTCATTACGACGGTTCGAGCTGCAACGGATGCGATATCGAGGTGCTGGCCTCGCTCACGCCGCTGTTCGATGCAGAGCGCTTTGGCGTGGTCAACACCGGTAACCCCAAGCATGCGGATATCTTTTTGGTGACGGGTTCGGTCAACGCGCAGAACCTGCCCGTCGTGCGCCAGATCTACAACCAGATGCTCGAGCCCAAGTGCGTGGTGGCATGCGGCATTTGCGCATGCTCGGGCGGCGTGTTCCGCGATGCCTACAACGTAATCGGCGGCGTGGATCGCGCGATTCCCGTGGACGTGTACGCGCCCGGATGCGCCATTCGCCCCGAGACCGTGATCGATGCCATCGTGGAGGCGTGCGGCATTCTGGATCAGAAGGAGGCCGTGCTGCGCGCCGGCGGCGATCCGCTCACCGTGGGCGGCGCCGCTACCTGGGACGGTGGCGTTGAACTGGGCGAGAGCGGGTTTGTGGCCGCTGCGGAGGCCGGGGCTGGCGATGCGCCCGCGGCTGACGGCGCGGTCGCGGCTGGTGGCACGTCCGACGAGCCCGCCGCTGCAAAGGAGGCCGAGTAATGCAAAAGGCAATCTATACCACCGTCGGGATCGATGAGTTGCTGCCGCATGTGCAGGCGCTCAAGGGTGCCGGCGCGCGCTTTGTGCAGATGCACGCCGAGCGCTGCGTGGACGACGGTTCGTATCGCCTGGTCTATACGTTTATCAACGTCCGCGCCGCCCTGGATCACATTGCGCAGGACGGTAGCTATGCGATTGAGAATCTGGTGATCGAGGGCATCGATCAGTACCAGGAGATCCCGTCCATCAGCTCGTACTATCCAGCGGTGTTCCCGTTTGAGAACGAGGCTCATGACCTGTTTGGCCTTGCCATCACCGATATGCAGATCGACTTTAAGGGTTTTTTCTACCAGGTCTCGACTGCCGAGCCCATGAGCGTGATCACGCCCGAGGTGAAGGCCGCGCGCGAGAAGGCCATGAAGGTTCGCGCCGCTGCCGAGGCCAAGGCGCGCAAGGCCGCGGCCGAAAAGGCCGCCGCTGCCGCGGCTACTGCGGGGGAGGGCGCCGCAGATGGCAGTGGCACCGCGGACGCTGCCACTGCCCAGCCCGCTGCGGCCGCCGGCTCCGATGCTCAGCATGACGAGGCTGCCGCCAAGGCCGCGCTCAAAGCCGCCGAGATGGAGGCAAAGCTCGCCGCCATGGATCCCGAGAAAGTGGCCAGGGTCCGCGCGGCGCTTGCCGCCAAGGCCGCCCGCGACAAGCAGAAAAAGGAGGCGTAGGGTCCATGGCACATCGCTCCGTTATTCCGTTTGGCCCGCAGCACCCGGTGCTGCCCGAGCCGCTTCATCTGGACCTGGTGATCGAGGACGACCGCGTTCTCGAGGCAATTCCGCAGATCGGCTTTGTGCACCGCGGACTCGAGAAGCTCACCGAAAAGCGTGACATGCACCAGTTTGGCTACATCGCCGAGCGCATCTGCGGCATCTGCGCCGTGGGCCACAGCTGCGGCTATGCCAGCGCCTGCGAGCGCATGCTCGACATCGAGGTGCCCGGCCGCGTGCAGTATATCCGCACCATTTTGCACGAGCTGTCGCGTATCCACTCGCATTTGCTGTGGCTGGGCCTGCTCGCCGATGCCTTTGGTTTTGAGGCGCTGTTCTATCGTTCGTGGACCCTGCGCGAGCAGATCCTCAAGATTTTCGAGAGCACCTGCGGCGGCCGCGTGATCCTGTCAATCAACGAGATCGGCGGCCTTAAGCACGACATCGAGGACTCCGAACTGGCGGGTATTGTCCAAACGCTCGATGCTATGCGTCCCGACTACGAGACTCTGGTGCATACGTTTTTGGATGATGCCAGCTGCGGCGAGCGCCTGCATGGTGTGGGCGTGATCAGCAAGAAAGACGCGCTGGAGCTTTCGATGGTCGGTCCGTTCGGTCGCGCCTCGGGTGTGGATTACGACGTGCGCATGTTCGGCGACGGCGCCTATGCGGACTTGGCGGCGTTTGAGCCGATTGTCGCCACCGACGGCGACTGCTATGCCCGCTGCCAGGTGCGTTGCGCCGAGGTCACGCAGGCCATGGACATTATCAAGGAGCTCGTGGCCAAGATTCCGCACGATGGTATCGGTGAACGCACAAAGCTCACGCCGGCCGACGGTGCGCGCGGCGAGGTCGTGATTGAGCAGCCGCGCGGCGAGGCGTATTACTATGTGCGCGGCAACGGCACCAAGAACTTGGATCGCTTCCGCGTGCGCACGCCGACGTCGCAAAACCTGGCGGGTCTGACGCACGCGCTGCAGGGCGTGCTCATTGCCAACGTCCCCATGATTATCCTGACCATCGACCCCTGCATTAGCTGCACGGAAAGGTAGGCGCGGCATGAGTTTGCTGACATTTGCCAAGACGGCCTTGGGTTCTATGGTCAAGCAGCCAGTCACGGTGTGCTACCCGCAGGAGAAGCTCGCGGCGCCCGAGCGCCTGCGCGGGCATATCGTCAACGACATGGACGTGTGCATCTGCTGCGGCATGTGCGCACGGCGTTGCCCGGCGGGCGCGCTCGTGGTCGATCGCAAGGGCGGTACCTGGTCGATCGATCCGTATGCCTGTGTGGTGTGCGGCGAATGCATCGAAAGTTGCCCCAAGCACTGCCTGAGTATGGACACCGCCCGCACCCCAGTCGCGGCGGACAAAACTCTCACGGTAGAAACCAAGCCGGAATAGGGTCGGAATGGGACTGGTATAGCGCTGGAATAGGGGCCGGCGGGGCAAAAATGCCCCGCCGGCCCCGCACATGAGCGCGCGGTTGGGTCGCCGCGAGCAAAACCATGCCGGTTTACTACGATGAATCGCCAATCTCCAACCACACCGCATTTGGTAAAAACAGAACCGCAGGTAGATGGCTTGCGATTTTGCAAAGAAAGCGAGTGTGGTCGGGGACTTCGTATTTATCGTAGTAAACCGGCATAGTTTTGAAATGGCACCGCATCGGTAACAGCCCCTAATCCCCCGGGGATGGAGGAAAACGGATCATTTTGGCCTTGCGAGGGCGTCCTCGCGACCCGTCCGCCACGAAATGGGCCCATCTACTACGTTTGGGCGGCCACCCTCAACCACAGCGAAAAGCGAGAAAAGAAAACCGCAGGTAGATGGCCTGCGGTTTTTCGTAAAACGCTGGTATGGTCGGAGGTATCGGGTCAAACGTAGTAGATGGGCCGGTTTCGTGGCGAGCACCATCAATTGATCCCCCGGGGACGGAGGAAAACGGATCATTTTGGCCCGTCGGCTCCGAGTCGCACCTGTTTTCCTGCGAAAACGCTGTGTCTCAACTTTGGTGAGACATTTGTCTCACGCTCAAAACCGAATCTGGAACGTGTGTCACCTGCCCTAATTGTGTCTCATTCCGTAACTTTAGGCTGATGCAAGGTCTAGTCCTGCGAGAAGGGAGACACGATGGGTAAGTACACGAGGGGTCTCTTGGCGGTGATACTGGCCGTAGTGCTGGTGTTGCCGGCTGCAGCATTCGCCATGCTGCCCGAGGCCAACGCCAGGTCCAGCACCGGAATGGACGGGCCGACAGTGAGCGGGCCGACGGTCGTCGACCCCGACACCACCGGACGCTGGGAAATCTGGGCGGCCGGCCACAGCGGCAATAAAGTAACGACTCAAAACGTCGGTCGAATCTGGACCGACAAGACGGTCGTGGCAACCGGAGAAAACGAAGAGTCGGATTTCTTGACTACGCTTTCGGCGATGTCCTCGACGTCTAATTCAAAGGTGACGGTTACCACGCCGCTTGACATCGTGATGGTGCTGGATGCCTCTGGCTCGATGAATGATCCTATGGGCGGTGGAGATTCCACCAAGCGTATCGATGCACTGAAGAACGCTGCGAACAGCTTTATCGACACCATCGCCAAACAAAACGAGGGTATCGAGGGCGTCGATAGGCAGCATAAGGTTGCCATTGTTAAGTTTGCGGGTGATGAGACCGATAAGGTCGGAAACGACACGTACCGCTCCGGCGGCCATAGCTACAACTATTCGCAGACAATGCAAGAGTTGACGGCGTGCACGGTTGGCGGCGCAAAGGGTCTTAAGGGAACGATCGATTCCATCAAGCCTGCTGGCGCTACGCGTGCCGATTATGGTATGAAACAAGCCGAGAAAAACATCAAAACTTCTGGTCGCGCAGACGCCAAGAAGATCGTTGTGTTCTTTACCGACGGCACGCCGACAAGCTTCAGCGAGTTTGATTCGGGCGTCGCTAACACTGCCGTGACGGCTGCCAAAAACATGAAGGACGGCAAGGCCACCGTTTATACCATTGGCATCTTTAACGGTGCGAACCCCAATGCCAGTGTCCAAGATTCGATGACAAGCCAAGAGAACAAGTTCATGCAGGCCGTATCGAGTAACTACCCCAACGCTACGGCATGGAATACTCACGGCACACGTGCGAAAAACTCCGACTACTACAAGTCGGCGACCAATGCCGATGAGCTCAAGAAGGTCTTCGACGACATCTCAAAGGCCATCACGTCGGAAGCACCTCACCCGACCAAAATCGACAAGGGCTACGACGCGACCAAGTCTGGCTACATTACGTTTACCGATGAGCTGGGCGACTTTATGCAGGTCGACGGTTTTATATACAACGGCACGACGTTTGACAAGCCGACAAAGACCGAGGACAACGTCGACACCTACACATTTACGGGTGATGCCGCGAACCTGGTCATCACCGTTCAGCATGCCAAAGAGGGCGAGCCCCGGACCGGCGATATCGTAACGGTCAAGATTCCTGCGTCGTTGATTCCGCAGAGCCACTTTAAGAACGAAAACGGCAAGCTTTCGGTCGACAACGTTAAGCCCATTCAGGTGAAGTATGCCTCGAGCGTGAAGAAGGTCGCACTCGACAATCTGTTTACGCCCGAGAAGGTCACGGGGCTCAAGGACTACATCGGGCATAATACGACCGTCGTCGACGGCACCGAGACCGTGAATTTCTGCGCGAACAAGTGGAACGGCGGCGAGCTGGGTGATACGGTTGCGACCTTTGAGCCGGCCGACACCAACCGCTACTACTACTTCCAGAAGCAGACGCACATTTACACGGATAAGGAATGCACGAAGCCGGCAACGGGCTCGCTGGCTGATGACGACACCTATTACTACAAGGATGAGTTTGAGGAGCAGGGCGAGAACGGCGAGGCTAAGCCCGCGACCGCCGTCATCGAATTTATCGGCGGCGACGCCGCGAAGTTCGACGGCGCGATTGTTCCCGATGAGAACGGTAACTTGGTGTTTACTGTGGGAACCGCACGCCTGGCCTTTATCGATGAGCTTCACACCACCAAGGAGAGCGTGGGCGGCAACAACACCCATACCGCCTCCGATGTGCTCAATCCCAAGTGGAACAACGTGTCTGCCAAAGCGGCCGCGACGCATGTCAACTCCTACCTGGGCAACAACGGCAAGATCAGCTATAAGTACGACATGACGCCGACGACGGTGAACACCAAGGCCGGCTTTGGCCTGACCAAGGTGCTCGAAGGCCGCGCCTGGAGGGATACGGACAGGTTCGAGTTTGGTCTGACGTCCGAGGGCAACGCCCCGATGCCCGAGTTCGCGACTGTGCCCGTGACCAAGGGCGATCTGGATGACAAGGGCAAGGCTGCCATTAACTTCGGCATGATCGAATACACCGAGCCGGGTACGTATGTCTACAAGGTTAGCGAAAAGAACGCCGGGACCACGGTTGACGGCATTGCCTACAGCAAGAACGTCGCGGAGATCACCGTGACGGTGACGCCCAACAAGAAGGGCGTGCTCAGCGCTGCCGTGCAGGTGACTTGGAGTGAAGCAGGCGAGGACGAGTTCAAGAACGTTTACACTGCGAAGTCTGTTGAGTCCAGCGTTACCGACAAGATTGACGTGACCAAGTCCCTGACCGGGCGTGACCTTACGGCCGGCGAGTTCAGCTTTGAGCTGCGCGAAGTCGTGGACAAGGAAGTTAAGCCTGTCGAGACCGTTACAAACGACGCCGACGGTAAGGTGACGTTCAGCGCCATCGAGTACAAAGAGGTCGGCCAGCACACCTACAAGCTGCGCGAGGTCAAGGGTGACGCCGGCGGTATTGCCTACGACGAAACGGAATATACCATCGTGACGACCATTGCCGACAACGGCAAGGGCAAGCTTGTGGCTACGCACGAGCTAAAGGACGCCAAGGACGCCAAGGACGCCAAGAGCATCGAGTTCAAGAACGTCTACACCACGAATGATGCCGAGGCATCGCTTGTGGGCATCAAGAATCTGCAGGTTCCTGATGGCCTGATCCCGGCCGACATCGCCGGCAAGTTCACCTTTATCGTGACCGGTGAAGAGGGCGCGCCTATGCCTGCGAGCACGAGCGTGACCAATGACGCCAAGGGCAAGGTCAACTTTGGCGAGATCCACTTTACGCTCGACGATCTTAACAATGCTCTGGGCGAGAAGCCCGAGAAGCGCGAGCACACCTTTACCTACACCGTGACCGAGTCCGGCGAGGTGGCTGGCGTGACTAACGACGCCAAGCCTTCGCGCACGGTTTCCTTCACCGTGACCGATGACGGCAAGGGCAATCTGAACGTGTCCCGCAAGCCGGACGGAAACGCGGCCTTCACGTTCACCAATACCTATAGCGTGACGCCTGTCGACTCCAGCGTCACCTACCAGATCACCGCGAAGAAGGTCCTGGACGGGCGCGACCTCAAGGACGGCGAGTTCTCCTTCGAGCTCGTCGAGGGCGAGGGCAAGGACGCCAAGGTCGTTGCCAAGGGCACCAACACTGCCGACGGCAAGATCGCGATGGGCAAGATCACCTACGACAAGCCTGGAACGCACACCTACACGCTGCGCGAGGTCAAGGGTAACGTCGGCGGCATTACCTACAGCACCGCCGAGTACACCATCGTGACCACCATCGCCGACAAGGGCGACGGTACGCTCGAGGCGAAGCATGAACTGAAGGGCGCCGACGAGGCGAAGTTCACCAACTCCTACAAGCCTGGTTCCAAGGACTCCAGCGTCACCGACAAGATTACCGCGACCAAGGTCCTGACCGGGCGTGAGTCTGGCCTCGCGGCCGGCGAGTTCCGCTTTGAGCTCGTCGAAGGTAACGTTGTTGTCGCTACCGGCACCAACAATGCCGACGGCAAGATCATGATGGATCCCGTCACGTACACCGAGGTCGGCGAACACACCTACACGCTGCGCGAGTCCAAGGCCGGTACCATCGAGAACGGTGTTACCTACAGCACCGCCAAGTACACCATCGTGACTACGGTTACGGACAACGGCGACGGTACCCTCAGCGTCGAGCATAAGCTGCAGAACGCCGAGAAGGCGATCTTCGAGAACACCTACAAGCCGAATCCTGGCAAGTCGAGTGTCACCGACAAGATCGCGGCGACCAAGGTCCTGGCCGGCCGCGACCTCAAGGCCGGCGAGTTCTCCTTCGAGCTCGTCGAGGGCAACGACGTGGTCGCCACCGGTGCCAATGACGCCGACGGCAACATTGCGATGGGCGAGATCACCTACACCGAGGCCGGCAAGCACGCCTACACGCTGCGCGAGGTCCCGGGCGACGCCGGCAATGGCATCACTTACGACAGCAAGACCTACACCATCGAGACGACCATCACCGACAACGGTGACGGCACGCTCAACGCTACGCATGAGCTGAAGGGAGCCGGCGAGGCGAAGTTCAACAACAGCTATAAGCCGAACCCCGACGAGTTCAGCGTCACCGACATGGTCAAGGCGACCAAGGTCCTGACCGGGCGCGACCTCAAGGCTGGCGAGTTCTCCTTCGAGCTCGTTGAGGGCGAGGGCGAGGACGCCAAGGTCGTCGCCACCGGTACCAATGACGCTACCGGCAACATCACGATGGGCGCCGTGAAGTACACCAAGCCCGGCAAGCACACCTACACGCTGCGCGAGGTCAACGGCGGAACCATCAGCAAGGGCATCACCTACAGCGACGCCAAGTTCACCATCGAGACCACCATCACGGACAACGGCGATGGCACGCTTAGCGCCAATCACGAGCTGAAGGGCGACAAACCTGCGACCTTCGAGAACTCCTACAGCGTGACCCCGACCGATGCAGACCTCGACTTTGGTCTGAGCAAGGCCATCGACGGTCGCGAGTGGACGGATGGGGACGAGTTCAGCTTTACCATCACCGCTCCCGACGGCACCCCGCTGCCCAATCCTGCAACCGTAACCGTGAGCAAGCGCGACACGAAGGACGGCATCGCCGCCATCAAGTTCGGCAAGATTCGCTACACGGCTGCCGGAACCTACAAGTACGAGATCCGCGAGAACGCGGGCAGCACGGTCGGCATGACGTATGACGCCCATGTCGCGGCCGCCGAAGTGACCGTGACCGAGGACGGCGAGGGCAAACTGACCGCCAACGTCACCAAGAAGGAAAACGGACGCTTTACCAACACGTATCGCACTGAGCTTAACTACACCGCGGCCGGCGGCCTCAAGCTCAGCAAGACCCTCTCCGGACGTCCCATGACCGAGGGCCAGTTCACCTTTACCGTGACGCCCGCCGACGAGGCTTCGGCCAACGCGCTTGGCCTACTGCCCGTCGCCAACGAATTCAAGTCCCCCGCGACGGCAGAGGGAACGGTCGGCCTGATTGACATCCTGGCTGGCCATGAGGTCAAGTTTACGCAGGCTGACGCCGGTAAGACCTTTACATACACCGTGGCCGAGAAGAACGACGACCAGCCCGGCTACACCTACGACGACGCTGTCCGCACCGTGACGATCGCTATCGCCGACGACACCGCCGGTACGCTCACCGCCACGACGACTGTTTCTGGCGGTTCCGAGGGCACGCTGGTGACCGAGTACAAGACTGGTGCCGCTGCGGTCGAGAGCGCCGTGGTCCCGTTCGTCAACAGCTACAGTGCTACGACCAACACGACTGGTGGCGCCGCTGCTCAGGTCGTTGCCGCCAAGACCCTGACCGGTCGCCCGATGGCCGACGGCGAGTTCTACTTTGGCATCGCCTACGCAGGTGAGAAGGAAGCCATCGAGGGCACGTGCACTACCAACGTTAATGGGCATGTAAGCTTCGGTTCCCTGCATTACACCACCGAGATGCTCGCCGACTTGGTGAACGCCAAGCGCGCTATCCGCACCGATAAGGATGCCAAGCCTGCATGGACCATCGGCTACACCGCCTTTGAGTTCACGCCGCAGCTCGCAGCCAAGGGCATCACGGCCGCAACGCCGAGCTTTAGCTTTAAGGTTATTGTCGTCGATAACGGCGACGGTACCCTGACGGCAACGCCTGTCTACGACGGCATTGAGCCCCTGTTCGAGAACGTCTACGGCACCGATGCCGTTGATGCCGCACTCGCCGGCACCAAGAAGCTCCAGGCCGCCGAAGGCCTGACCCCGGCCGACATCGCGGGTAAGTTCACCTTTACCGTGGCCGCTGACGAGGCGGGCGCCCCGATGCCCGAGCACGCGACCGCAACCAACGACGCGGCCGGCAACGTGGACTTTGGCAAGATCCACTTTACGCTCGAGGACCTCAACCGCGCCCTGGGCGTGACGGACGACGCGACCGACAAGACCGAAGCCAATGAAGCCGAAGCCGATGAAGCAAATGCCGACGAGGCAGAGACCGACGAGGCCGACGTTGACGTTATCGCTGATGAATCCGAGAACGAGAACGAGCCTGCCGCCGCTACTCCGCGCTCGCACACCTTTACCTATACGGTGTCCGAGTCCGGTAGCGCCCCTGGCGTGACCAACGACGCCAACGCCACGCGCAAGGTTTCCTACACCGTGACTGACGACGGCGCCGGACATCTGAGCGTCGTGCGCGAGGGCGACGACGGCGCGGCCTTCACGTTCACCAACACCTACAGCGTGGCGCCTACCGATTCTGTGGTGACCGATCAGGTCAAGACGGTCAAGCGTCTGATCGGACGCGACCTTGCAGCCGGCGAGTTCACGTTTGAACTGCTCGAGGACGGCGTGGTTGTCGCGAGCGGCACCAACGACGCCAACGGCACCGTCGCACTGAGCCCGATCCGCTACGAGGCGCCCGGCACGCACACGTACATGCTGCGCGAGGCTTGCCCCAACGCGCTCGGCCTGTACAAGGGCGTCACCTATGACGGCGCGACCTACACCGTCGTGACCACCGTCTCCGACAACGGCGACGGCACACTGACCGCGACGCACAAGCTCGAGGGAACCACCGAGTCCGCTGGCTTTACCAACAAGTATCACGCCATGCCCACGCAGGTCTCCATCGGCGCGATCAAGGTGCTCGAGGGACGCGAGCTCAAGAAGGACGAGTTTAGCTTTAAGCTCGCTGGTGAGGACGTCGAGTCCACCGTCACCAACGATGCCGACGGCAAGATCGGCTTCGACAAGTTCGAGTACAGCGAGCCCGGAACGTACGTCTACACCATCAGCGAGATCAAGGGCGACGAGGCCGGCATGACCTACGACAAGTCCGTCTTTACCGCGACCGTCAACGTGGTTGATGACGGCGAGGGCAACCTCAAGGCGAGCGTTGCCTATACCAAGGGCGACAAGAGCGTCGAGGGCATCGTGTTCAACAACACGTACAAGAAGCCCGAAACGCCCGTGCCGACGCCCGACCCCGGCACGCCCAAGACCGTGACGAACATCGTCAAGACGGTCAAGGGCTATCTGCCCACCACGGGTGACCAGCAGGCAGCCGCGCTGCTCGTGGCATTTGTCATCGCCATGGCTGGCGTTGGAGCCCTGGTCTGGGGTATCCGTAAGCGCTAGGCACGTCGACGGAGCCTGGGGCCAAAAGGCCCCGGGCCGCCGGCGGGGAGCCAGAAACATAGCCCCTACCCCACCCCCAGCCGCCACGGAGGCATCTCCCTCCTCCGTGGCGGCACTTTTGTGCGACCGCTCATAAGTTGCGGTGAAATACGGACTGTTTGGCGGCCCTAGGGGGCACAGCAGTCCGTATTTCACCGCAACTGAGTCGCCGATTCTTTGAGTTATCCGCGCAGGTAGGCGATGGCGATTTGGGTGCGGTTGCGTAGACCCATTTTGGCCAGGATCGAGCTGATGTGGTTGCGTACGGTGCCTTCGCCCATATAGGCGGTGGCGGCGATCTCCTTGTTGTCGAGGCCGCGGGCGATGAGCTCGGCAACTTCGAATTCGCGGTCGGTCAGG
The DNA here is from genome assembly GCF_015557435.1 of Collinsella aerofaciens. Lineage (GTDB taxonomy): Bacteria > Actinomycetota > Coriobacteriia > Coriobacteriales > Coriobacteriaceae > Collinsella > Collinsella aerofaciens_Z. The sequence continues at coordinate 48,268 of NZ_JADNOH010000101.1, forward strand.
CCGGTAAAGGCTGCGGGCCGGCGGGACGCGCCTGTCTTGTCGCCCATCCCGTCAAAGTCAACATCCTCGATTGCCTTGCCCTCGAGCATGCGCTTGCCGTCCATGACCTGCGCCAATGCCGGCGGAATGGCGGCGACATCGGTCTTGATCAGGTAACCGCGGGCGCCCAGCTTGAGCGCCGACACGATGTACTCGTCATCCGAAAACGTGGTCAGGAACACCACGCGTGCTGCGGGGTCGCGCTCAAGAATCTCGCGTGCCGCCGAAAGCCCGTCGCGCCTCGGCATCTGGATATCGAGCAGCGCGATGTCGGGCGCGTGCTCGGCATAGAGCGCGACCGCGTCGTTGCCGTTGGCGCCGGTGCCAACCACTTCGATCTGCGGCTGGGCACCCAGGATAATCTTGAGCGAATCGACCACCAAGCGGTCGTCGTCGACAACAATGAGCCTCATCGGGCCTCATCTCCTTGCTGTTTGGGAACGGTGGCAAACACGCGCCAGCCGGCGGCGCCGGCGCGTGGGCCGGCGGTGAAGGTCCCGCCGAGCGCCTCGACGCGCTCGCGCATGGAGCCGAGCCCCATGCCTTCCGCGACGCCGCGACTGCACGCCCGGATTCCGCCCTCGCCATCGTCGGTAACGATGAGCTGGTAAAACGACGGATGCTCCATGCATCGCACGGTAACGTTCTGCGCGCGGGCGTGGCGCATGGTGTTGGAGAGCGCTTCGCGCAGGACCGCCGCAAAGCAGTTGACGACGTTGGCCGGTGCATGCTCGGCCAAAACCTCAAGCTCGATCTGCGGGCCGCCGTCCGAGCGCACGTCCTCAACAATGCGCTCAAGCTGTACGGAGAGGTCGGCGGCGTTGTCGTTGAGCGCGTGGACGCTGGCGCGCACAAGCTGAAGCGCCTCGTCAACGGTGCGCTTGACGTCGGCGAAGTCGGCGGCGACGCCGGGTTCGTTGGCGTGGACCACGCGCAGGGCTTCGGTTTGCAGCGAGGCGCGCGTAAGTTGGTGGCCCACATTGTCGTGGATCTCGCGCGCGATGCGGGCGCGCTCGGCAAGTGTCGCGAGCTCGACCTCGTAGTCCTGACGGTCGGCGAGGTCGCGGTTGCGCGCCTCGAGCGCGAGAGTTCGTTCCTGCAGCCCGTCGCGGATGCGGCGCATGCGCTCCTGCTCGCGCTCGAGCTGTGCGGTGCGCAGTGACAGCAAGGTGGCGGCGGCCGAAAGGATGGTGGTCAGCAGGAGCGTTCGGGTGGTGAGCGCGCCGGCGCGAAGGTCCGCGACGAGGGCGAAGGCAAAGATGATGCCAATGCCCAGCGCAGGCCAGGCGTGCTCACGGCGCACGCGTCGCGCGATGTCATAGAAGGCGAGGGGCGCAAACGGCATAAACGACGGTACAAAGACGGCCACGATGACGTAGACGTAGCTGCCGGCCTCACTGGCGCGGCGGGCGCGTTCGCCTTGTGCGACTTCGGCCAAGGCGGTGATGATAACGCCAAGGCAAAACGCTGCGACCAAGCGCGCGTCCACAGCAAGGCCTAAGGCGGCTGCGATACAGCACGCCAGCACGATCGATTTGTCGAATAGCCTGTTCATACGGGTATTGTACGCGATGGCGCGCACGGCGAAGACGCCACCTGGAGCAACCGTGACATTTGTCCCAGCAAGGGGGACCGCGACTATGTCTCGCCGACAATCATTTTACCGGAACATTTTTGATAGCTGTATCTATCATTTTTGCTAGATATAGCTATTATTTTTGCTAGATAGATTTATCAAAAGGAGGCTCTAGGTGTATAGGCGCAAGATATCGACCGTGTTACAGCAAAGACTCATGGGGCCGCGTTCCTTTATTCAGGTGGTTATGGGTCCCAGGCAAACTGGCAAGACCACGGCTATCAAGCAGGCGGCCAAGGCTTGCGGGCTTCCGTGTCGCGTGGCGAGTGCTGACTCGTCGCGCGAACTCGCGGGGGATTGGATCGACCTTGAGTGGCGCCAGGCTCGGCAGCTGACAAGTAATGGCTCGCGTGCCATCCTTGTGCTCGACGAGATACAAAAAGTTACGGGTTGGTCCGAGACGGTCAAGGCCCTGTGGGACGAAGACTCTTGGAACGACACCGAGCTTCTTGTGGTGCTGTCCGGTTCGTCGAGCTTGCTTCTCGGCAGTGGGCTGACCGAATCGCTTGCGGGACGATTTGAGCTACTGCGTTCGACGCATTGGAGCCTATCTGAGATGTCCGAGGCGTTTGGCTATAGCTTCGAGGATTATCTGATGTTTGGCGGGTATCCGGGTGCTGCTATTCTCAAGAACGATGTCGATCGCTGGCGCGAGTATATGCGCGATTCAATCGTGGAATCGACGATTTCGCGTGACGTATTGCAGATGGAAGACGTGCGCAAGCCTGCGCTCATGCGAGCCCTCTTTGAGCTGGGTGCGCAGTATTCGGCGCAGGAGATATCGTATCGAAAACTGCTGGGGCAGCTCGACGATAAGGGAAACACTGATACCGTGCGCCATTATCTTGATCTGCTGTCCAAGGCGGGCATGATGAGCGGGTTGCAAAAATACGACGCCAAGCAGGTGAGGTCGAGGGCAAGCTCGCCGCGACTGCTCGTGCATGATCCCTCATTAATGTTCTCGATGTGGCGCGGGGCGGGTGACTTGTTGGCTGATTCTGCCCTGCGAGGGCATTTGGTCGAAACTGCGGTGGGCGCCCGGCTCATCGCGCGTGCTCAAACAGAAGGCTTTGAGCTGTATTGGTGGCGTGAGGGTAATCTCGAAGTGGACTTTGTGGCGAAGCGCGGCGATGACGCCCTTGCGGCGATCGAGGTTAAAAGCGGCCGCGTGTCCAAGAGTGGTATGACTGAGTTTTTGGCGCAGAACCCTCAGGCGAAGCCGATGATTGTGGGCGATCGTAACGTTTCGGTTGAGCAGTTCTTGCGGGATGAGGTGGAGCTGTTTTAGCTGGTGATTGCTACGGCGCGGGCGGGTCAAAGTGATCAGAAATGCAAGCCCCACTTACTTAAGATTTGGGACAAACACATCTGATTGCTTTGTCCTGTGGCGATGCCGGTTCTGTTGGCGCCGCACTCGTGACAAAGCTCACTGGTGCGGCCCGCCTGCTCCTGCGATGATGCAATCGTACCGGGCCGCAATCAACGGAAAGGCCGCCTCATGACAGACATCGTCCACGTCGAAAACCTCGTCAAGCGCTATGACGACCTTATCGCGCTCGACCACTTTAACCTGAACATCGCCCCTGGCGAGATCTTTGGCCTGCTCGGCCCCAACGGCTCGGGCAAGACCACGTCCATCAACTGCATCCTGCAGCTGCTCGCCTACGACAAGGGCACCATCGAGCTGTTCGGCGAGCCCATGACGCCCGTCCGCTACGACCTCAAGCGCCGTATTGGCGTGGTGCCGCAGCAGGTGGCGGTGTTTGACGAGCTCACCGTGCGCGAGAACATCGACTATTTCTGCAGCCTCTACGTCAACGACCGTAAGCGCCGCCGCGCGCTGGTGGACGAGGCAATCGACTTTGTCGGCCTGGGCGACTTTGCCAAGTTCCGCCCCGGCAAGCTTTCGGGCGGCCTGGCGCGTCGCCTTAACATCGCCTGCGGCATCGCGCACAAGCCCGAACTCATCTTCTTTGACGAGCCCACGGTGGCGGTCGACCCGCAAAGCCGCAATGCCATCCTGGAAGGCATCTGCCGCCTGCGCGACGAAGGCGCCACGGTGGTGTATACCAGCCACTACATGGAGGAAGTCGAGCAGATCTGCAGCCGCATCATGATCATGGACGGTGGGCGCGTGCTGGCGCAGGGCACTAACGACGAGCTCAAGCGCATGATTCAGATGGGCGAGAAGATTGTAATCGAGGCCGGCGAGGTTCCGAGTGCGGCGCTCGGTGCCGTCGCAAGCCTGCCGCACGTTCTGGACCTTTCGGCAACGGCGGGACAGCTCACGTTTTCGTGCGAAGCGAGCCCGCACAACCTGACGGACATCCTCGACGCGCTGCGCTCGTACGACGTGCCGCTCGGCCGCATCTACTCCGAGCCGCCGACCCTCAACGACGTGTTCCTCGAGATCACCGGCCGCGAGCTGCGCGACTAGGGGGCGGCCATGTTCAACACCATCATCACCACGGTCAAGACGTTGCTGCGCCGGCCGAGCACGTGGGTCTGGGGCGCTCTCTTTCCTATTGCGCTTTCCACGATGTTCATGTTTATGTTTGCGAACCTCAGCTCCGACGGCACGGTCGACCCGGTGCCGGTTGCCGTCGTGGCGGACGAGGCCTGGGATGCCTCGACCTTTAAGGATGTGGCAGCTTCGCTTGCCAAGGCAGGCGACGACCAGCTGCTCGATGTGAGCGAGTACGAAGACTTGGCTGCCGCGCGCAAAGCGCTCAAGGCCGGCGAGGTCGCGGGCATCTATACGGTTGATGCCGCGGGCACGCCCAGGCTCACGCTGCTATCGAGTTACGACAGCTCGCGCGCCTCGTCGGTGCTTACCGACCGCAGCATCCTTGAAACGGTGGCAAGCTCGTATACGCAAAATGCTGAGCTCATGGCACAGATTGCCCAGGACAACCCGGCGGCGCTTGCCGACCCGCAGGCAGTTGCGCGCGCTCTGTCGCTCGAGGGCGGAACCCGCCGCGTGAGCCTGACTCGTGCCACGCCTGATGGCACGGTCATCTACTACTACGCGCTCTTTGGCCTGGTCGCGATGATGTCTGCCGAGTTTGCCGCCTTGAGCGTCGTCGACTTGCAGCCCAATCTGTCGGGCCTTGGTGCCCGCCGTTGTGTGGGCGGCCTCTCCAAGACGGCGTCGCTGGCCGGCATTTTTGTCGGCTCGTGGCTGGTTTCCTTTGCATCGATGGCGGTTGCGATCGGCTACGTGCGCCTGGTCGTGGGCGTCGACTTTGGCGGGCGCGAGGGGTTGTGCCTGCTGGGCGGGGCTGCATCCGCGCTTGCGGCGACGGGCCTGGGGCTCTTTGTGGGCACGCTGCCCGTTAAGGGCGGCAAGGCGTCCAAGTCGGGCATCCTCACGGGCTTCGCCACCACGTGTGCCCTGTTCGCCGGCCTTTACGGCGAGCCGGCGATGGCGCTTGCCGACGACGTCGCCCGCGCCTGCCCGGCCGAGTGCTGGCTCAATCCCGTCAAGCTCATCTGTGACATGTTCAACCGCCTGTATTTCTTTGAGGACCTGGGTCCCTTTGCCGTGCGCGCCGGCGCGCTTGTCCTGATGGCCCTGGTGTTTGTCGCCGCAGCCACGCTGATCTTTGGAAGGAGCCGCTATGAGCACCTTTAAGACTGCGCTTCGCATGGCGCTGGCGCACCCGTTCTACCTGCTCATCTATACGGTGTTCATTTCGCTCATGGGCGTATTCATCGCGGCTTCGGTGAGCTGGAACTCGTCGCGGCTTACCGAGTACAAGCCCTACGACACCAACGTGATCGTGGTCGACCGCGACAATAGCGACCTTTCGCGGGCGCTTACCAAGCACCTGGGCTCACGCTTTGACCTGGTCACGGGCATCGGCGACGACGCGTACGACCTTGCGGACGCGCTCGCCAAGAGCAACAGCGCCAAGGGCAGTGCCGATTGCGTGTTCTTTATCCCGGAGGGGTTTGAGGACGATCTTGTTGCAGCCGCCCGTGCGGGGGAGACCCTGCCCATGCTCGACGTGACGTACGGCTCCGGCACCATGGCGGCGGCGCTTTCGTCTGCCGAGGCCTCGCGCTGGATCTCGCTCGCGGGCGCTGCGGCGGCGCTTGAACCCGCTGCCTCCAACGGTGACGTCGCAAGGGCCGCCGAGCACGCGGCCGCAAAGCGCGCGGAGGTCCAGATCGAGCAGGTCAAGGTCGATTCGACTGCCGCCGCCACGCTCGAGTCGTATTTCAACTTTGGCGCGTACGCGATCATCTCGTCGGTCATCGTGTCGGTGGGGCTGGTGTTCTCGGGCATGAACGAGCCCGAGCGCGTGCGCCGCATGGATGCCGGCCCGGTCTCTGAGCGCCAGCGCTCGCTCGCTGTGTTTGCCGCCGCCGCGGTGCTCACCGTCTGCATCTGGTTTGTGTCGAGCATGATGGGCGTCGTGGGCTTTGCCGGCGCGGTTGCCGAGGTCGGCGTGGGCCGCGTGTGCCTTGCGCTGGCGGCAACGTTTACCCTAGCGTGCACGCCCCTGGCCGTTGGCTTTACGCTGTCGAGCCTGGGTGCGCGCGAGGAGCTGCTCAACGGCGTGGGCAACCTGCTTGGTATGCTCATGACGTTTTTGGGCGGCGCCTGGATGCCGCTGTCGCTCATGGGCTCGGCCGTGCAGACCGTGGCGCGCTTTGTGCCGACATATTGGGTGAACGACGCGATCGGCAAGGCGCTCGCGTCGGACCTGACGTCTGCCGTGCTGGGCGACATCGCCTGCGACCTGGGCGTCACCGTGCTCTTCGCCGCCGCCATCGCCGCCGTAGGCCTAGCCCTCACCCACACCAAAGCCCGAGCCTAGCCATCGGGTACTCATTGGGGACAGACTTAAACGACCAAGAGTGGTCATTGGGGACAGACTTAAATGACTAGTTATCGGGGACAGTCTTTGCCGATTCGCCGCCTCGCCGGCTGGGTTGGCAAGGACTGTCCCCAACTGCCGGCAGGAAAGGAACGTCCCTAACTGCCGGATAGCGAAAGAGTGTCCCTAGTGACTAGTCGTTTAAGAACGTCCCCAATGACTAGTTTGAAATAAATGTCATATGTCACACAAAAATAGTTCGCCTGGGTTTACTATAACCCTAGAAAAGTAGCAGAAGGCTAACAATGGGGGATAGTATGGCGACGAAGCAAGCCTACGTCCAGGTTAAGGACCTCAAGAAACACTACGGCGACGGCGATGCACGCCTGACGGTGCTTGACGGCATCGACACATCCATCAACCGCGGCGAGATCTGCGTCATGCTGGGGCCCTCGGGTTCGGGCAAGTCGACGTTCCTCAATCTCATCGGTGGCCTGGAGGACGCCGACGGCGGCTCCATTATGGTGGACGGCTGCGACCTGACGACGCTCAAGCCCGCCGACCTGGGCGAGTACCGCCGCCGCGAGCTGGGCTTTGTCTTCCAGTTCTACAACTTGGTGCCCGACCTCACCATCAAGGAAAACATCGAGGTCACGGCGCACCTGTCCAAAAACCCGCTCAACGTCGATGACCTGCTGCGCTCGCTGGGCCTCTACGAGCACCGCAACAAGTTTCCGCGCCAGGTCTCGGGCGGTCAGCAGCAGCGCTGCGCCATCGGCCGTGCGCTCGTCAAAAATCCGGGCTTGCTGCTGTGCGACGAGCCCACGGGCGCGCTCGATTACAAGACATCCAAGGAGATCCTGCAGCTCATGGAGGACGTCAACCGTACCTACGGCTGCACCATCATCATCGTCACCCACAACGCCGCCATCGCCCGCATGGCCAACCGCGTGCTGCGCCTGCGCGATGGGCGCATCGTCGAGGACGAGCTCAACGAGTCGCCCGCCGCGGCCGCCGAGCTCGATTGGTAGGCGGCGCCATGTCACCTCTCGCAAAACGACTCCCCCGCGAGCTGCGCCGCAATATCGGAAAGTACCTGGGAATCTTCCTGCTTATGTGCGGAAGTATCGCCCTCACGTCGGGCTTTTTGCTTGCGGCCCATTCCATCGGCTGCCTCATCGACGGCATGCGCGACGAGTACACAATCGAGGACGGTCGCCTGACCACGGCGTTCGAGGCCACCGACGACCAGCTCAAAGCCGCCGAGAATGCGGCCAGCGACACCGGCGGCGTCACGCTCTACAAGAACTTCTCCATCGACGCCATCATCAAAAAGGCGTCCGGCGACGACGGCACCAAGCGCACCCTGCGCACCTATGCTCACCGTACCAAGGTCGATATCGCGTCCTACTGCGAAGGCAAGCAGCCCCGCGCGGACGACGAGGTGGCCATCGACCGCGTCTTCGCCACCAACAACGATCTCGCCGTGGGCGATAAGGTCGAGCTCGAGGGCCGCACCTACACCATCTGCGGCATCATGACGCAGCCCGATAGCCAGGCGCTGTTCCTCAACAACTCCGACTTTACGGTGAACACCATCACCTATGGCGTGGCCGAGGTCACCGACGCCGGATTTGCCGCGCTCGAGGACGCCGGCGGCGCGCCCACCTACACCTACTCCTTTACCTTTAACGACCGCGACCTCTCCACCGCGGATCGCATCGATGCCGAGCAGGATATGGTCGAGGCGCTGGTGGATGCCGATGCGCGCGTGGATGACCTGACCGATGCCGATTCCAACCAGGGCATTGGCTATGCGCGCGACGATGTGGACGGCGACTCCATGATGTGGACGACGCTGCTCGACATCATCATCGTGATCATGGCGTTTGTCTTTGTGGTGCTCACCGACGCCACCATCGAGGAGGAGAGCGCCATTATCGGGACGCTGCTCGCCAGCGGCTATCGCCGTCGCGAGATCGTGCTGCACTACCTTGCGCTTCCCGCCATCGTGGGCGTGCTCGCGGCGCTTTTGGGCACCGCGCTCGGCGTTGCGTTCTTTACCGAGCCCATGCGCAGCCTCTATTACGGCTCGTACAGCCTACCGCCCTTCCAGGTGTACTGGAGCTGGGAGATCTTTGTAAAGTGCGCCGTGGTTCCTGCCTTCGCACTCATCCTCATTACCTTGGTGGGCCTGCTCCGCAAGATGGGAAAGACCCCGCTGCAGTTCCTCCGTCACGAGGCTGGTGGCAAGTCGGGTACCAAGCGCGGTTTTCAGCTGCCGGAGCGCATGGGCTTTGTCTCGCGCTTCCGCCTACGCATCTTCCTGCGCAACCTGGGCAACTTCGCCACGCTCTTTGTGGGCATCGCGTTTGCGTCGCTGCTGCTGCTCTTTGGTCTGGCGATCCTGCCAACGATGACGCACTATGCGGACAACCTGGAGACGAGTTTGGTCGCCGAGCATCAATACACGCTCAAGGCTCCGTTGGAGCTTGAGGGTACCGCCGAGGAGCGTGAGCAGTGGTCGGCGCTCGAGCGCCTGCAGTCGGTCGACGGTTCGCTGCTTGCTGCCGCCCAGGATGCGGATGACGAGCTTGATGACGCGGTCGATGCCGCGCAGGCGGCGGCCAATGCTGCGACCAGCGCTCCGTCTGCCGAGAGCCTGACTGCAGCGCAGGACGCGCTCGCAACGGTTCAGGACAAGAAGGACGCCCTCTATGCGCGCCTCGACGATCTTGCCGATGCCCTTGGCTGCGACCGTGACGAGGCCATCAATCTGATCGACAAGGCCTCGAAGATCGACGCGGATAACGACGACATTCACCCCGTCAATACGACGGACAACGGTGCGGGCAAGATTGCACAGGCCGAGAAATACGCCGTTTACCAGCTGCAATACGACCGCGGCGACGGAAATGGGCAGGAGACGATCTCCATCTACGGCGTCTCGCCCGATTCACGCTACTGGAAAGGGCTGGACGTCGGCGATGGACGCGTTATCTTTGGCGGCGGCCTGCTCGACAAGTTTGGCTGGAGCGAGGGGCAGAAGGTCACGCTCCGCGACAAGTACGAGGGTAAGGACTATTCGCTGGAGTACGCGGGCAAGGACGCCACCTGGGGCTCCAAGTCGGACATGAATATCTACATAAGTATCGATGACTTTAACGAGTTGTTCGGCAACGACGCCACTTACTTTAACGGCTACGTGAGCGACGAGAAGCTCAGCCTCGACGCGCGATACTTTGCCGGCGACACCACACCCGACGACATGCGCGCCGTGGGTGACCAGTTTATCGGCATGATGAGCGACATGATCGGCATGATGGTCGGGCTCGCGGTGTTCATTTTCCTACTGTTTATGTATCTGCTGACCAAGGCCGTCATCGACCACAGCGCCCGCTCGATCAGCTACATGAAGGTCTTTGGCTATCGCGATGGCGAGATCTCGCATCTGTACATCCGCTCGATTACGCTGTGCGTGGCGGCGTCGCTTGTGCTGAGCCTGCCCGTGATTATCGGCTCACTTACGGCTATCTTCCGCTCTATGCTGCTCGCCTACAACGGCAATATCGAGATCTATGTGCCCGCCTGGTCCATGGCGGCGTGTGTCGGCATCGGCTTTGCGACCTATCTGGTCGTGGCGCTGCTGCACACGCGCTCCATCAAGCGCGTCCCCCTGGCCGAGGCCCTCAAGGTGCAGGAATAAACCCACGTATGCGGGGCGCTCTCTTAAGGGGGTGCCCCGTTTTGGTACTCATTAATCTGATAACAAGGAGAAGCCATGGCCAGATCGGCAGATGACTATAAGCAGCTTTCCATTAAGGAGTTCACCGAGGCGGCGCGGATCTACGAGTCCGACCATGCCGGTATTTACGAGATGTGCAAGGACGACTACCCGCAGATGCTTGCGGAGCTGGAGTTGGAGCCGTTTGAGGACGTGCTCGATGTTGGCTGCGGAACGGGTGCGGTGCTGGAGCTGCTGCACGAGCGGTATCCGCACAAACAACTGACGGGACTCGACCTTACCCCCAAGATGATCGAGGTCGCTTGTGCCAAGCAGCTCGACAACATCAACTTTATCGTCGGCGATGCCGAGAACCTGCCGTTTGAGTCTCAGGGCTTCGATGCCGTGCTCTGCTCCAACAGCTTTCACCATTATCCGCACCCGGACAGGTTTTTCGCGGAGGCGGCGCGCGTCTTGCGCCCCGGCGGGCGTTTGATTCTTCGCGACTACACATCGAACGATGTCGTAGTGTGGCTCATGAACAACCTTGAGCTGCCGCTGGCCCACCTCTTTGGTCACGGTGACGTGCGGATCTGCAAGATGTCCGAGTTTCGTGACCTTGCCGAGACTGCTGGCCTAAAGCTGCTGAAGCTCGAGGCCCAGAAGGGATTTCGCGCACACTTGGTGGCGAGAAAGCGGTAGGGGTGCGGTTGCTCTGGGCACCTCTGGCGGCTAGTCGTTTAGGAACGTCCCCAGCTGCCGGATGGCCCGCCGCTGCGCTTGACTTTGACCCTACTCCAATGGGTACCATCCTCTTATGTCTGTAACGCCATATAGACCGAGGGGATATGTCTATGACCGCAACCGCACCCGCTGCACCCGCCAAGGTGTACTTTACGAACCTGCGCACGCATGCTCGCGAGAGCCAGCTCGACAAGCTCAAGCGCCTCATCCGCCGCGCCGGCATCGAGCAGATCGACTTTGAGAACAAGTTCGTCGCCATCAAGATTCACTTTGGCGAGCTGGGCAACCTGAGCTTTTTGCGCCCCAACTACGCCCGCGCCGTCGCGGATGTCGTCAAGGAACTGGGCGGCAAGCCCTTCCTCACCGACTGCAACACGCTCTACGTCGGTAGCCGCAAAAACGCACTCGAGCACATCGACACTGCCTATCAGAACGGTTTCACCCCGTACGCCACGGGCTGCCAGGTCATCATCGCCGACGGCCTCAAGGGTACCGACGAGGCGCTCGTCCCGGTCGAGGGCGGCGAGTACGTGCACGAGGCCAAGATCGGCCAGGCGCTCATGGACGCCGATATCGTGATCAGCCTCACCCACTTTAAGGGCCATGAGCAGGCCGGTTTTGGCGGCGCCATGAAGAACCTGGGCATGGGTGGCGGCAGCCGCGCCGGCAAGATGGAGCAGCACGCCGCCGGCAAGCCGAGCGTTGCGACCGAGCATTGCGTGGGCTGCCGTGCCTGCGAGAAGATCTGCGCGCACAACGCCATCTCGTTTGACGACACCCGCGAGCGCGAGCTTGCCAACGGCGGCACCCGCACGGTGCACGTGGCCGCCATCGACCACGACCGCTGCCTAGGCTGCGGCCGCTGCATCGGCGTGTGCAACCAGGACGCCATCAAGCCCGACTACGACGCCAAGGCCAGCGCGGCCGACGTGCTCAACTGCAAGATCGCCGAGTACACGAAGGCCATCGTCGACGGTCGCCCGAGCTTCCACATCTCGCTGGCCATGGATATCAGCCCCAACTGCGACTGCCATCCCGAGAACGACACGCCCATCGTCAACGACATCGGCATGTTCGCGAGTTTCGATCCAGTTGCCATCGACCAAGCCTGCGCCGACGCCGTCATGGCATCCGAGCCGCTTCCTAACACTGAGCTCACCGATAGCGCCGCCAAGATGGAGCACAATCACGAGCATCTGGAGGGCGAGCAGGCCAAGGATCCCTTCTGCATCACGCATCCCGATACCGACTGGCGCTCCTGCATCGCGCACGCCGAGAAAATTGGCCTGGGCACGAGCGAGTACGAGCTCATCGAGGTCAAGTAGCGCTAGGCTATTGGACAAATCACGCGCTTTTGTTGCGTAACGTAAACTAAAACCGCCCGTGAGCGCAGCGCTCACGGGCGGTTTTTCGGAAGTATGCGGCAAATTTCGAAACCGCCGAGCACACGACGGTCGCGCGCGCAGACGTGGTGTAAGAGTGTCCTGAGGTCCGTCGCTGCAAGTC
>NZ_JADNOH010000102.1 GCF_015557435.1 Collinsella aerofaciens
TCGGTCGGAGGGGTGGCTTTGTAAAGCCGTTTGTCTCCACCCGCATAGCGGGTGGGTTGAAGCTGGCCGCTGCGCGCCCAGCAGACTAAAGTCTTGAACGCAAAGGAGGCCACTTAATGTGGCCTCCGTCTTGCGCAGGACTGCCCGAGCAGGCGATGTTACCCCATACGCCCGCCCAGGTCCGCCGGGATCACGACAGCTTGACGATCGGCGCAAAGCCCTTCATAAGCTTTTTGGTCTGGCCGGTCTTTTCGAATTGAACCTCGATCATGTCTCCAGCGACCGAGATCACGGTACCGGTGCCAAAGGTCTTGTGGCTCACGGTATCGCCCGCGGCAAAGTCCTGCGACGCGCTGGCGCGATCGACTTTGCGCTCCACCGTCGGCGACACCTTGGACGACGGCTTTTTGGCTCGCGGCGCGCCCGAGCCAAAGGTCGAGGCAACACGGCCGGCGTCGGGCGAGACCCCACGATGGCGCTCGGTCCCATAGCTGCTGCCGCCAAAGAAATCGTCGAAGCTCGATCCGCCGCGCGATCCGGAGCCGCCGGTCGAGCGCGTATGCGAACCGAACACCTTGCCGCCATACATATCCGAACCCATGCCCGAGCCAAAAGTGCCGTGACGGTCGCCGCGCTTCTCCCATCCCGTGCCCTCAAAACCGGCAGAGCCGATACCGCTAAACTCGATATCTTCAAACGGAATCTCGTTGAGGAAGCGCGAGCGCGGGTTGGCCGAGGTCGAGCCATAGGTACGGCGCGTTGCCGCATATGTTAGGAACAGGCGCTTGCGGGCGCGCGTGATGGCGACGTATGCCAAGCGGCGCTCTTCCTCGAGCTTGCCCGGATCGTCGCTGCCACCAAAGTCGTGCACGTGCGGGAAGATGCCCTCCTCCATGCCGGCAACGAAGACCGCCGGGAACTCCAGACCCTTGGCGGAGTGGATGGTCATCATGGTGATGGCATGCGTCTCGCCGGCCAGGGAGTCCAGGTCGGAGCGCAGGGCCAGCCACTCCATAAGGGCGGGCAGTGCCTTGCAGGTAAGCGGGCCATAAGTGCGCTCAATCTCGTCAGCATGCACGGCACCGGCCGGCAGCTCCGTCGGCGCGGCGTACGCGTTGCCCGCGATGGCGGCAGCCAGAGCATCCTGCGGAGAGAGCGCCGGAGCCGCCAGACTGTCGAGCGGATTGGAGCCAGCGGCGTCACGGGCGCCGACCAATGCCTCAAACGAGGATGCGGGTGCGGACGGTCCGGGCTCGGGCGCAGGTGCGCTCACCACGACGGGCTCGGGCTCGGCGCCTGCCGGCACATCGGCAACGCCAGCCGCACGCAGCTCTTCCAAGCTCTCGAGCGTACCCTCGATATCCTCGTGCGTCTCCTCAAACTCGGCGGCGACGCCCAGGAATTCCTGGATGTTCTCGGCGCGGCTCTCGGACTCCATGGTGCCCTCGGCGCGGAACGCCTGCAGCAGGCCCGTCTTGTCGATGATCATCTCAACGACGTCCTTGAGCTCGCCGTCCATGCGGCGGCCCTCGCGCACCAGCGCCACAAAGCTCGACAGGCCGTTGCGCACCTTGGCGCTAAACATGCCCGTCTCGGCCGTTGCGATCTCGCAGGCCTGGAAGAACGAACAGCGGTTATCGCGCGCCAGCTGCTCGATCTTTTGAATCGAGGTGGAGCCGATACCGCGGCGCGGCGTGTTAATGACGCGCTTGACGCTCATTTCGTCGGCCGGGTTCACGATCATCTTGAGGTAGGCCATGACGTCGCGGATCTCGGCACGGTCGAAGAATCGCGTGCCGCCGACGATCTTGTAGGGCACGCCCGCGCGCAGGAACATATCTTCGAGGATACGCGACTGGGCATTGGTTCGGTAGAAGACGGCGATATCGTCGTAGCTCGTGCCCTTGGAGTGCAACTTTTCGATCTCGCCGGCAATCCAGCGGCCCTCGTCGCGCTCATCGCTCGCCTGGAAGGCCTGGATCTTCTCGCCGTCGCCCTCGGCCGTAAACAGGCGCTTGTCCTTGCGCTGCGAGTTATGGCGCACCACGGCGTTGGCGGCGCTCAGGATATGACCCGTGGAGCGGTAGTTCTGCTCCAGCTTGACGGTCTTGCAGTTTTTAAAGTCCTTCTCAAAGTCCAGGATGTTGGTAATGTCGGCGCCGCGCCAGCTGTAAATGGACTGGTCGTCGTCGCCCACGACCATGAGGTTTTGGTACTTGGCGGCCAGCAGGTTGGCGATCTCGTACTGAACGTGGTTGGTGTCCTGATACTCGTCGACGCTAATGTAGCGGAAGCGCTCCTGATACTTATCGAGCACCTCGGGGCGGGTGCGCAGCAGCTCGAGCGTGCGCACGAGCAAGTCATCGAAGTCCATAGCGTTGGCGGCGCGCAGGCGGCGTTCCAGCTCCAGGTAGACCTGCGCGGCCTTTTTGTCGTTGGGGCTGTCGGCAGATTTAAGCATGTCCTCGGGGCCGATCATGGCGTTTTTGGCCGAGCTGATCTTGCTGCGGATCATGTTGATGGGGAACTGCTTTTGCTCAATGCCGAGCGCCTGCATAATGTCGCGAACCATGCGCTTGGAGTCGTCGTCATCGTAGATGGTGAACTGACCGGTGTAGCCCAGCAGGTCGGCGTCCTCGCGCAGCATGCGCACGCACATGGCATGGAACGTGCATACCCACATGCCGCGGGTACCGTTGGGGATGAGCGCCGCCAGACGCTCGCGCATCTCGGCCGCGGCCTTGTTGGTAAACGTGATGGCCAGGACCCGCCAGGGCTTAACGCCTAGGTCGCCGAGCATGTGCGCGATGCGGAAGGTCAGGACGCGGGTCTTGCCCGAGCCGGCGCCGGCAAGGACCAGCAGCGGACCCTCGGTAGTCAGGACCGCCTCGCGCTGGGCGGGGTTGAGGCTGTCGATGTCGACGAGCGGCTTGGCGGGCTTGGGCTCCGGCGCCGGGGCGTCGTAGATGTCGAGCGGAACGAGCTCGGGCTCCGGCGCGGCAGGGGCGGTGTACGCATCGAGCGGCACAGGCTCCGGCGCGGGCGGAACGGGCGCGGCGATGTTCTTTTCCCAGGGCAAGGGCTGGGTCATGGGCGACTCCTCATCTGACGGACGGCGCGCCTGCGGGCGGCGCCATAGTTTGAGCCGTACCAGTATACCGAGCCGCGCGGACACCGACGCAAATCACACCACGACTCCGCGCACCGCCACCACCCAAGCGCCCCAAATAAGTTGCGGTGAAATAGTTCCTGAAACCAGCCTTCTGGCCCCCAAACAGGAACTATTCCACCGCAACTTCGATTGGCTCGGAGGGCTAGAATATCTACCACTTCTACCCCATCCCCACATGGCAGGAGGGCCTCTGTGAAGCATAAGGTGCTCTATTACATGGTCGATGGTTCGACCGAAGCTGGCCAGGCAGCGCTCGATGCAATCGAAGGTGGCGACCAGATTGAGCTGATTGGCTGCGCGCATGAGCCTAATGTCTGTCCTACCGCCGAGCAGCTGATCGGCTGCGAGGGCTTTGTCGGCGAGTTCGGTCCCGTCGATGATGCATGTGCCGACGCCATGGCAGCCGCGGGAATGCGCATCGTCTCGAACATGTCTATCGGCCTGAACCACGTTGCCGTCGACCGGCTGGCCTCACATGGCATCACCGTCACCAACTGCCCTGGATACTGCTCGGACGACGTCGCTCAGCACGCCATCGCTTTGATGCTTGACCTGATGCGCCAAGTTACGTTTCTCAACCGCGGCGTGCGCGATGGCGCCTGGAATCCACTTGCCGGCTACACCATGCATCGCACGCAGGGCCGCACGTTGGGGCTTGTCTTTTTTGGCAGCATCGCGCGTGCTGTTGTGCCCATCGCGCAAGCGCTCGGCATGAAGGTACTGGTGTGGGCGCCGACCAAGACGGCAGAAGAGCTTGTCGCCGCCGGTTGCGCCAAGGCTCAAACGCTCGATGAACTGCTCGGCGCATCGGATATCGTCAGCCTGCATTGTCCGCTGATTCCCGAGACCGAGAGCCTCATTGGAGAGCGCGAGCTCGCACTCATGAAGCCCACGGCATTTTTGATTAACACGGCCCGCGGGCCCATCGTAGATGAGGATGCCCTGGTTACTGCCTTGGACGAGGGCATCGCCAGCGGTGGCACGCGCGGCATCTGCGGCGCCGCGCTCGACGTGCTCGCCGATGAAACCGCGCCCAACCAGGCCCTGATCGCGCACCCGCGCTGTATTGTCACGCCCCATTGTGCGTACAGCACGCAGGAAGCCTACGACACCGTCCGTCACATGTCGCTGCAGGCCGTAGTAGACAAGCTCGTCTTCAACCGCAAACCCGAACACACCGTGACCGAATAATTGGTGCAAACAAACCTGGCCCCAATGCACCAATCACGGAGCCGCCGATGTCATAGCAACGGCAGCGAGCGGCGGCCAGAGCGAACAAATTGGCATGAAAAGAGGGCGGCATAGACCTTTTGGTCATGCCGCCCTCTTTGAATGACAAGCTGTCGCTCTGGCCGCCGCGCAGCGTCAACCAAGTTACAGGCCGAGCATCGGCACCGCTACAAAGAAGTATGCAAGCACTACGATGCCCAGGATGATGCGGTAGACGCCGAAGCACTTGAAGTCGTGACGACGGACGAAGCCCATGAGCCACTTGATGGCGATGAGCGACACCACGAAGGCCACAACGCAGCCCACGCCCAGGATGGCGATCTCGTTGGCGCCAAACGTGCCGCCCTTAATGAAGTACTTGACCAGTTTGAGCGCGCTCGCACCGAACATAACGGGGATAGCCAAGAAGAACGTGAACTTGGACGCCACCGAACGCGTGCAGCCCAAAAGCAAGCCGCCGATGATGGTGGAACCGGAGCGAGACGTACCAGGCACCAGCGAAAGAACCTGGAAGCAGCCGATGCCCAGCGCGGTCTTCCAGCTCAGGTCCTCGAGCGTAGTGATGGAGCCAAAGTCCAGATCCTCGTTATCGTCCTCATCCTCGGCAACAGCCGCTGCGGGCGCTGCAAAGTGCGCACCGGCGGGACGTCCGCCCGCCACCACGGCACGCGAACCAAACGAACCGGCAACGGCCATTTCCTCGCGCTTGCTGGCGCGCCAGTTCTCGATCACGATAAACAGCACGCCGTACACGATAAGCGCCAGCGCCACGACGGGAGCGTTGTAGAAATGCTCCTCCATCCAGTCGTTGAGCGGCAGGCCGATCGCCGCGGCAGGAATACAGCCGAGCACGATCTTGCCCCACAGCACCCACGTGTCGCGACGGCCTTCCTTGCCCTTGCTGGGCGAGAACGGGTTGAGCTCGTGGAAGAACAGCACGCAGACGGCCAGAATGGCGCCGAGCTGAATCACGACCAGGAACATATTCCAGAACGTCTCGCTCACGTTCATCTTGACGAACTCGTCCACCAAGATCATATGGCCCGTCGACGAAACCGGCAACCATTCGGTGATGCCCTCGACCAGTCCCATGAAGGCAGATTTTAGAAGCTCGATAATATCCAAAGGGACCCCCTCGTTAGACACCCGCCGGTAGATGTTCTGCGGACGATGCGGGCGATGTCCCATTATCAACCGTTAGCGGCGCGCCCGCGCCTACCCTTACCAAAAAACTCGCCCGTTCACAGAATTGCGAGCGGTCAAACCGAAATCCTTGGGTATAACTGCAACAAGGTAAAGTGTCCGGCGGCCAACGCGCCCGCGCCCGCTCGACGCACGAGCCTCACGCCCGTGCGATAGACCAAGGAGGAAACCATGAACGAGGGCTACACCAAGGTATTTGTTTCGCTCGACGGTACCGAGCAGCAGGATTTTGTGCTCGCACGCGCCATCAAGGTCGCCGCAAACAACGGTGCCAAGCTGATTATTGGTCACGTGATTGACTCCACGGCGCTCGAGAGCGCCGGCTCCTACCCGGTCGACCTGGTCAACGGCCTAGAGGAGGCCTTTAACAACTCCATTGCCAAGCAGCTCGAGGAGGCCAAGGCCAATCCCGATATTCCCGAGGTCGAGGTCATGATTCGCGCCGGTCGTATTCGCGAGACGCTCAAGGACGAGATGCTCGACGTGGTCAAGCCCGACCTGGTGCTCTGCGGTGCCCGCGGCCTATCCTCGATTAAGTATGCGCTGCTGGGCTCGATTTCGACGTTCCTGCTGCGTAACACGGACTGCGACATTTTGGTCGTGAAGTAGGTTCCTTCCCGTCGGCGCAAGGCCTGCGGGGTTATCACGCCGACGTCCTCGCCGCTTCGCGGCTGCGGGATGTCGGCTTAGATAACCCCTCCCGGCCTTGCGCCTTCGTCACCGTACTTCAACGAGTTATCTGATTAAAAGATGGCGTGCTGCCCCGTTTGGGGCGGCACGTTTTGTTTGGGTGGGGCGGCACGTTTTTGTTATGGGGCGATTCTGTTTAGGCGGGTTTGTACTTCTGGAATGATCTTATCGAACATTGCTTCTGCCTCAGGGAAACCTTCTTCTTTGAGGCTGCGCGCTGCATCTCTCAGTGCGTCTGGCACCTCACTGCAGGTGTCGTTAATCATTCCGGTGACGATCCCCTGGGGCAAACCCGCCTCGGCCATTTGCCTCAACACCGACTCGCGAGTCACATCATCGATTTTTCGGCTTCCGCCAAACGAAACCCCCATCTCGCGAACGAGATTGGGATAGATCGTTGTACACAACACGTCGTAGAGCGGCGCCAACCTCACTTGCTTCCAGTCCTCGTCCCACACGAGTGACCAATTCTTAAGATGGTTGTCGCAGTTTCCTACGGCATAATCGAACAGTTGGTTATAGCCAACAAGAAACCTATCCTCCATTTGATTCGTCGACACCCTTCGTACCGCGTCGACGATAAGCCCCAGGTAATTGACGCCCGTTGGCTCATATTTAAGCTCGCGCGAAATGCCTTTTGCCTGACAAATGTCCTCCTGGTGCAGACGATTTGGAACCAGCAGCCCATCGAGCGAACGACCACCATTAGACATCGCTCGGTCAAACCGCTTCACGGCGATAATCGGTTCGGCATCTTCAACTCGAATTAGAAAGCACTCTTCGGCTGATAGATCCATCAGCGAAGCAGCTCTCACGCACATAGCTTCGCACACCGTCTCACCCGGAAATGCTTTCGACCCCGCTTTGAGGATATGCGTCGATGGGGCTGCCCCGTGGGGCAGATACCATCCATCGCATGAGTCATCACCCGCATGGTAGAGGCCGATTTTCGCCTGAGCGCCCGCAAGGGAAATTCGACTCTCGAGCGCAAGACCAAAGGCCACCTCCGCTGGCGCGTACGCCAGCTTGTTCAGCTGCTTCTCCCCTATCTCCTCATAGCCCATTTCGAGACCGTCGGCCGAAGGTTCTCGCGTCAAAATCAAAGCGCCGACGGGTTCGTTGCGAACCAAATCGAGGACCTTAAAGTAATCGCCGCGTTCCGCCCGAGCCTTTTTCTCAAGGTCTCTATTGAGCTGTCCCTCTGGAATAATGCCGGAGAAAAAGGAGCTCGTTACGTCCGGGCTGAATGTCTCGGCCGACAAGGGCAACGAGGACGAAATCGGAACCGCGTCAGCATTCTCGAGGTACTCGGGGACATAGGTGAATAGCGGAAGCCCAGCATTCTCTTCCAATATGCCAAGCAGCTGGTAGGATCCCTTAAACTCACGATGAACAAACAGCGTGCCGCCCATTATTTTCCCCTCACCTTCAGAATAAAATCGATATCCACGATGGAGGCGTAGTCGAAAATGACGCCGATTTCGACCGTTGTCCGCCCCCGCTCGATATCGCCTATCACACGAAGGCTGCGACCCGTCATAGTCGCGACGTCGCGTTGAGTTAGACCAAGTTCACGCCTTCTAAGCCTAAGGGCCTTCCCCATCTCGCCCGGATCGAAAACCATGCGTTCCGAGAAAGCAGTTTCAGACGGCTTAAGTTTGATGCGCCCATCGAGCACTTTAGTCGTTGTCACCGTTCTCATGTCGCTCCTTAGCTATGTTCCCATTCGTGAACATAGTATAGAACTGTAAAGCTATGTTCCCGAACGTGATTATAGCTTTACAAGTAATACCTATATTCACGTTCGTGAACATAGTAGCCAAAGCAATCGTCATCCTCCTAAACGGGAAGATTCCGTCGATTGCGCCACGCGGACCGGCTACTCGAAGTATTGGAACTTGTTCGTTGAGAAGGCGAAGGTTACGGTGAAGCCTTCGCCGGGCTCCGACGCTGCGGTGACGGCGATGCCCATTTTGGAGCATAGGCGTGCCACCAGGTAGAGGCCGATGCCCGTTGCGCGTTTGGTCGTGCGGCCGTTGTCGCCGGTAAAGCCCTTCTCGAACACGCGGGGCAGGTCAGCTGCGCTCACGCCGCAACCGTTGTCGGCAACGGTAAGCTCAATACGCTCGCTCGCCTGGCCTTCGTCCAGTAGCGCTCCCGAAAACGTAATCTTCGCACCGTCCTCGCGCGCGTATTTAATGCTGTTCTGAATAAGTTGGCCCAGGATAAACTCGAGCCACTTCTCGTCGGTAAAGACCTCAAAGTCGAGGTTCTCACACACCGGTGCCACGTGCGCCGCGATGAGCTCGCGCGCGTTGGCCTTAATCGCGCCCGTCACCAGGGCCTTGAGGCTCCAGCGGCGAATCAGATAGTCGCGCTCCACGACTTCCGAGCGCGCATAGTAGAGCGCCTGGTCGATGTAGCGCTCCACGCGGGCCAGCTCGCGACCCAGGTCATCCACGCGCGATAGGTCGCCTTCGCTGCCGTCCAGGTTTTCCAAGATCAGATGGGCTGCCGCCAGGGGCAACTTGGCCTCGTGGACCCAGCTCTCGATATAGTCGCGATAGTCATCGGTTTGACGGCGGCCTTCGGCTACCTCATCGCAAGCCGCCTTGCCCACGCGACGCAAGACCTCGTACTCGAGCTCGCCCTCAGCATAAGTCGGGCACTGCACCATCTCCTGCACCCATGCTGGGCTTTCCAGCTCCTCGGCCGCGCGCTCCAGCTGATGCAAAAAACGACGACGGCGCGCATACTCGATCACGATTCCGAGCATGCCAAAGATAAAGGACACGCCAACTGCCACGATTGTGATGGAAACGGGCGCCCCGGCGACCGTCAGCACAAAGCAGCTCAGCAGCACGCCGCACGTCCACACGGCGACGGGAAGCAGCGCGTCTTTAAAGAACTTGGCAAACATCATGGCCGGCCCCTAGACCGAATAGCCCTGGCCGCGGTGCGTGGTCAGATACCCCTTGATGCCGATTTTTTCGAGCGTGGTGCGCAGGCGGTTGATGTTGACGGTAAGCGTGTTGTCGTCCACGAAGGCATCGGAGTCCCACAGATCCTGCATGATAGCCGAGCGCGAAACGATCTTACCCGCGCGGCTCAGGAGCAGCGAGAGAATGCGCAGCTCGTTTTTGGTGAGCTCGGTGGCATCGCCGGTTGCCGTATTGGTGACCGTGGAGCGGGCGAGATCGAGCTCCAGTCCCTTATGGACAAGCGTGCTGCGCTCGCCTGCCGCCGCGGTGCGTCGCAGCAGGGCGTTGATGCGCGCCACGAGCACGCGGGCGCTATAGGGCTTAGGGACAAAGTCGTCCGCGCCGAGCGTCATGGCCATGACCTCGTCGATCTCGGTCGTGCGCGACGTAAGGACGATGATGGGAACCTCGGACTCGCGGCGGACTTCGTGGCAGATATGCTGGCCGTCTTTGACGGGAAGTGTGAGGTCGAGCAGTACCAGATCGGGCGTGGCCGCGAGGATATCGCGCGAGACGTGCTCGAACGATTCGCAGGCCTCGACCTCAAACCCGGCGCGCGCCAAGATGTCGGCGAGCTCGCGACGGATGGGTTCGTCGTCCTCAACGATATAGATCAGCGCCATGGATTACGCTCCCCTCTTGGTTGTCTCACAGTCATTATGGCCGCGAAGCCACCAGTGCGCGCCGCGCACGGCGCCAAGGTGACAGAACTGTTCGCGAGCGGTGGCGTTGGGCACGTCTCGCGCTCGCAACGTATACGGGGGCCAAAATGATTTTTTAATCCCCGTCCCAAAAAAAATCATTTAGCGGCGGGCGCGGAGCTTTTCGTAGCCGTCGGCAAAGAAGGCGACCGTGGCGGCGTCGGGCTCGGCGGCATCGGCGTCGGTGGCGGGAACCACGCCGTGCTCGTCGCTCACCAGGAACAGTGCGCCCTTGAGCTGAGCGGGGATATCCACGCGCGTGACCGGCATGTCCTTGGTTTGGGCCAGCTGCTCGATGAGCGTCGCCGTACCGCACAGGCACTCGTCCGCCGGCGCCACAAAGGCCAGCTCGCCGTTGTTGACGGCAGCGAGCAGCTCGGGTGCCACGCCGGTCTCGTCGGCCTCGGAGCGGGCCTCGGCAGAACGGGCGCGCAGTGCCTTGGCCGACGTGTCGGCCAGCGGCTCGTACTCCCCCACCGTCATGGCGGCATTGCCGTTCACATCGATCACCAGCATGAGCACGCCGTCGTGGGCGGTGTAGTCGCCCTCGGCAAGCGACCACTCAACGTGCTGCTTGGCCCAGCTGAGCATGTTATGGGTGAGCGGCTCGCCCTGCACCAAGCGCTCGGACAGCGCGCGGATGTGGCGGTTGAGCATGGGCACCTTTTTGTTGGACATGCGCCAACGGCAGATGAGCGCGGGCTTATCGAGCGCGAACTTCTCGACCGCCTCCTGATTGGCGCAAAAGTCCTCGTACGCACGCTGATCCTCGGCATTGCCAAACAGCTCGGCGTCATCAATCTGGGGCATGGTTGTACCTTTCGTGTTAGTCATTCCGTCCTCTTATACCAAAAAGACGGCCCTCCAAACGGAGCAGCCGTCTTTTGCAGAGATTATTTTGTCCCAGGGCGGAACTTAGTGCCTAAAGTGGCGAGCCCCGGTGAACACCATAGCAATATTGTGTTCATTGCAGGCCTGGATGCTCTCGTCGTCGCGCTTGGAGCCGCCGGGCTGAATGATGCAGGTCACGCCATGCGCGGCAAGCACGTCCACGTTGTCGCGGAACGGGAAGAACGCGTCGCTTGCGCAGGCAAAGCCGCCCTTCTCAACGCCCTCGCGCTCGCAGAAGTCCTCGGCACGCTCGCAGGCCAGCAGTGCGGAATCAACGCGGTTGGGCTGACCCGGGCCCATGCCAATGCCGGCCTTGCCCTTGGAAACCAGGATGGCGTTGGACTTGACGCCCTTGCAGACCTTCCAGGCAAACTCGAGCTCGGCCATCTCAGCGTCGGTGGGCTTGCGGTCGGTGGGGAACGTAAAGGTCGCGGGGTCCTCGGTCACATGGTCGACCTCCTGCACCAGCATGCCGCCGTCGATGGAGCGCAGCTCCACCTGGGCGCCGTGGTCCACGCCGCCGGTGGCCAGCACGCGCAGGTTGGGGCGCTTGGCCATGCGCTCGAGCGCCTCGTCGGTGTAGCTCGGGGCGATGATGACCTCGACGAACTGCTTGTTCTGGTCGGCGAAGTGCTCGACCAGCTCAAAGGGAACCTCGCGGTTGCAGGCGATGATGCCGCCGAAGGCGCTCTTGGGATCGCAGGCGAAAGCGCGGTCGTAGGCGGCCGTGATGTCCTCGGCAACGGCGGAACCGCAGGGGTTCTGATGCTTGAGGATCACGCAGGCCGGCTCGTCGAACTCGCGGACCAGGTTCCAAGCGGCGTCGGCATCCAGATAGTTGTTGTAGCTGAGCGGCTTGCCCTGGATCTGCTCGGAGCCCACGAGCGGGAACTGCGAGCTCGCGGTGTTCTCGCAGCCCTCGGCAAAACGATAGACCGTGGCCTTCTGCTGTGGGTTCTCGCCATAGCGCAGGTCGTCGACCTTTTCCAGCGAAATCTCGAGCTTGGCAGAGGTGTCCGCCACGTCGCTTGCCTGGGCGGCAAGCCAACGGGAGATAGCCGTATCGTAGGCGGCGGTAGTCTGGTAGACCTTCACCTGCAGGCGACGACGGGTGGAAAGCGTGGTGCAGCCGCCGGTCTCGTGCATCTCGGCAAGGACGGCGTCGTAGTCGGCCGGGTCGGAGATGACGGTAACGCTCGCGGCGTTCTTGGCGGCAGAGCGCAGCATGGAGGGGCCACCGATGTCGATGTGCTCGATGGCATCCGCAAAGGTGACCTCGGGGTTGGCGACGGTCTTCTCGAACTCGTACAGGTTGACGACGACCAGGTCGATCAGCTTAATGCCGTGCTGAGCGGCCTCCTGCATGTGCTGCTCGGAATCGCGGCGGGCCAGCAGCGCGCCGTGGACCTTGGGGTGCAGCGTCTTGACGCGGCCGTCCATCATCTCGGGATAGCCCGTGAACTCCTCGATGGGGGTTACGGGAACGCCCGCGTCCTCGATGGCACGAGCCGTGCCGCCCGTAGAGATAATCTCGACGCCAAAGTCGTCAACCAGCGTCCGTGCGAAATCGACGACGCCCGTCTTATCGGTAACCGAGATCAACGCGCGTGCGATCTTCACATCAGATCCCATGCAGTCCTCCTGTCTGGTACGCCGCCGTGCTCTGTGAGTCGGTGATACGTCGATCTGCAGCGCTCGCGCAGCGGCATTGAAAATACTGATTCAATGTAGCGCATCGAGCGCGACGTTGCACCCCGCAACGCACGGCTGTGCAGAAAAAGTTTGCGAGCGGGGGTTGCAGGAGCGCCGCTGAGCACGGTGAGTTGATGGAACACAGGGGCACCATAATTAGATGCCAATGGCGTGGTAGAACTGTGCTCGATATGCATCCGCAAAAGAAAGAGGCACCATGGTCTCGCGGGTTCTCTACCGACCGTTTGATACCGAAGACTTCGACGCCATCGCGCTGATTCTGCAGCAGCTTTGGCATAACAATTCGGATAACGATGAGTACAACCGCCTTGAGGCCGCGTGCGACCTCGCCTATTGCCTTTCGTCATCGACGTTTTCGCAGGTTGCCGTAATCGACGGTCAGGCGCGTGGCATTTCGCTCGCGCGTGCGGGACAGAGCTCCGGCGCCACCGTTAAGGAACATTGGATGGATACCGAGCGTACACTGCTGTCGCAGATGCGTGAGCTAGAACCCGAGTCGTGCGCCGAGTATCTCTCGTTTGTGCGCGCCACCATTCGAACCAACAACCGCCTGCTCGAGAAAAGCCCACTGCCGCATGACAATGAGGTCACGCTGCTCGCCGTCGACCCTGACGTCCACGGCCTGGGCGTGGGATCGGTGCTGCTCGACGCCGCAATCTCACATCTGTCCTCGTGCGGGGCGACCAGCGCACACCTGTATACCGATTCCAACTGCTCGTGGAAGTTCTACGAGCTGCACGGCTTTAAGCGCACGGCCACGCACCGCGCCAACCGCGAAGAGCGCCGTCACGACATGCCGCGTGAAAGCTTTCTCTACGAACTCGACCTAACAGCCTAGCCCAGGCAGCCACACCTAGTCATTTAAGTCTGTCCCCAATGAGTAGCCTTGGTGATCTGCAAATAGCTGTGGTCAAAAAACATCAAATATGAGTACTGTTACCTTTTTAGTAGCAGCGATTTGGGGCATTTTTGATGCTTGTAGGCATGACGACCAGCTGCACGAGCTGACGTAACTCCCCAAATGTTTAATAAAATGGGCTCCTAACGAGAAGTACTCTCATTAGGAGCCCATTATTATGTGCAAACATATGTGACCAACGCAGCAACAGTACTCATATTTGGCATTTTTTGTCCACTGCCCCTTGCGCGAAGGTCCTCAGCGGAAAGTTTGACCCGTTTCGATGCACAAAAAAGGGATGAATCTTCCCTGGCAACCGCCCAGAAAGATCCACCCCAAAGCAAGCGCTCACTAGAACGTTCCGCCGCCGCCTCCGCCGGCGCCGCCACCACCGCCGCCAGAGAAGCCGCCGCCGCTGCCGCCGCTCGAGCTATCGGAGCTCGAAGCCAGCTCGCGGATGGTCTCGTGGTACACATCGTTGAACGAATCGAGCGGGGACTCGTTGCCGTAGTGATGGTAATACCACCAGTAGCAGGGGTAGTTGTCGTAGAAATCGTCGCTGTTGCGCAGGTCCGCAGGCACGGCCTCGGCCAGCTGTCGCAGCACTTCTTTCGAAACGCCCAGGGCAACGCCCATCACCAGCAGCTTGTTCCACAGCACCAGATCGCCCGGGACGGCTTCCTTTAGGCGTGTGAAATCCTCGAGCCAATGCTTGAGCGCCTTGCAGCGAGCCGCCACCTCGGCGCCCTCCGGCGTGTAACGGCGGAAGGTGCAGCTCAGGACAAAGCCCACAATCACGATGGGAATCGAAATCGCAGCGGCAACGACGTTGGCCTCCGCAAAGTCGGTATAGAACAGGGAACCCAGGATGCAAAAGACAATAATGATGCCAAGAATCAAGCCGGCCACCAGGGCGACGCTACCGTCCGATGCGATAAGCTCGCGCCCTTCCAGCTTGCCCTTGACCGTGGTCTGATAGTCCTCGAGCTTGTCGCCAACAGATTCGGTGCGCTCGCTGGCGTAATCTTCCAGCTCGCTAAACGTGCGCGAACGGACGCCGTCCTTGTCGGGCTTAACGCCGGCAAAGAAGACCTTGAGTACGTCGCGATCGATGCCGTCCTTCTTGGCGGCCTTCCAGCCCTCGTCGGTCACGGTGATGCGATACGTCTGCTCCTCTTTTTCACGACGAAGCAGACCCTTCTTCTTGGTCTCGATCGCCTCTTCCAGCTTGATCACGCGATCGTCGGTAAGCTTCATAAGCGTGGCGATATATGCCTGGTCGGGCACATCATTCCAGGCCATGAGGGCCGCCAGCACGGCAGGATGGTCGGCCGAGGGCACATCGCGGAAGTAATCGTCCTGGAAGAGCGGCTTGGGCTTGGGGCGACGCAGTTTGAGCATCACGATCGCACCGGTATAGGCAACTGCCACGACAACACACACTACGGCAATCGCGCTGGCAACCGCACGCGCGTGCTCGCGGCGGGCGTTGGCCTCGTCGGCCCATTCCTTCTCTTCGCTCAGAATCGTCGACATGCGCTCTTCGCCCGAGGCGGCAAGCTGCGGCACCCAGTCGCTGGGGAAGGCGACGCGCGCCTCGGCGAACTCGCCCTCATGCACGCACGGAATGGTATAGGTGACCATGGGTTCGCTCTCGTCGAGCGACACGTCGCCCGTCAGCGGACCGTGGCCCCACGCGCGGAAGTTATCGCCCTTGACGGCCGCCGTCCCCGCGGCGGCGTTTGCGAAGTAGACTTCCATCTCGACGTCATCAGAATCCGCCGACCAGCCGTCGCCCACAAACTTCCAGTAGAGCTCGGCGGTGTCGGACCAGTTCATGACCGCACCGGTCATGGTGTAGCTCACGTAAAAGATCGCGCTGTCGCCACTCTCGTGGGGACTGAATACCTTGATCCTTACGCCGTCGCCGGACTGCTCCACCGTGTAAACACCGTTGTCGCCCTTGTTTGCGCTGTCGACCTTGTTAAACGCGGTGTCGTCTTCCTCGACGCTCAGCACATCGACCCCCACCGAACCTCCTTGCTGGTTGGAGCCCGTATTGATATCCCAATACACGCCGTTGATGTCGTCGTCAAAATCGAACTGACGTCCCTCGACAACGGTCAGCGAGCCATCGGCCTCGACCGTGGCGCCGATATAGGTTTGGCTCATGGAATAGCCGTCGGCATGGGCGACGGCGGGCAGCAGCAACAGTGCGCACGCAACAAGCGCGCAGACGGAAGCGAATCGCGCAAATAGGCGGCGCTGCCGACAGGGTTTGGCAACGGGGGCGTTCATAGGCACATCCTTTGTCTGTGATACCAGTAACGCTATTGTCCCACGTTTGTGAGCTCGCGACGCGAGCTTCTAGGTCAGCGGAGTACCAAACGGGACAAAAGTCACGCCCACGGGTAGTCGTTGGGGACGCTCTTAAACAACTAGCCATTTGGGACAATCTTTGGCTGAGCCCATGACCGGAGGATAATACCACTTCATAGCTCCGTCACAGGTGTAGCGGCTTTGTGTGGGCGCGGCGTGAGCCGATTAAGCCGGCGAGCGAGGGGCATAAAGCAGTTGAGCGAAAACGGTTTGCCCCTTTGCCGTTCGCTTGAGGATCATGTCCCCCTTTTCCGCGGAAACCCCGGCAGTTGCGAAGAGCTGCCGGGGTTTCTGTCGTCTAAGGTGCTGAGTTGATAGACAGAAATCAAAGCACCGAGTCTGCGGCCCGCCATACGCCATGCAGGGGCCTCGACAACTTGCGAGCCACGGCAACGCCTTCCCTACCGTGCCCCGCGCTATACTCGTCCGCATGGATATCAAAACACGCAACATACCAACGCTCTCCGCGGACGCGCCAACGACGCTGCTCGCCCCCGCCCTCGCGCCCGTCGTGGGCCGCTTCGCCCCATCGCCCTCGGGCCGCATGCACCTGGGCAACGTCTTCAGCTGCCTGTGCGCGTGGCTTTCGGCCCGCAGTCAGGGCGGCCGCATCGTATTGCGCATCGAGGACCTGGACGATCGCTGCAAACGGCCGGAACTCGCTGCCCAGCTCATCGATGACCTGGCCTGGCTGGGGCTCGAGTGGGACGAAGGCCCCTACTACCAGCACGATCGCCTGGATCTATACGAGACCGCGCTGCACAAGCTGCAGAACGCCGGCCTCACCTATCCCTGCTTTTGCACGCGCGCCGAGCTCCACGCCGCGAGCGCGCCGCACGCCAGCGACGGCACGCCCATCTACCGCGGTGCCTGCCGAGGTCTTTCTGCCGAAGAGGTCGCCCGCCGCAGCGCCCTGCGCGCCCCGGCCACACGTCTGCGCGTTCCCGCCGTCGACGACCTCGCGGACGACGTGGTCGAGTTTGTGGACCGTACGTACGGCGCCCAGTGCGAGGCGCTCGCCACCGAGTGCGGCGACTTTTTGGTACGCCGCAGCGACGGCGTGTTTGCCTACCAGCTGGCTGTTGTGGTCGACGATGCCGCCATGGGCGTCACCGAGGTCGTGCGCGGATGCGACCTGCTGGGCTCCACGCCGCGCCAAATCTATCTTCAGCATCTACTGGGACTGCCCACGCCGCACTACGCACACATCCCGCTGCTCATGTCACCGGACGGCCGCCGCCTTTCCAAGCGCGATCGCGACCTGGACCTGGGCGAACTACGCACCCGCTTTGGCACGCCCGAAGCACTGCTCGGCTGGCTCGCCGGACAAACAGGCATCGCACCGGACACCATGCCCCGCTCCGCCGAGCAGCTCGTCGAGCACTTTAGCTGGGATGTTATCCGCGAGCACCGCGAGAACATCACCATAACGGCCGCATAGCCAAACGCCCCGACCCCTTCACGCCCACCCCTCGACGAGTGCATAATCCTGCGTCTTGTTATGTACGGAATAATTCCGTACAATGAAGCAAAGGAGGTTTTACCATGCCAACGATTGAAAAGCAGCGCCGTATGGATCTAAGGCTGACCGAGCGTCAACGCCTTACTTACGAGCGCGCCGCGGCCTTGCGCGGGCAAACTCTCACCCAATGGGCCACGGCTCACCTTGACGAGAGCTCCGCACGTGACATCGCCGAGGCGTCAACAACCTATCTTTCTCCTGATGGTTTTGATGCATTTTGCGAAATGCTCGATTCGCCCATGCCTCAAGCCGCAAAAGCGTTGCTTGACCGTAAAGCGATTTGGGAATGAGCACGTTTACCAAGCCCGTTCAACTCCCCGTTGGCCAAGGCATCGAAGCTTTCCACTGTGGAAATACTCTTGTAGACGGATGGGCTAAAAACAGATCGGCCTCGGCGCGAAAAAGAGGGTCAGCGGTTATATACGCATCGTATTGCGACGGCGCAGTCGCTGGGTTCTATACGCTATGCACGCACTCCGTAGCCCGCGAAAATGTTGATGGAGGATGGTTCGTGCGAAACTCCCCTTCCCAAGTTCCCGCAGTGTTGCTTGGAATGATGGGGGTTGACGAGAAGTTCAAGGGGCTTGGTCTTGGGGCATCACTGCTCAAAGATGCCATCGAGAATGCCCTGAAAATTTCTGCCCTGGCAGGAGCGCGAGCTTTGATTGTCGATCCAGTAGATGATGAGGCTGCAGCGTTCTATGCGCATTTTGGCTTTGTAACCCTACCCGGCACCAACCGAATGGCGCTGAAACTCTAAACCGTCGGCGACATCTCCTCCGGCTCGCAGTATGTCTTAAGTTACCCTGCAGATAATCACCATTGCCGAAATGTAGGGTAACTACCCAAGACATCGTATGAAAAGCTCGCTACGCCCCTCCCCTACACAGCATCCCAGGGCTGGAGCTCGTCACCAAGGCGGACGATGCGATCGTAGAGCACGGTGTGGCGCTCGGCCGGGTTTGCATCCCGATGAAAATGCCCGTAATACCAACGCTTGTAGTCCAAGCGGTCCTCCAGCTCATCGAAAAACGCCGTAAGCCGGTCAACCTCAGGACGATCCCACCCGGGCGCCGGATAGAGCGTGGGCGAGAGCATGCGCGTGGAGCAGGTGTGAGTGATTACGTAGTCGACCTTCCAGCCCACACTGTCGAGCTTTGCCCGCGCCTCATCAAAGTTGCGCTCGTCCGGGAGCTCCTGCGGCCACCAGCTCGAATACGGTATGCGATACTCCTTGTCCACGCTCGTGGCGCCGCCCATGGTAAAGATTGTTGAGCCATCGAGCTCAAAGACCTCGCCGCGCGTCAGGCGCCGTATGGGCGAGGTATCCGACAGACGCTGGGTCAGGCCGCCGTGCCACAACTCCATGGGGCGCTCCGCCCAATGGTCGAAGCGCTCGTGGTTGCCGTCGACAAACAGCACCGTATAGGGGCGAGACTCCAGCCACGCGATATCGGCGCATTCCTCGGCGGAGAAATCCCACGGAAAACCAAAGTCGCCCGCGACAATCAGATAGTCGTCGCTCGTCAGACTATCCCCAAGTTCCCAATCGCGGAGCTTTTGCATGTCGATGCCACCGTGGACATCGCCCGCCACATAGACCGTCATCGGATCACCACTTCCCTCTTATATGCCTCGAGATCGTGTTCGATCTGCTCGTCGTCCGTGGCGTTGACCCACCACGGCCATTTAACGCAACACGCCGGCTCGTCGACCTGCGCAAACCACGACTTGAGCTCCTCCAGGCTCACCGGGGTGTAGCCGTTGGCGTCCACACCCACGTCATAGCGCAGCAGCCCCTGCCTGAGGTTGAACCTGTTGTACGCGCCGCCGCAACTGTGGATATGCCCGTGAAGATGCCAGCCACCGTGCGACATACCCTGCCAGTCGACCATAGGGTAGTGGCTCAGCACGATTTTTTGGCGGTCGATCTTGAGCACGCAAATGGGTGGCTCGACGATAAAGGCATCCGCTACCGCAGGCTGCGTCCAGTCTTTGTCGTGGTTGCCGGGCAGCAGATGAACGCGCTTGCATGCGATGCTTTTGCGCAGCTCGTAGGCCTCTTGAACCGTCATCTTAAAGCTGAAGTCACCCAAAATGTAAAGCTCGTCGTCCACAGCGACCTTGCTATTAACGCTCGCGACCATGGCGTCGTTCATCTGCGCAACAGTCGACCAAGGCCTGTCGGCGAGCCGTAGCATGTTCTCGTGTCCAAAGTGAGTATCGCTGGTAAACCAAATCAAGGGGACCTCCTAACGCTGCGGTGCATCCATTCTTTAGGGCTTACCCTTCGTTCTTCCATCCAAACGGGTCAAACACCCAAAAAATCAGATCGAGCACGCCGCCGGTCGCCATGGCACCGGCAAGGGCCATGCAAACGTGCAGTGAGCTGGCGCTTCGAAGCACGTCGAACGGCCCCAGGACGGCGAACAGCCCGACCGCCGCGCCGGCCATGCACAGCGCGAGGCACGGCGCCGCGTCCTTAACGCATTTCTTCGCGAGATGCTTGGTGTTGTCACTCATCGATATCGAACTCCTTAGAGGGTCGCTGTTCTGGTGCATGCCGCCGCGACAGAGCATGGCGGCAGGTTAAGTGTCACATGGCGTGCGGACACGTTTTTGGCCTCCACAGTAAAAAACGGTGCGCGCCGCGTGGGACCTTCTTGCCCCCTACGGTGCGCGCCGAAAATGGTCCGCTTCCCCTCTGTCCCTAACGGGTCAGCTGGCGGCGCTTATCGGACAGGAAGACACCGGCGGCCACCAGGACCGTGCCGCCGATAACGAAGGTCTCACCCAGCAGGTCGGACGTATCGCCCGTGGCAGGCATCGCCGTCTGCCGCGTCGCGGCCTCGGTTGTTGCCACCGCATGTTTGGCCTGGTACGTCACTTGCGTGGTGGGCTGGGCCTGCTCGCCATTCCCGTGCTCGGCGGCCTCTTGGCGAGCGATCTCGGCGTTGAGCTCGACAATAGCCTGATCGAGCTCGGACTTGGCGGCGGTGTAGTTTGCAAGCGCCTCCAAGTATGCCGGCGCCACAGCAGCCGTCGCAGCCGTGGCAGCATCGAGCTCGGCCTTGGCGGCCGCGGCGCGCTCGGCGGCATCGTGAGCCGCAGCAATCTTGGCGTTGAGCGCCTCGTCCGCATCGTCAGCGCTGCCGTTGGCAATGGCTTCGGCAAGATTGATCCCGCGCAGACGGGCAGCCGCGGCGGCAGAGGCATCGCGGGCGGCAGCCGCATCCGTCACAGCATCGTCAGCCTCCACCACGTCGTACTCGGCATCCATCACGGCATGCGCCGCAGCATCGAGCGCGGCATCGGCAGCGGCTTTGCCCTCGGTAGCCTTGGTAAGCGATGCGGCAGCATTCTTAAGCTGAGAGGCGCGGGCGGCAGCCGCGTCAGACTTTGTCTGAGCCGTTGCCACGGCGGCGTCGGCATCGCTCGCAGCCTGCTGTGCCATATCGAGCTCCGTCTGCACGGCAGCAGCATCGATGTCTGCCTGATCGGCATCGCCTTGGGCGGCAGCAAGTTCGGCCTCCGCCCCGCGCTGATTGGCACGAGCGTCTTCGAGTGCAGACGATGCCGCATCAAACGCACGCTGAGCTGCAGCAACATCGGCCGAGTACGCCGCCAGCTCGTCCTGAGCAGCAGCAAGCGCGCCCTCCTTGTCGCCAACACCGGCACGAGCGGCATCCAGCGCACGCTTGGCGGAAGCCACCTTGCCTTTGGCACTGTCGAGCTCGCCAGACTTGGCAGCCACGACGTCCTGCGCTGTTGTCACAGCAGCGTTGGCAGCACTCAAATCGGCGCGGGCATCGCTGACGGCACGCACGGCGGCGTCAACTGCAGCCTGCTTCTGCTCCACGGCGGCCTGGGCCTCAGAAACCCTGGTCACAGCAGCATCAACATCAGCG
Source organism: Collinsella aerofaciens (assembly GCF_015557435.1). Taxonomy (GTDB): domain Bacteria; phylum Actinomycetota; class Coriobacteriia; order Coriobacteriales; family Coriobacteriaceae; genus Collinsella; species Collinsella aerofaciens_Z. The sequence continues at coordinate 21,289 of NZ_JADNOH010000102.1, forward strand.
GAAGCGGCGTCGACCTGCGCCTGCTTCGCGGCAACTGCCTGCGATGCTGCGTCCACTTTGTTGGCGGCATCGTCGGCAACGCCCTGCGCCGCAGCAAGCTCCTTACATGAGTTGCTTGCCCGGTTTGTCCTGGCATATCTGTCGTCCGACGAGGGACAGAAAACTGGCAGACACCTCGCACGGAGATGCGCTTGTGCAACTTGCCCCCAAAGACCTCCGAAGCATGACCGTACCCGTTCCCAGCCAACCGGAACAGAAGCGCTACGCGCAAGAGCACGAAGCAAAACAGCGCTCCTACGAGGACGCTCTTAAGAAGGCGGAGCATTACGCCGCGAGCAAGGGAACGATGCAGGGCTGGGATCGGCAGCCTGCTTGGACTTTTCCCGGCAGCCTGCCGATCGGTCGCGCCGTTCAGTGCAGCGGCTAAAGACTGTCATCAATCAAAATTCGGGCTCCTCAGACGGCGACGCATGCCATGGGAACCGCCTTTCTGTTGGCGCCGAGGATAGTATACGGTCGCGCTGGCGCGCCCGGGAGATTCCATGCGTAAGCGGGCCCGTGACGCGGATAGAAGATGGGGCAAGGGAATTGACGGTGAGGAGGTAGCTATGAGCGTCTGGAGGGAGCCGGGTGCGGACGCGAGGTGTCTGTGCGACGACGGAAACGTGAGGACGTGGGCAGAGCTCACGCACGGCCTCGATGACGACGTGTACCCGAAGAGCGCAGACGACGAGGGATGGCTGCTGTGGACGTTCGGGGCGGTGTGCGCGTGCGCGGCAATCCCGGATGACGCAGCGCCATGGGCGCGGGAGCGCAGGATCAGAGTCGCGGGCGGTAGTGACGGGGATGACAGGGCACGGACGCGCCCCGGAAGACCGACGTCCGACGGCGCGGGCGAACCGCGCGCGACGGCGCTTGCCCACGCTGGGCGGCAAAAGTCAAAAGATTATTTATCACCATAGAGCGCAAGTTCGAGGGCAAGCCCGTATACTCCCGGTTCCGGAAGCTGGACGCGACTAAACGCTGCCTGCACCTGTTCAACGGTGGTGCACTCGTCACCGATTACTGCCAGCGGAACCGGAATGCCGTCAATCGGCATGGCCCTAGGGTCATAGTCATACCTAAGGAAATGAAGAGCACCAGGTTGAGGAGCATATCCAAATGACAGGTTTGACTGACCTCCAAGCCTTTCTAGAATTCTCTGATATACGGGCTCGGGGGTTACAAACCATAGTCCAGTCCGGCACAGTTTCTCACGCTGCAGAACTTGCCCTTTATATACGAGTTGGGGAATGATTCTTTTTGAGACATTTTCCCAGTTAAGTCCAACAGTAGATTGAACGATGCGTCTACCGTCAATCAAGGCTTCTCTTGAATCCCGATAGTTACCGGTGGTATCAATTGTCTGGACCTCAATTGAAGTGAATTCCCTTAGTTCTCCAAGGGCATCTATATATGCCAAGACCCAGTCTGCAAAGTAATTACCACTGCCGTTCCGCTTCGGGAGCCTTAGTTCTCCGCCCCATCTATGTCCAAAAACGGCTATAGCGCCGCCCTCTTCTTTTGCCTTTTCAACGGCAACCCTGCCCGAATACAAATGTAACTTTTTGCCAAATGACTTTTCAGCGATGATGCTGAGCATCTTGTAGTCGTCCGCATATAGCCTATGTGGACAACAAATAATATGGTTATCGTTCTTTACTTGCTTGACTGCGCAGACCCCAGACCTTTGTCCGTCTCTTGATAACATCTTCGTACAAGTGTCATGAATAAAAGGGCATTCCTGCCGCGCAACCGCTGACGCGGCGATTTCAGATGTGTCCTGCGCCCTGTATCCAAAGAAGTCGGTTACCGTTCCAGCCATGCTACGCCTCCAAAACTGATTTTAAAGAAGTACCTACTGCCGCCGCGAGCATGGGCGGTACGGCATTGCCGACTTGCGCATATTGTTCTGCCTGAGAACCGAAAAACACATAATGATCCGGGAAGGATTGGATCCTCGCCGCTTCCCTTACGGTAAATGCACGGTCTTGTTCAGGATGGAAGAACGCCCCCCAATGCGGGTCGCACTTGGTAAGAACCGTACTGGCCAGTTCATCCCAGGACTGTCTGCCATATCGTTTTGTATGATCGCTCCGTCTAGCAGCTTTCATCCCTTTGGGCAATAGCTCGAAAGGAATGTCGGTCCAATTACCACCCTGTTTAATGTACTTAAGCCGTTGCATGTTTATCTCTGACAGCTTCGCCGCCTCATGATTGAGAACGCCAGTTGAACCGATGCGCAGCAATTTCTGGTATTCACATTGAGGCTTAGTCTGATAGTCTTTTACGGCAGTGCCACGTTCTCCATTTTTGAGGCGGGGCAAGTCTCCAATTGCCTCACGCAGTGTAGTAAATGGAGCTGACGTCTCCGGAGAGGGACGCTTGACTATTTGGCGACCGTCAAATGTGGTAGCGAAATTAACCCGAATCGGTGCATGACGAACAGGTTCCGGCCAAGCACTCTGGGGGATAACTGCACCCCTGAGACCCAAAACAATCGTGCGCCAACGCATTTGTGGTACGCCGTAATACGGGGCGCCAAGGATATGGACATCCGCCCCATAGCCCAAATCAGCCAATGCCCTCAAAATAGCATGAAGCGTCGCGCCCTTTTCGAAGGAAACGAGCCCGGGGACGTTTTCAATAAGAACAGCTCTCGGCTTGAACTCGTCAACGAAGCGCAGGTACTCCCTAAACAGATGATTGCGTGGGTCCTCTTTCGATCGAATTGGAGCGTTGATCGAGAAACCTTGGCACGGCGGACCACCGGCAAGTAGATCAAGCTCGCCGGTTTCTAGGCCAAGTCGCGTACGTATATCGAGGGGATTCACCTCTCGAATATCACTTACGCAAACTTCTGCATTTGGATGGTTATGGCCATAGGTTTGAGCATACGTTGGCATTATTTCTGATGCGAAAAGCGAGTGGAATCCAGCCTCTTCAAGTCCTTCGGAGAGGCCGCCAGCTCCGGCAAACAGATCTATACAGGTCAGGTTACTCAAGAGCCCTCCTTGGAATTGATGAAAACCCTTCTAGTTTAGTCTAGCGGATTGTCCTGACACGTCTTGTTTCCGGGATTTTCTGGTGGCAGACTAATTGCTCGGCTACTGTTGAACCATCATCATATGCCTCAGCGCACACAACAGTACCGTTCGATTTCGTTCAAAGCACATTCGAAACCGAGCATATATTGCCAGGGCGGCCAGAAATAGCGCCACGAAAACCGCGGCTTGAATTGGATTGCTCGCCGCCAACGCAGACCAAAGCGAGCCCGCGATAAAAGAAATCACCAGACCAATCAGGTCGAGGGCCCAGCTCGTATAGTGCGCTTCGGCAACCGCCCGTTCGATTATTTCGCATTTCTTTTCCAAGCTAATATCCTCGTCAGCTCCAGCGAGAGAGAAGTCCATTCCTGAAATCAAATCAATTAATTCTGCCTCGCTATATCCGCTTTTCTTGAACTTTTTTGCGAAGAAACCTGCTGGACCAGGCACATAGGTAGGATAGTTTTTACGAAATAGATTCTTATAAGCGATCCCCATTGTTTACCCCTTAAAGCACGGATGCTGTCTAGCGTTATTGTTCTATCATTTCGCTCGGACAGACTTTACAGAGCCGCCGCCAATCATTCATGGAAAGCGCCCTATGCGGCCTACCTCCGTCTAATTATTCCCCGCGCTCCTCATACCCGCGTTCGAGCTTCTTCCCAAGCTCTGCGGCACAGCGCTTCGTTTCCTCGGCAAACAGGCCATCGATGGCCCTGTCGATCCGCGTGCAAGTCTGCCGGTGCTCGTCCTTCCAGGGCAGGTTGAGCCCCAAGTTCGCATCCCAATAGCCGCCGAGCTTGGCGTCAATCACTTCCTCGGGATACAGCACGTCGCGGCGAATGCCCTCAACCGCATCGTCCTCGTCCATATCACAGGCCGCATCGCCCTGCTCAAGGCACTTGCGCAGCTCCTTCTGCTCCCGGATGTTGTTCAGCATGCGAACACACACCACGGCCAAAAAGCGATAGCGTTCGCATAGATCCCACTCGCCTTCGAGCCATACGCGAAAGCCCAGCATTTCGCTCGCGGACTCGTCGTCCATCAGGATCAATTCCCACGGAAGCACATTGGCGAGCGCGTCCTCCCCCAGCCTTTGCACGCCATCGCGCGTAAAGATGCACGGCTCCACCTCGTAATAGCCAAAGCCGTGGCCTGCACCACAACGATTAATGGCGTGCTTGGGCAGCAGGACGATCTTGTCGCTGGGCTCGGGGTCAATCTTGCGCAGCTTTTTGATCTTGCGGCGGGCGCGCTTTAGGCCGCGCTCGCTATCGCCACGGCCGCCCGCCTTGCCGGCGCATCGCAGGGCGATCTCGCGCACCAGGGTCTTTGTGTCCGCCGCGCACAACCGGTCCATCGTCCGGCGCAGACGGCATAGCGCTTGTGCAGCAGTGTCACCATCGACAAGGCGCACCATGCCCACCGGCTAGCCCATCCCAACGGCCTGCCTGCAGTCGCTACGAAGGCCAGCGTGCCGACATGAGCGCGACAACCGCTGTACCCAGCCCCATTCGTCTGATGACACCGCCGCAGCGGGCAGATACGACCCCCAGAGTGGGCATCCCTGCCAACCCTCCGCGAACCCCATGCGGCGCAGCTCGTCGGCATCCAGCCTGTCTAGCAGCTCAAACAAGCGTGTGCGCCAGCCCGTCTCGGGGGCGATGCGCTCCAGCAGGTAACTCAGGATGGTGAGTATGCCGAACATGTTGTCCGACCGCACCTGGTACGGCTCGTGCCACTCTGGATACTTCGACTTGGTGGGGATGGTCGGCCTGGTGCCAAGCCCTCTGTTCCACAGGCGGCCATGGTGATCCTGTGCTCGATGCATAAAAGAAGACCCGCCAGTGTGCATGCTCGAGAGCAGAGGCCGGGCGGGTTTACTACGAGAATTTTACCACGGTCGAAGCCATTCTATACGAAGCTCCACGAGGAAAGTTTGCAAGCGCCCGCCTCCCTTGAATATCAACTTCATCCCACCCAAAAACTCATCCAACATTAATCTTGGCTCAAGAATCGCTTAATCTATTACCTGCACTATAGAGTTCGACCAAGGGCGGGGCGGCGCCGCGCAACGCAGGCCGCCGAACGCAACGCTCGCGCCCGGGCAAATCGCCCGGCGTCGCGCCCATCGAACGAAAGGACAGGTCATGGACGACCTCGAAAAAGTTGAAACCATCCGCACCAAGTGCAACGTGAGCTACACCGATGCCAAGGCCGCGCTCGACGCCGCCGACGGCAACGTTCTGGATGCCATCATTTGGCTTGAGTCGCAGGGCAAGACGCAGGCCACGTCGGCGCACGCCGCCACCGAGTCCGCGCCGGTCGATGAACCTTCGGCCGAGATGGTCGCCGCGCAAGCCGCCTATGAGAAGTCGAGTGAAAAGACCGACTTCTCCAAGAAAATGGACAGCGTGTGGGAGTACCTCAAAAAGCTCTTCCGTCTGAGCCTGGACACCAAGTTTATCGCCACGCGCCGCGACGCCATCATCCTCAACATCCCCATCCTGATTCCCATCGTCGCGCTGTTTGCCTGGGGCGCCACGATATGGCTGATGCTGATTGGCCTGTTCTTTGGCATGCGCTACCGCATCGACAGCGACGGCGATGTGCCCGGCAGCATCAACAACCTGATGGACCACGCTGCCGACGCCGCGGACGGCATCAAGCAGAATCTGAACGACGACAAGTAATCGCAGACGGGGGCACATATGGCACGAATCCTGATCGTAGAGGACGAGGAGAAAATCGCCCGCTTTGTGACGCTCGAGCTGGAGCACGAGGGCTACCAGGTGGAGCATGCCGCCGACGGCCGCACCGCCGTGGACCTGGCGCTGGAGCGCGACTACGATCTGATTCTGCTCGACGTGCTGTTGCCGCAGCTCAACGGCATGGAGGTGCTGCGGCGCGTCCGCAAGCACAAGGATGTGCCGGTGATTATGGTCACCGCACGCGATGCCGTGATGGACAAGGTGGCCGGGCTCGATGCCGGCGCCGACGATTACCTGACCAAGCCGTTTGCGATCGAGGAGCTGTTCGCACGGATCCGCGTGGCGCTGAAGCGTGCGGAGGCCGTGCAGGCGGCTTCGGGCGTTGGCGGCATCGGGACGGGCGCGGCGAGCGGCGCGGATGTCGGCGCCACTGCGATACCCCCGGCCAGCGACTCGGCCCGGACCGCCGCCGCGCCTTCTCCCGCCGCGCTCACCGTGGGCTCGGTCGCGCTCGATCCAGATCGCCGCGAGGTCACGGTCGGCGGCTCGCCCATCGTGCTAACCGCCCGCGAGTTCGACGTCCTTGCCCTGCTTATGGCGCACGCCGGCACCGTACTCACGCGCGAGCGCATCGCGCACGAGGCGCTCGGCTACGAGTACGTGGGCGATACCAACAACGTCGACGTGCACATCGCGCACCTGCGTGCCAAGATCGAGGACGCCGGCGGCGCCCGCATCATCCAAACCGTGCGCGGGGTGGGCTATGTCTGTCGCGCGTAACGCCGAAACCAAACGCGTCACCTCCATCGCCCGTGCCATCAACTGGAGCTACATGTGGCGCCGCCTGGCGAGCTACATCTGGCTCGACCTGTGGCTGCTGGTTGCTGCGGCGGCGATCCTCATCTATGGCTATAACCAAACGCTGCCCGACGGCGCGTTTACCGCGGGATGGATCCCCGGTGCCGCCGTCCACGGCATGTCGCTGACGCCCGCGCACGGCTGGGACCCCGCCACGCTCACCTATACCGTCGAGCTTGCGCGCACCACCAAGACCTTCCCCCTCGCGCAGGACCTCATCGCGCTGTGGCCCCTCTATCTTGTCGTTGCAGGTGGGCAGGTCATCAGCGTGCTCAACATGCTCGGCGGCGCCCGCCGCGTGCGCCGCACCATGGCACCGCTCAACGACCTGGCCCTGCGCGTAGACGAGCTCAGCCGTATGCAGCTCTCCGGCGGCAAGATGGAAACGCTGGAGCAGGCCATCGAGCGCGCAAGCGTCGACTCGCCGAGCGTCACCACCGGCGACGCCGACCTGGCGAGCATCGAGGTCGCGCTCAACCGCCTGCTGCGCCAGATGCAAGAGGCAAAGCTGCAGCAGATGCGCTTTGTCAACGATGCAAGCCACGAGCTACGAACGCCCATCGCGGTGATTCAGGGTTACGTAAACATGCTCGACCGCTGGGGCAAAGATGACCCGGACGTGCTGGCGGAATCCATCGCGTCCCTCAAGGCCGAAAGCGAGCATATGCAGGAGCTCGTGGAGCAGCTGCTGTTTTTGGCGCGCGGCGATGCCGGGCGCACGGTCCTGCGGCGTGCGAATACCAACCTGGCCGCACTGGTCGGCGAGGTATGCGAGGAGTCACAGATGATCGATGCCGAGCACACGTATCGGCTGGCTTTTGACGCCTTGCTTGCCAGCGACCCGCGCTGCGACGCGCCCGTCGACGTGGCGCTCGTGAAGCAGGCTCTGCGCGTGATCGTGCAAAACGCCGCCAAGTATTCGGACGCGGGCACATCCATCTCGTTTGGCGTGACGCCGGATGCGGGCGCGGGCACGATCGACATAAGTGTTGAGGACGAGGGCATCGGCATGAACCAGAAATCCGCAGCTCACGCATTCGAACGGTTCTACCGCGCCGACAACGCGCGCGATGCCGGCGCGCAGGGCTCGGGTCTGGGGCTCGCCATCGCCAAGTGGATCGTCGACAGCCACGGCGGCGTCATCGGTGTGACCTCAGTCGAGGGCGTCGGCAGCCGCTTTACGATTCGCCTGCCACGATAGAAAGCCCCTCGGCATAAATAAAGGGATAAGGCCATGCGGCCCTATCCCTTTTTGCTAGCTATAGCAGCTTGTGCGCTACTCGCGGCACAGATGCACGGCGAAGCCGGCGAACTCGCGCTTAAAGTACACGAGTTTGGTGCCGCCGTCGGGCAGCAGCACGCGCGACTCCTCGTTGACCTCGAGTCCGCGCTCGGCAAACCACTTCTCGGCCGCATCGATGTCGTTGACGGCAAAGCCAATGTGGCCCTTGGTGCCACGACCGTTCTGCTTCATGACCTCGATCAGCGAATCGTTAAAGTACGAAACCGGGGTCTCGATGACAGGTAGGCCCATCATCGTCGAGAACAGCTCCGCGATCTCCAGGGCATCGGCCGGGTCGGTGGCGTTAATGCCCACGTGGGCGACGCGCATGCCAAAGAGCTCTACCGGGTTGGCGTTCTGCTCATTCATACAGGCAGCGCCTACTGAGCCATAACGTCGAGAACGGCCTTCTCGGCAGCGACGCGGTTCATGCCGGTCATGAAGGGCACGCCGCTCACGTACGGGCAGGTGAGGCCCTCGGGGGCAACGGTGGTGGCGATCAGCAGGTCGGCGCCCTCGTCGCAAGCGTCCTTGGCCTCGGAGATGGCGCACTGCACGATCTCATACTTGCCGGCGTAACCGTTGGCGTCGAGCATGGTGGCGACCTTCTGGGCAACGAGCGTGGAAGTAGCAGCGCCAGCACCGCAAGCCAAAACGATCTTCTTCATAGGTAATGTCTCCCTTCGAGGTTTACTTTAGGTAAGTGTACCGCAGCGAGCGATGGCGCTCGGCCTCGATGCGCTTTTGTGCCAGTTTGCTTGCACGCTGCGTATAATACATCTAGTACATGTTGTCATACCGCTCGCCTTACGAGCGACTAAGGACTCTAATCATGCCCGATTCCCGCACCCTCTGGACCGCCGTCGTTATCATCTGTATCGCCATATCGGTGTTCTTTAGCGTTAAAAAACGCACCACGTTCAAGCGCCTGCAGCAGCTGATGGCCGCCAAGCAGTGGGATGAGTTCGACCGCCTGCTCGACAGCAAGCTCACCAGCATGCTGTACCCGCGCTACAACCGCGACTACCTGCGCCTGAACTCCTACCTGCTGCGCGAGGACCACAAGCGCGCCGACGAGATGTTCGATTTGCTGCTGGGCCTTAACCTGCCCAAGATGCAGCGCGTCGACCTGGTAATCAAGGCCTTCAACTACTACGTTGGCCAGGAGGACCGCAAAAAGTCCAAGGAGCTGCTGCACGAGATCAAGGGCTTTGAGGGTGGCCAGGCAGAGGCGGTCGCGCACGAATGCCAGCTGATGTACGACACGATGATCCTCAAGCGCCACAACGACATTCCCGAACTGGAGCGCATGCTCGAGGAGGCCGGCGACGACAAGGTCAAGGCTTGCCGACTGGAATACCTTCTGGCCCTGCAGTACAAGAACAAGGGCGACGAAGCCAAGTTCCAAGAGTTCCTGGAGAAGTCAGGCCAGCACTCGATGGCCGTCAACGCGTAACGGACGGCTTGTGCTAGACTTCTAGTCTCACGGGGGCGTGGCGGAATTGGCATACGCAGGAGACTTAAAATCTCTCGCCGCAAGGATTGTGGGTTCGAGTCCCACCGCCCCTACCATATGACGCTTACGGGCCCGTGTCCTTTTGGGATGCGGGCTCGTTTCTCTAAGATGCCGGCGGGACTCGAACCCGCGAGGGGGCGAGCGTCAAGCGGACGCGCAGCGTCCGCAGCGAGCCGGCGAGGGCGCCGGCAGGCGACCGAAGCCGGTGCGGATTTGCGCAGCAAATACGCAGACGTCCCACCGCCCCGCGCTTCTGAATTTGGAACGGGGCTAAATAGACTACTCATATCGAGTCAAGGACTGTCCCAGGCTGCCGGCAGGAAAGGAACGTCCCTAAGTGCCGGCTGTTGAGTTGCGGTGGAATAGGGACTGCTTGGGGTCCCAAAGGGCGATTTTAGTCCGTATTTCGCCGCAACTTATTTGAGGGTGCTGAGTTCCGGGGTCCAGGTGATGGTGGGGGCTTTGCCGTCGAGGACTTCGTTGATGGTGGCGGCCATGCCGGCGAGCAGGCTGTTCTCGCTTACGGTGAGCGTCTGGTAACCGCCGGCTCGCATGAGCTCGCGGATCACCACGGCGCCGGCCAGAATCACGCCCGCACGCTTGGGCTGCACGCCCGGCAGTGCGGCAATGCCCTCCACGTCCAGCGCGGACATGCGCTCGATAGCGGCCGAAATCTGCTCCATTGAAAGCTTGCGCAAGTGCACAAAGCTCGAGTCATACGGCTCCAACTCGTGAACCAGCGCCACGAGCGTGGTGACAGTGCCACCCACCGCAACCAGCCGCTCGGCGCGCTCAAAGTCGCTGGGCAGGCTCTCAAAGTAGGCGGCGAATTGCTCACCTGCCCAGTCCGCTGCAGCCGAAAGCTCGCCCGCCGCAGGCGGCAAGGCCGAGAAGAAGCGCTCCGTCACGCGACGGCAGCCAATGTCCAGCGAGCGCGTGCCCTCCAGCGCAAAGATCCCGCGCTCCGGTGCGTACACGCCCGTCGCGAGCTCCGTGGACCCGCCGCCCGAATCCGCGACGACAATGCGCTCGCCGACAAAGTCGTGCGCCACGCCAAAAAACGTCAGGCGCGCCTCGACCTCGCCCGGAATCACCTGCGGCTCGAGCCCCAGCTCGCGCAGGCCGTCCAGCAGCAGCGCGGCGTTGGACGCATCGCGCGCAGCGCTCGTGCACGTGGTGCAGATGCACGCGGCCCCAAAGGCGCGTGCCTCGGCCACGAACATGCGGCACGCGGCGAGCACGCGCTCCACAGCCGCCTCGCAAAAGCGACCCGTCGCGTCGACGCCCTCGCCCAGATCGGTAATCTCGGTATGCTTGGACGATTCCACGATCGCCCCGGCCTCGACCTGCGCCAACACCAGTCGCGACGACACCGTTCCCAGGTCGATCGCCGCCACCTTATATCGTTTGCAATCTGCCATTGCGGGCTCCCCTCCGGGCGCTACTCGCCTATTCGCCGCTGGACGCGACCGTCTGACCCTCGACGCCGTTAAAACCAAACAGCGTATCGAGCGCCTGAATGTACCACGGCGCATCCTTGCCGACTTCTTCGATCTCCTTGGCCACTTCGCTGGCCTTCTTGGCGTTCGACGACTTCTTACTCGACGACGAATCCGAATCGTCATCCAGGCCCAAGACGTCAATCCTCGTCTCGCCGGGCATTACCAAGCCCAGGTCCTCGGATGCCGCATCCTTGATGCCCTCCTCCGAGAGCAGCTTGTCGACGCTTTTTTGCAGGTCGTCGTTATACTGCTCGCGAATCTCGACCTGCTTGGCCAAGATATCGCTCGAGCGTTTTGCCACATACAGATCGCGCACGGGAAAATACAGGCTCACGAGCGCCAGGGCCACAACGATACCGATAAACAGCCCTCGCTGGGGTCCGTGGGTAAAGTCGTAGATTGCCTTGACCACCGCGTTATCGTTGGCGTAGTGCATAAAGTCCGAGCCCGAAAGACGGCTCGACGGCCTGCTCGATCTGTCGTGCGTCCGAGCCGAGGAACACGATGCATGCGTCGAGCGCGACGGACGCACCGGGCTGTCTTCCGGCATATTCATCTGAGCATTGGAGCGCGAGGCACTTGCCGCACGATGCGTAGGACGGGCGGCACCGGCATAATCGGACCCGCCGAGCTGCACCGTATGCGCGCGGCGAGGCGACGGCTCACGCGAACCGGCGGAATAGTACCTGTTGTCGTAAATCTGATCCATGTGCGCCTTGTGCGGTTGAGGTTTGTTTGCGCTAAGTATTCTAGTTATAGCACGAGCGCGCACAACGCCTTCGGCGGCCTTTGCTCGACATAAAAAAGGCGCTGAGCCACACGGCCCAGCGCCCAATGACAGCAAGCAGAAGTAGGGCGGGCCCGAGTCAACCCCGCCCCGCGAGCACCACTTGCCTTAGCGAATGTTGTAGAACGCGGCCTTGCCGGCGTAGCGCGCGCTGCCCTCGAGCTCGTCCTCGATACGGATGAGCTGGTTGTACTTGGCGATGCGGTCGCTGCGGCACGGGGCACCCGACTTGATCTGGCCGGCGTTGACGCCCACGACCAGGTCGGCGATCGTGGAATCCTCGGTCTCGCCGGAGCGGTGGCTCACGATGCAGGCGTAGCCGGCCTCCTTGGCGGTCTCGATGGCCTCGAGCGACTCGGTGAGCGTACCGATCTGGTTGACCTTGACCAGGATCGCGTTGGCGGCGCCCAGCTCGATGCCCTTCTTGAGGCGCTCGGTGTTGGTGACGAACAGGTCGTCGCCCACCAGCTGCACCTTGTTGCCAATGCGGCGGGTAAGCTCGACCCAACCGTCCCAGTCCTCCTCGGCCATGCCGTCCTCGATGGAGATGATGGGATAGGTGTCGACGAGCTTCTCCCAGTAATCGACCATTTGGGTGCTCGTGTACTCAACGCCCTCGCCCTTGAGCTCGTACATGCCGGTCTCGGCGTTGTAGAACTCGGTCGAGGCCGGGTCCATGGCGTACATGAAGTCGACGCCGGGCTTAAAGCCGGCCTTCTCCACGGCCTTGGTGATGTACTCGAACGGCTCGGCATTGGTCTTGAGGTTGGGCGCGAAGCCGCCCTCGTCGCCCACGCCGCCGCCCAGGCCGGCCTCGTGCAGCACGCCCTTGAGGGTGTGGTAGACCTCGGCGCACCAGCGCAGGCCCTCGGCAAAGCTCGGGGCGCCCACCGGCATAATCATGAACTCCTGGAAGTCCACGTTGTTGTCGGCATGCACGCCGCCGTTGAGGATGTTCATCATAGGCGTGGGCAGCAGGTGGGCGTTGACACCGCCCAGGTACTGGTACAGCGACAGGCCCGCCGACTCGGCAGCGGCGCGGGCGACGGCCAGCGACACGCCCAGGATGGCGTTGGCGCCGAGCTTGGTCTTGTTGGGGGTACCGTCCGCGGCGATCAGCGCGGCATCGACGGCGCGCTGATCGAAGGCGTCGAGGCCCACGACGGCGTCGGCGCACTCGTTGTTGACGTGCTCGACGGCCTGCGAGACGCCCTTGCCCAGATAGCGGCCCTTGTCGCCATCGCGCAGCTCGCATGCCTCAAAGGCGCCGGTCGAAGCGCCCGAAGGCACCATCGCGCGGCCGAAGCTGCCGTCCTCGAGCACGACCTCGACCTCGACGGTGGGATTGCCGCGGCTGTCGAGCACCTCGCGACCGTAGACGTCCAAAATGTCACTCATGCTGTCTCCCTCTCACTTGGAAACGTAGTTGATGCAAGCGACTGGCCGACCGTGCACCATCGGTGCGCCTCCGTAAGTTAGCCATGTCGCACTTTTGCATTATGCCCTAAGTTAACCGAGGGATACAATTGTTTTCGAAAAATTTAGCGGGAACGATGAGACGTGTCAGCTCGTCGTTCCCGCAGTTTTACTCCTCCGCCTTTGCGGCATCCCACAGGTCGTTGAGGCCATGGGTCGAAAGCTCAGCCAGATCCATATGGGCGTTGGCCGTCATCTGCTCCATCGCGGCCCAGCGGCGGCGGAACTTTGCCGTGCTGGCGCGCAGAGCACTCTCGGCGTCGATTCCCTCCTTGCGCGCAACGTTGACCAGGGCAAAGAGCAGGTCGCCAAACTCCATCTCGCGCTCGGGCGAGCCGGGAGCCTCAGCCTCAAACTCGGCACGCTCCTCGGCGACCTCGTCCCACACGTCCTGGACCGTCTCCCACTCAAAGCCCACGGCAGCCGCCTTGCGCGACACCTTCTGAGCCTGCATCAGCGCCGGCAGGTGCGTGGGCACGCCGTCGAGCAGGCCCTCGGGCGCAGCCTCGCCTGCCGCCACGGCCTTGTCCTTGGCAGCTTTCTCGGCAAGCTTAACCTCGTCCCAGATCTTGAGTACCTCGTCAGAGTTATCGGCATCCGCATCGCCAAACACGTGCGGGTGACGGCGGATGAGCTTGGCGTCGATATCGCGTGCCACATCGGCCAGCGTAAACTCACCGGCGTCCGCCGCAATCTGCGCATGCAGTACGACCTGCATGAGCACGTCGCCGAGCTCCTCGCGCAGATGCGCCACGTCGTCCGCCTCAATGCAATCGAGCGCCTCGTAGGCTTCCTCGATCATGTTCTTGCCGATGCTCTGATGCGTCTGTTCGCGATCCCACGGGCAGCCATCGGGCTGACGCAGACGCCAGATGGTCTGCACCAGATGCTGCAGCTCGGCCGACGCGTCGACCAGCGTGGACAGATCGCGCGAGCCCTCGGCATTTTGCTGGGCCGTGTGCTGCGCCATGGTTAGTCCTCCTCCATGATCACGTGGCGGAACGCACCGCCCTCGTAGATGCCGTAGCTGTGCGTGCCATCCTTGGGAATGCTCACGCTGCCGGGGTTGAAGAGCCATAGGCCCGGGTGCGTCTCGCTTGCCTCGTTAACCTTGATATGCGTGTGGCCGTAGACGAGCGCGGAGCCCTCGGGCAGCGCGGGCGCGTGGTCGACGCTGTTGTGCATGCCGGCGCCAAAGACGTGGCCATGCGTCAGGAACAGCTCGCGGCCGGTCTCGTCGAACAGCATGGCGTAGTCCGCCATGACGGGAAAGTCGAGCACCATCTGGTCGACCTCGGCGTCACAGTTGCCACGCACCGCGATGATGCGGTCGGCCAGGGCGTTGAGCAGCGGAATCACACGCTTGGGGGCGTAGTCGCGCGGCAGGTCGTTGCGCGGGCCGTGGTAGAGCAGGTCGCCCAGCAGCACAATGCGGTCGGGCTGCTCGGACTCGATGGCGGCGACCAGGCGCTCGGTCCAATATGCCGAGCCGTGGATGTCGGAAGCGATGAGGTATTTCATGGTGGTCCTTTCGGGTGGGGTGGATATGACTGGGCGCGGGATGTCGCCGGCCGCGCTATTCAAATCGCAGTGCCGCGCTCTGGGCCGCCTGCATCACGCGTTGGAGCGGCACGTTGTGCTCACGGGCAAGACGGGCGCAATCCTCGTACTCGGGAGCCGCGCGCTCGCTGCCGTCGGGCAGGGTGGCTACTTTGACGGCCACCTCGCCCCAAGGCGTCGCCACCTGCTCAAAACGACGCGGCAGACAGACGCGCTCCATAACCTGGCGGCGGATGCCGTTGGTCGTGGTTTCCAAAAAGATGATCATCTGCAGACGGTCAATGTCCTCGCGAGCGCAGATTACCTGCAGCTGCCAGCCGGGACGACCTTTTTTGCAGTAGAGAGGCAGCCAGTGCACTTCGCGGGCGCCCGCCTCACGCAAGCGGTCGGCGGCATAGGCGAGTACCTCGGGCGACGCATCGTCGATGTCGCACTCCAGCTTGACGATGGTTTCGGGCGCATCGGTCTCGCGGGACAGCGGAGATGTACTTCCACGTTGCATACGGTCCGGATCCTTTCCGCACGGGCTCGTTTTATTCATCCAAACGCTAGCACATCGGACGTGGCACAGGCGTGACTTTCGTCCGTCGCCGCCCTCGCCCCTATCCAAACATGTACATCAGCCTCCAAACATGTCATTTTTTGTCGGTTTTGGAGGCTGACGTACATGTTTTGGAGCGGGCAACGCCTAGGACAAACTCACGCCGCCCACACCCACCCCTTAAGTTCGCCACGCTCAACAATTTTGAACATTCTACGCAGTTCGTCGGCCAAAAATAACCCTCGGCGTACTTATGCAACCCCCGATGGTACTCTAGTTGCATTTGGCTAACTAGACGGCTGTCGAGCATCCTGCGCGGCACCGTCACGACACCGGAGGTTCCATGTTCGAGAAGCGGCTCTTCTCCCTTGTTCCGCAGGCAACGCCCTACATTGTGGCGAGCGTCCTGTTTAAGTGGATTGCGCTCATGGCAAACATTACCGTGATGTGGGTGCTCGCGCGCATCTTGGGCGGTATCGTCATCGGCGGCCTCCCCACCTCGCTCGCCATCGATGCACTCAAGCAGGCCGCTCTGCCGCTCGCCGCCGCCATCATCGTGCGTGCCGCCTCCATCTATCTGGCCCAGCGCGCCGGCGACAAGGCTGCCTTCGAGGCCGTCCGCCGCGTGCGCTCGCTCGTCTACGACAAGCTCACCGCGCTCGGCCCCTCCTACACCGAGACCGTCCCCACCGCCGAGGCCGTGCAGACCAGCGTCGAGGGCGCCACGCAGCTCCAGGTGTACTTTGGCGGTTACCTGCCGCAGCTTTTCTTTGCCGGCCTGGCGCCCATCACGCTGTTTGTGCTGCTCGCAGGCCAGGCGGGCCTTCCCGCCGCACTGTTGCTCGCCTGCGTTCCGGTCATCCCCGTCTCCATCATGATGGTCATGCGCAACGCCAAAAAGATCGGCGCCGAGTACTGGGGCAGCTATGTCGATCTGGGCGGCATGTTCCTGGAGGCCGTTCAGGGCCTCACCACCCTTAAGGTCTACCAGGCCGACCGCGACTGGCACGAGCGCATCAACGCCGAGTCCGAGCGTTTTCGCGGGGCGACCATGCGCCTGCTGGTGATGCAGCTGCGCTCCATTTGTGTCATGGACCTGGTCGTCTACATGGGCGCCGCACTCGGCATTATCGTCGCCGCGCTGCAACTCGCCAGCGGAAAGATCGGCTTTGACGCCGCCTTCCTCATCGTCTTTCTATCGCAGGAGTTCTTTTTGCCCATGCGCCGCCTGGGGTCGCTGTTCCACACGGCCATGAACGGCATGGCTGCCTCGCGCCGCATGTTCGGCATTTTGGATACGCCCGAGCCCGAGCGCGGCAATGTTGAGCTTGACGGCCACGGCGATATCGAACTTTCCGGCGTGGGCTATGCCTACGGCGACCGCACCGTGTTGGACGGCGCCGACGCGACCATCGCGCGCGGCTCGCTCGTGGCGCTCGTGGGCGAAAGCGGTGGCGGCAAGTCCACACTCGCGGGGATCATCGCAGGCCGCAAGGATGCCTACCGGGGCAACGTTCGCATCGGCGGCGTTGAGCTGCGCGATG
Organism: Collinsella aerofaciens; assembly: GCF_015557435.1. Classification (GTDB taxonomy): domain Bacteria; phylum Actinomycetota; class Coriobacteriia; order Coriobacteriales; family Coriobacteriaceae; genus Collinsella; species Collinsella aerofaciens_Z. Next base: position 38,152 of record NZ_JADNOH010000102.1, read on the forward strand.
CCACGGCCGCCTCGCTTATGCGCGCCGTGACCCTGGTGCCCACCAACGGCTATCTGTTCGCCGGCACCCTGCGCGAAAACCTGCTGCTCGCCAAGCCCGATGCCACCGATGCCGAGCTTTTGCACGCGCTCGACCGCACACGCGTTGCGGCCTTTGTGCAGGCAAACGGCGGACTCGACATGGTGATTAACGAAGGCGGCACCAACCTTTCGGGCGGTCAGCGTCAGCGCGTGTGCATGGCCCGCGCCCTGCTGCACGACTCGCCTATCTATGTGTTTGACGAGGCTACGAGCAACGTAGACGCTGCAAGCGAGGCGGCGATTGGCGAGGTCATCGCGTCGTTTGCCGGCGATCACACCGTGATCGTGGTGGCACATCGCTTGTCGACCATCGTGGACGCCGACCAGATTCTGGTGCTAGAGCGCGGTCGCATTGCCGAGCGCGGGACTCACGGCGAACTTCTGGCAGACGCGGGCGTCTATGCACGCATGTGGGACAGCCAGGAGCAGCTCTCGGCGTATGCGTATGCCGAGGACGGGGCTGAGGATGTTGCCGTGGTGGAGGCTGCCGAGGGCGATGACGTTTGCGCTGATGACCGCGGCGGTGCCGGCGTGGCTGCAACCGCCGCGGCATCCGGCTCCGGCCATGCCCGTCGCTCGGCTCCGTCCATCATGTGGCGCATGATGGGGCTCGTGCGTCCGCTGGCCGGATGGCTCGTGCTGGCCGTCGCCCTGGGCAGCATCGGCATGCTTACCGCCGCGTTTGTTCCGGCGTTTGGTGCCTTTGGACTTATGGCCGCCTTGGGTCACAACGCCCTGGGGCTGGGTCTTGTTGGCGCATGCGTGGCCTGCGCCGTCTGCGGCATCGCGCGCGGACCGCTCCACTATGGCGAACAGCTCTGCAACCATTACATCGCGTTTCGCCTACTCGCGCACATCCGCGACCTGGTGTTCGGAGCCCTGCGCCAGCTGGCGCCCGCCAAGCTCGAGGGCCGCGGCAAGGGCGAGCTCGTGAGTCTCGTCACCTCGGATATTGAGCTGCTCGAGGTCTTCTATGCACACACCATCTCGCCCATCGCCATCGCCTTGGTCTGCACCGCCGTCTTTGAGGGCTTCTTGCTGACCGTGAGCCCCGAGCTCGCCGGCATCGCGCTTGTGGCCTATGCGGTCTTGGGCGTGCTGCTGCCTCTGGTTTCGGCCAAGGCATGTGGCACCACCGGCCGCCAGAGCCGCGAGGGCGCAGGCAAACTGGGCGCCTTTGTGCTCGACAGCCTGCGTGGCGCGTCCGAGACCATCCAGTTTGCCGGCGGCACCGATCGCGGTCGCGCCCTGGGCGAGCTGACCGAGCAGGTCGGCACCGTGGACGCACGCCTCAAGCGCCGCCAGGCAGCCAGCGAGGCCGTGGCCGACGCGCTCATCCTCGTTGCCAACCTGGTGATGCTCGGACGTGCGCTGCAGCTGGTGGCTGCGGGAACGATCGATTTCGCCGCGGCGTTTGTCGCCGTCTTTACCTTTGTGTCGTCCTTTGGCTCGGTAATGGCCGTGAGCCGTCTGGGCGCCTCGCTACAGGAGACGCTCGCCTCGGGCGCGCGCGTGCTCGACCTGCTCGATGAGCAGCCCCAGTGTGCCGAGGTCGCGGACGGACAGGACGTGGAGTTCGCTGGCGCCGCCGCCGAACATGTGAGCTTTAGCTATACGGGTGACGCGGGTGCCGACGACGCAGGACAGGTGGCGGACGAGACGGCCGCGAACCTCATCCTCGACGACGTGACCTGCACCTTTGCGCCCGGCACCATGACCTGCATCATGGGGCGTTCGGGTTCGGGCAAGTCGACGCTGCTCAAGCTGCTCATGCGCTTTTGGGACCCCACCGCCGGTGCCATCACGGTGAGCGGCATCGACACCCGTCGCATCAACACGGCGAGCTTGCGCGGCCACGAGGCCTATATGACCCAGGACACGCACCTGTTCTGCGGCACCGTGCGCGAGAACTTGCTCGTCGCGCGCGCCGACGCCACCGATGCCGAGCTGCTCGACGCCTGCCAGTCCGCCTCGCTCACTGCGCTTATCGACCGCCTGCCGCAGGGCCTCGACACCCCCGTCGCCGAGCTGGGCGACTCGCTCTCGGGCGGCGAGCGTCAGCGCATCGGCCTCGCGCGCATCTTCCTCAACGATGCGCCCTTCATTTTGCTCGACGAACCCACCAGCGCGCTCGATGCCCTCAACGAGGCAGCCGTGATGCAGGCGGTCGATGAGCTCAAGCGCCGTGGCAAGACCATCGTGCTGGTGAGCCACCGTGCCAGCACCTGCGCGTTTGCCGATTGCTCGCTTTCGGTCGAGCACGGGAGGCTCAGCTAATGGCGCGCCCGGCCGACACGCCGGAGCTGGCGGGCGAGCGTGCGCGCGAGGCCCAGATGGTGTCGCAGATGATCGCCCTGTGGTGCCGCGGGCATCATGGCGGCGGGCGTGCGGGCGTGCGGGCTGCTGGTGGCGATGCGCCCGCGCGCATAAAGCTCGGATTCCGAACCATCGCCCTCTGTCCCGAATGCGCCGAGCTGCGAGAATACGCCGTCGCACGCATTGAGCGCTGCCCGCATATGGGCACCAAGACGTTTTGCTCGGCCTGTCCCTCGCATTGTTATCGGCCTGCCATGCGCGAGAAGATCCGCGAGGTCATGCGTTGGTCGGGCCCGCGCATGATCTTCTATCGCCCCATCACCGCCATACGCCACGCGGTGGTGACCGTGCAATCCAAACGGGCGGCGAAGCGGAGCAAGTAGCACTGGAGCTGACGTGCGCCGCTGCCGCCCCTTGCCTTCGCCTCAAACGTGTACGTCAGCCTCCAAACATGTCATTTTTTGACGGTTTTGGAGGCTGATGTACACGTTTTGAGAGCGCAAACGAGGCCGCACCGCGCGCTGCACAGCCTTTCCACTCGATTTCAACTCGCGGCGCGCACGACATGCCAGACGCCGCGTCATTACAATGGAGCGGATTCGCCAAATGCAAAGGAGCCGCCATGTCCACGTGCCCGCTGGTTGATTGCCATACCCATACCTCGTTTTCGGACGGACGTGCCTCGTTTGAGGAAAACGTTCGCGCTGCCGCAGCAGCCGGCTGCCAGGTCATGGTCTCGACCGACCACCTCACCTTGCCTGCCAGCATGGATGCTAACTGCGAGGTGCAGGTTGTCGAGGGCGACTTGCCGGTGCATCGCCTGGCATTTGAGGACGCCCGCAAACTCGCCGCGCAGATTGCGCCGGAGCTCAGCTTTATCTACGGATTTGAATGTGATTGGTACGAGGGCTGCGAGCCCTTGGTTGAACGCTGGTCCGATGGCGCCGTGGTGCGCCTGGGCAGCGTGCATTGGATCGGCGACCCCGGCGATATCATGGCCGGCGCCGCGGGTACGGCGGGAACGGAGGATGTCGCTCGCCCCGACACGCATGATTCGCTCTGCGGTTGGATCGACGACGACACCAACCTGCATGTTTGGGAGAACCTGGGGGTGCGCGGCGTATGGGAGCGCTATGTCGACGACTGGTGCCACGCCTGCGAGAGCTCGCTCAACTTTGACGTGATGGCCCATCCCGATCTGGTCATGCGTTTTTCGAAGGAGGGCTTCGCGCCCGACTTTGACCCCATGCCATTCTGGGAGCAGATGGCCGAGTGCGCTCACGATACGGGTCGCCGCGTTGAGGTCTCGACCGCCGCGCCGCGCAAGGGCCTCGACGACTACTATCCCGCGACCGGCCTGTTGCGCTGTTTCGCCCACGCCGAGGTGCCGATCACTTTTGGCTCGGACGCGCACCGCGCCTTCGATATCTGCTGGAACATCCGCGAAGCCCAGGCCCACGCCTACGAATGCGGCTACCGAACCTTCGACATCCCCCACCCCACTGGCGAATGGAAGCCCGCGCCCCTCTTCTAACCCATCCCCTTCATCAGTTGCGGTGAAATAGGGACTGTTTTGCCTGATGAAGCGTTTAAACAGTCCCTATTTCACCGCAACTTCCATGGGGCCAGGGTAGCTAATTTGGGCTTGACTAGTGACGGCGGGCGTTGAGTTCGCCGGCCAGTTCGTCGAGGGTGATGCCGTAGCGCTCGAGCGTTACGAGCAGGTGGTAGATCAGGTCGCCGGCCTCGTAGCGAATGTGGTCGTGGTCGTTGTCCTTGCAGGCCATGATGACCTCGCTCGCCTCCTCGGCCAGCTTCTTGAGCAGCTCGTCCTCGACGTCGGTCAGCAGACGAGCAGTGTAGCTCTCCTGTGGCGATGCGTCGCGACGGCCGTGAATCACCTCGGCCAGGCCCGTCAGCGTCTCACCAATATTTCCATCCTGAACATTTGCGGTGCGCACACCCATAGTTCAATCCTTTCCGTTTTGCCGAGCGCCTAACAGAGCGCCCGCCCTAGGCGAGTTTCTTAAAGAAGCAGGTACGGTTGCCGGTGTGGCAAGCCGGGCCCGGAGAGTCCACCTTGACCAGCAGCGTATCGCTATCGCAGTCGGCCCAGAGCTCCTTGACCTCCTGCATATTGCCGCTCGTCGCGCCCTTGTTCCAGAGCTCCTGACGGCTACGGCTCCAAAACCACGTGGTCCCGGTCTTGAGCGTCAGCCCCACCGACTCCTCATTCATCCAAGCAACCATAAGCACCTCGCCAGTGTCATACTGCTGAACCACACAAGGAATCAGCCCCTTGGCGTCGTATGTAAGCTCGGCCGCAGTCGTCACTTGCTCCATTTAAAAGTCCAATCTCACAGGGATTCCCTGACTGGCCATATATTCCTTCACTTCGCGGATGCTGAAAGTTCCAAAGTGAAAGACGCTGGCTGCCAGCACGGCGTCGGCTTCGCCCTCGATTACACCCTCGGCAAAATGCTCGAGCGTGCCCACGCCACCGCTCGCGATGACGGGAATCGGCACCGCACGCGCCACGGCGCGGGTAAGCGCCAGGTCGAAGCCGGCCTTGGTGCCGTCGCGGTCCATACTGGTAAGCAGAATCTCGCCGGCGCCGCGACGAGCCGCTTCCTCGGCCCACGCCACAGCATCGATACCCGTGGCGTTGCGGCCTCCCGCGGTGAAGACCTCCCACTTGTCGGCGCCCGGCTCGCCGGGCAGGCCGACGCGCTTGGCATCAATCGCCACGATCACGGCTTGGCTGCCAAACGCCGCGGCAGCTTGGCTGATCAGCGACGGGTCACGCACGGCAGCAGAGTTGAGCGACACCTTGTCGGCGCCGGCCGCAACCATGGTACGCATGCCCGCCAGGTCGCGGAAGCCGCCGCCCACGGTATAGGGAATAGCGAGTTCCTCGGCCGCGTGCGCCGCCATCTCGATGGTCGTCGCGCGGTTATCGCTCGTCGCGGTGATGTCCAAAAACACGACCTCGTCCGCACCCTCGCGGTCGTAGGCACGCGCCAGCTCCACCGGGTCGCCAGCATCGCGCAGGCTCACAAAGTTGACGCCCTTGACCACGCGGCCGTCCTTGACGTCCAGGCAGGGAATCACGCGTTTGGTAAGCATGGGCTACTCCTCCCCTCGGGCGGCGGCCAGCGCCTGGGCCAGCGTAAAGTTGCCCTCGTAGAGCGCGCGACCGGTAATGGCGCCCTCGATGGCGTCCTCGCCCACCGCGGCGAGTGCGCGGATATCGTCGAGCGTCGAGATGCCGCCCGACGCCACGACGGGAAAGCCCGCGACCTGCGCCACGTGGCGATACGCAGCCACGTCGATGCCCGTCTGCATGCCGTCGCGCGCGATGTCGGTGTAGACCAGGTGCTTAAAGCCCAGCTCGCTGAGCTGCGCCACGGCATCGTCGAGCGCCACGCCCGCGCCGTCGCGCCAGCCGTTCACCTTGACCTGGCCATCGCGCGCAGCGATGTCTGCCACCAGCAGCTCGCCAAATCCGCGGGCCGCCACCTCGGCAAAGCCCGGCTCGGTCACGAGCACCGTGCCCAGCGCAATGCGACGCGCGCCGTAGCCGGCAAGCTCGTCGATACGCGCGAGCGAGCGAACGCCGCCGCCCACGTCCACAGACAGACCGTCGACGCCGCAGCTGGCCTTAATCGCCGCCGAATTGGCAGCGCATGCGTCCTCGTCCTCGCCAAAAGCGGCGGACAGGTCGACAACGTGCACCCAGCTCGCGCCCTGCTCGGCAAAGGAGCGGGCGACGGCCACGGGGTCGTCGGAATATACCTTGCAGCGGCTGCGATCGCCGCGCTCCAGGCGCACGACCTTGCCACCGATCAAATCGATTGCGGGAAACAGGATCATCGGCCGGCCTCCTCGACGATGTTGACGAAGTTCTTAAGGATGCGCTGACCCAGCGCGGAGGATTTCTCGGGATGGAATTGGCAACCCCACACGCTGCCGTGGCGCACGATGCACGGGAAGCTCCGCGTGTAGTGCGTGCGTGCCAAGACATCGGCGACATCGGCGTCGTCAGCCACCGCGTAGCTGTGGGTGAAGTACATGTTGGCGCCCTCGGCAAAGCCGGCGAGCAGCGGATCGGCCGTACCGGCGGGCGTCATATGCACTTGGTCCCAGCCCACGTGCGGTACCTTCAGACGGCTCGATTCCAAGCGTGTGCACGAGCCGCGCATGATGCCCAGGCCATCGACCCAAGGACCGCCAGCCCACTCGGAGGCGTTGCCGTCGGCGACCGCGCCCTCGTCCGCAGGCACGCCCTCGTTGCCGCGCTCAAAAAACAGCTGAAGGCCCAGGCAGATGCCGAGCAACGGAGTTCCAGCGGCAACGGCATCGAGCACGGCCGCCTCCTCGCCGCTCTGGCGCATAAAGGCGATCGCGTCATAAAACGCGCCCACGCCCGGGATGACCAGGCCGTCGGCGCGGCGAATCTGCTCCGGATCGTCCGACGTGCAGGCGGCGGCACCGGCGCGCGCAAGCCCGCGCGCAACGCTCGACAAGTTGCCCTTGTGGTAGTCGACCACCACGATTTTCGGTTCGCCCACGCGACCCTCCCTTTTCCTCATCCAAAACCTGCCAAAAAGGGACAGGTTTATTTTGGTCGGTTAAACGTTCACCCACCACATGAGACAGCATTTCCGCAGATAAAACCTGCCAAAATAAACCTGTCCCTTTTTGGTAGGTTACAGCGAGCCCTTGGTGCTGGGGATGCCCTGCACGCGGGGATCGAGCTCGCAGGCGTGGCGCATCGTGCGGCCCACGGCCTTAAAGGCGGCCTCGATAATGTGATGCGAGTTGCCGCCCGCCAGCTCGCGCACATGCAGCGTGAGTTTGGCGTCGCGCGCAAAGGCGTAGAAGAACTCGACCGCCAGCTCGGTATCGAAGCTGCCCACGCGCTCGGTCGGCACGGGCAGCTCGCAGTAGGCCTGCCCGCGGCCCGAAATATCAACAGCAGCCATCACTAGCGTCTCGTCCATGGCGATCGCCGCGTCGGCAAAGCGTGTAATGCCCGCCTTGTCGCCCAGAGCCTGGCAAAACGCCTCGCCCAGCACAATACCCGTGTCCTCGACGGTGTGGTGCGCATCGACCTCCACGTCGCCCACCGCGTGCACCGTCAGATCGAACAGGCCATGGCGGCCAAAGGCGTTGAGCATGTGGTCGAAAAACGGTACGCCGGTCGAGATATCGCACACACCGGATCCATCCAGGTCGAGCTTGACGACAATGTCGGTCTCGCCCGTCTTGCGGGTTACCTCGGCATAGCGGTCCATCTACATCTCCTCCTTCACCAGCGCGGCAAACGCGGCCAGCACCTCGTCGTTTTCCTGCGGGGTGCCCACGGTAATGCGCAGGCAGTCCGCGAGCCCCGGCGCGTAGCTAAAGTCGCGCACCAAAATTGAATACTCGTCGCGCAGACGCTCGCGCACGCGCGTGGCATGCGGCGTGCGCGCGAGCACAAAATTTGCCGCGCTCGGCCATACCTCCACGGGCAGGCCCTCGGCAGCCATTGCGCGTAGGGCGCACAGCTCGCGCTCGCGCTCGGATGCAACCTGCGCCACCACGGGCGCGTATGCATCGCGGGCACGCACGCAGGCAAGCGCTGCGGCCTGGCTCAGCACGTTGACCGAATAGATCTGGCGAATCGCCGCGAACACATCGATGACCTCGGGCGCCGCGATCACATAGCCCAGACGCGTGCCGGCGGCGCCAAACGCCTTGGACAGCGTATGCAAAATCACCAGGTTGGGATGCTCGGCGATAAGGCCTTGCGCCGTGGTTGCCGTGCCAAACGAATCGTCGGCAAACTCAACGTAGGCCTCGTCGACCATCACCATGCCAGGGCAGGCATCGCACAGCGCCGCGACAAAGTCGAGTGGCGCCACATCGCCCGTGGGATTGTTGGGCGAGGTCACGATGGCCAGGTTGCACTCGGGCGCCGCCGCAAGCACGGCAGCCTGATCGAGCTCAAAGGTTGCCGGATCGCGCCACACGTCGCGCACCTCGGTCTGGCACAGCGATGCAAAGAAGGCGTACTCGCTAAAGCACGGCGGGCAGTTGAGCAGGGTCCGCCCCGCGCCGCCAAACGCCAGCAGGTAGTTATAGAGCAGCTCGTCGCCACCGTTGCCCACGCAGATGTTCTCGCGCGTCACGCCATGCCAGACAGCAAGCTCGTCGCGCAGGTCGTTAGACATGGGATCGGGATAGCGGTTGAGCGGCGTGGCGGCAAGGGCCGCATCGACCGCCTCGCGTACACCTGCCGGCACGGGATAGGTGTTCTCGTTGGCCGAAAGGTTGATGCGCGTGGGCGTAAAGTTGGGATCATAGGGCTCAATACCGGCCAGGTAAGGCTGGACGAGCTCCTTCATGCGGGGTGAAAGCTCGGCCATGTTAGGCCTCCTCGCCGGCCGCACCGGCGGCACTGCTCGCAGCCGCCGCCAGGTCCACGCCCTCGGCAACAGTCGCGATCGTATCGCCCGGCCAGGCGACCTTGGTCAGGTCGGCCGCGGCCAGCGACTCGGCACTCACGGAGTCCTCGCCCTGCTCCAGCACGCGACGGCGCAGTGCGGCCGAAAGTGCGTGTGCCCACAGGCCCTCGGCCTCAGCCAGGCGCTGCGTAGCGGGAGCGTCGGAAAGCAGGCCCTCGGGCGTATAGCAGATAACGCTCGAGCGTTTGACGAACTCCTCCACCGAAAGCGGGTTGGAGAACATGGCCGTGCCGCCGGTCGGCAGCGTGTGGTTGGGGCCGGCGACGTAATCGCCGAGCGGCTCGGAGCTCCAGGCGCCCACAAAGATGGCGCCAGCGTTGCGAATGCCTCCGAGCAGGCCCATCGCGTCCTTGCAGTGCAGCTCCAAGTGCTCGGGCGCCACGGTGTTCACGGCCTCGACGGCGGCGGCCATGTCGGCGGCCACCACGATGGTGCCCTCGTTATCGAGCGAGGCACGCGTGATCTCGGCGCGCGGCGACTGCGCCACCAGAATATCGATACCCGCCTCGACCTCGCGCGCAAACTGCTCGTCGCAGGTCACCAGATAGCAGGCGGCCAGCGGATCGTGCTCGGCCTGAGCCATCAGGTCGGCCGCGACCACCATGGGCTTGGCCGTGGCATCGGCCAGCACGCAGACCTCGGACGGGCCGGCGACCATGTCGATGCCCACGTCGCCCGACACGATCTGCTTGGCCGCGGCGACAAAGGCGTTGCCCGGGCCGGTGATCTTATCGACACGCGGAATGCTCTCGGTGCCGTACGCCAGCGCAGCGACAGCCTGGGCGCCACCCACCATATAGATCTCGTCCACGCCGCCGAGCTTGGCAGCCGCGAGCGTATACGGGCTGATCAGGCCATCCTTTTGCGGCGGGGTCACCATGACCACGCGTTTAACGCCGGCCACCTTGGCCGGAATGGCGTTCATGAGCACGGTGGAGGGATACTGCGCACGGCCGCCCGGCACATAGATGCCGGCAGCTGCGAGCGGGGTCACCTTGACGCCGAGCATCGTGCCGTCCGGGCGCGTGGTAAACCAGCTCTGCTCGACCTCGCGCTGGTGGAACTCGCGAATCTGGCGCGCGGCCTTCTCGAGCGCGGCAACAAAGGCCGGGTCGAGGCCTTCGAGCGCGGTGTCAATCTGCTCCTGCGGAAGGCGGAAACTCTGCAGCTCAACGCCGTCAAAACGCTGGCAATAATCGCGCACTGCGACATCGCCGTTGGCGCGCACGTTGGCCACGATATCGCGGGCGGCGTCGACGATGTTTTGCGGCAGCACGCCCTTGCGGTTGAGCTGGTTAGTAACGAGGCGCTCACCGGGAGCAAGTTTGATGGTCTTCATATCGGTATCCCCTATCGGTTAGGTTGCGTTTGAGAAACGAGAAGCCGGGCGGTGGCGACAATCGACCCGCAGCCCGGACGTGGGGGCGCCCGCGCGCGCTCGCGCTATTGTGCCGAGCCCGCGACGGGCTCAAAATGCTTGTCCTTCACGGCAGCCGCCAGGCGGTCGGCCAGGTTACGCACACGCGGATCCAGGCGCGCGGCGCCCGGGTTGACGAAGAAGCGCGCCGTGCAATCCATGATGCGGCCGGTAATGACCAGGTCGTTGTCGCGCAAGGTCGCACCCGTGGCGGTGATGTCCACGATACGGTCGGTCATGCCGACGATGGGGCCCAACTCAATATTGCCGTGCAGGGAGACGATATCGGCATTCACGCCGCGCTCGGCATACCAAGCGCTCGCGATGCGCGGGTACTTGGTGGCTACGCGCAGAGAACCACGACGGGCATAGTTGCGCTCAGCCTGGCCGGCGCGCCATGCGGGCTCCGCCTCAATAAAGGTGCACAGGCCGTAGCCCAGATCGACCAGCTGCAGCAGGTTGAGGTCGGCCTCGATGAGCGAATCCCAACCGCAGATGCCGCAGTCGGCGCCGCCGCAACCCACAAAGGCGGGCGCGTCGCTGGGACGCACGATGACAAACTCAATATCGCCGACCGCGCCCTCGTCGGCACGCGTGTCGCGACCGCGCACGATCAGGTGGCGACCGGGATCGCGCAGCTCAGAGACATCCAAACCCGCGGCCTCGAGCACGTCGAGGGTATCGGCCTTGAGCGAACCCTTGGGCACGGCGATGCGCAGCGGGCCCTCGGCGCCACGTCCCACGGCGTGGTCGCCATCGGAGGCGGCGTCTTCGGCCGAGGTGTGCGCGGCCTCCAGGCGCTCGAGCGAAAAGGCAAAGCCCGCCGCCGGCACCTCGATGCCGTCGCCGAACGCGCCGGTAAAGATGGAGTCGTAGCGACCGCCCGAACCCACCGGATCGGGCAGGCCACCGGCATAGGCCTTAAAGACCAGGCCCGTGTAGTAATCGAAAGAATTCATGATGGAGAAGTCGAAGGACAGCACCTGTGCATCCTCGGGAGCCAGGCCCTCAACCAGGGCACGCAGCTCGCGCGTCAACGGCGCGACGATACCGGCCGCTGCCAGCAGCGCGTCCACGCGGTCGAGCACCTCGGCACCGCCATGCAGGCGCGGCAGCTCGCTAATGGCGGCCTTGACGGCCTCGGGCTCGGCGCTTTCCGCCACGCGGGCATCGAGGCCCACAAAGTCGTTGGCGTGCACGCAGCGCAGCGCCTCGACAGCCAGCTCGCGATCTTCGCATGCCGCGAGCAGCTCCTTAAACGGACGCACGCTGCCTGCGATAATGTGCGCATCGGGCAGCGCGAGTTTGCGCACGGCCTCCGCTACCAGCGAGACAATCTCCACGTCGCCCGCGGTGTCACCCGCGCCAATGAGCTCAAAGCCCAACTGCGTAAACTGACGCGAACCGCCGGCATTGCGTTGGCACTCACGAACCACCGGCGCCTCGTAGCGCAGGCGCAGTGGCAGGTCGGCCGCGCGCATGCGGGTCGAGACCAGGCGCACGATCGGCAGCGTGTTGTCGGGACGAACCACCAGCAGGCGACCATCGTCGTCAAAGAGCTTGAACGGCGTATCCGCGATGCGGCCGCCCTCCTCAAGCGAACCCTTGTCCTCGAGCAGCGGCGTCTCGACCGGAAGGTAATGATGCTCCCTAAAGCAGCCCTTCACCGTCAGCGCAATCTCCTCGCGCGCCTGAGCCTCCTCGGGCAATATGTCCCGGAATCCCCACGGTGTGGCCGTCATCTGGTGAGCCTCCTCATGCTGTGCTTCGTATAGAACAGAAGACCGGCATAGCTCCGCCGGTCTTCTGGGTACTTTAGCATACTAGAGTGCTTGCGGGGAGAATCGTCTCCCACGGCTCACAGCGTATTCATTTGGAAACATTGGGGAAAGCACATCCCATTTCGAGCGGCCATTCCGGGACACGCTTTCCGCTTGAAGCCTCAACGGGAAACCGCATCCCAGAATAGACGCTCAGAACGGGACACACTTTCCGAAACCCACCCCATCGGGAAAATGCATCCCGGAATGAGCCTCCAGAATGGGACACGCTTTCCCAAACCCATCCCAACGGGAAACGGCATCCCATTCCAGGCCCTAATTCCGGAACAAGCTTTCCGCTAAGGCTTCTACCGGAAACCGCATCCCACTCTGGGCGCTAATTCCGGGACACGCTTTCCCGACCAGCCCCGCAGAGCCACTCGCACTAGCGGCCGGCATGCCCCAACGCAAAAAGGGCGCCCGCGCGAACACGGACGCCCTTGTGTAGGGTCGAGATATCAACCAGCCAAGATATCGGACCTACGACCAGCTCTTAGTAGTCGAACTGGTGGTAGTAGCGGCGGTACTTGAGGTTGTGCTTGGTGACC
>NZ_JADNOH010000014.1 GCF_015557435.1 Collinsella aerofaciens
ACCCCTCGGACACCGGCTTCTTCACGCTGTCCGAGTCCGAGATGGTTCAGCAGGACCGCCAAGACCGTAAGCAGGCCAAGGTCCGTCGCCGTCATCGCCACACGGGTCTCAAGGTCTTCATCGTGCTGCTTCTGCTCATCCTGATCGCCGCGGGCGGTCTGGGCTTTGCCTACACGCGCGGCCTTGGGTTCCCGTCTCAGGAGTCGGTGGTTACCGACCTGTTCCAGGCTGCCGGCGATGGCGACACCGCCAAGGCGGAGTCTTGCCTCGCCTCGAGCCTGTCCGAGGACGCCAAGTCGATGATCATCTCCTCGATTCCGCAGGGTGCTACCGTCTCCGTCGAGGGCATGGACCAGTCCATGACCGAGACGACCGCCAAGGTGAAGGCATCGCTGTCCAAGGGCGGCGAGCAGGAGTACACCGTCAAGTTCGTCCGTTCCGACAACCATATCGGTTGGGCCGTGTCTTCGCTCGATATCGATTTCTCGGCCGCTGACAACCAGTAGTGACCTTATGGGATTTGGCTTTGCCCGGCGCTTCACCGCAAGTGAGGTGCCGGGCTTGCGCTAGTATGATGGGCTAGTAGTTTTCCAGCAATCATCCAACATATCAGGAGTTGCGTTGTTTTCTTTGATGGATATGTTCTTCGGTAGCTATGCGGGCGATCTCGCGATCGACCTTGGCACCGCCAATACGCTTGTCTCCGTGCGCGGCAAGGGCATCGTCATTCGCGAGCCCTCTGTTGTCGCCATCGACAAGAACGATGAGCGCATCCTGGCCGTCGGTATCGAGGCCAAGCGCATGCTCGGCCGTACGCCCGGCAACATCGTGGCCGTTCGTCCCCTCAAGGACGGCGTCATCGCCGACTTCGATGTTACCGAGGCAATGCTGCGCTACTTTATCGACAAGGCGTCCGAGAAGCGCTATCCGTGGACTCCGCGCCCGCGCGTCGTCGTCTGTGTTCCCTCCGGCGTCACGTCGGTCGAGAAGCGCGCCGTCTTTGAGGCCACGATCCAGGCCGGCGCTCGCCAGGCCTATCTGATCGAGGAGCCCATGGCGGCTGCCATCGGCGCCGACCTGCCCGTCGAGGAACCCACCGGCTCCATGGTCATCGATATCGGTGGCGGCACCACCGAGGTCGCCGTTATCGCCATGGGCGGTATTGTCGTTTCGCAGTCCATCCGCATTGCCGGCGATGAGTTCGATCAGGCAATCCTCACGCACGTTCGCGATGCCTATAACCTGGCCATCGGCGAGCGTACGGCAGAGGACATTAAGATCAAGGTCGGCTCCGCCGTCCCGCTCAAGGACGAGCTCGACGTCGAGGTTAACGGCCGCGATGTTATCACGGGCCTGCCCAAGACCGTGCGCATCGAGAGCGAGGAGATCCGTCGCGCGCTCAACAAGCCGCTCGACGAGATGGCCAAGGCCGTCAAGGACGCGCTCGACGCCACGCCGCCCGATCTTGCCTCGGACCTCATGTACTACGGCATTTTGCTGACCGGCGGCGGCGCGCTGCTGCGCGGGCTCGACGTGCGTCTGCGCGATGAGACCGGTGTTTCGGTCAACGTTAGCCCCACGGCGCTCGATAACGTCGTGAACGGCTGCGCCCGCGTGCTCGAGGCCAACGCGTTTGACGGTGGCTTCGTCCAGACCAATGCTTAATTTCCAAAAGGTGGATTCCATTTGGCACGATCTTCGGGTTTCTCCACAAATCTGAATACCAAGCGACAATCAACGGGTATGCGCCCGTTGATTGTTTTCAGCCTGATTTCGGTGTTGCTGCTCACGTTTTACATCCGCGAGGGCGAGGCTGGGCCGATTCATGCCGTTCGTTCGGGTGTGACGACGATCACCTCGCCGGTGCGCTTCGTGGGCTCGGCCGTGGCCGCGCCGTTCAATGCGATTGGCAACGTGTTCTCCAACCTCACGGCGTCGCAGGAAACGCTCGACGAGCTCAAAAAGCAAAACGAGGACCTGACCTCAAAGGTTGCTGAGCTTTCCGAGGCCCAGAAGACTGCTGAGCGCTTGGAGGGTCTGGTCGGGCTGCAGTCCACCTACAACCTCAAGTCGACCGCGGCCCGTATCGTTGGCGCCTCGGGCGATGCCTGGACCTCAACGGTCACCATCGATAAGGGTTCTGCCGACGGGCTTTCCATTAACATGCCCGTGACGAGCTCGGCCGGTGTTATCGGCCAGATTATCGAGGTTTCGGCCAAGACGTCGACCGTGCGCCTGATTGGCGACGAGAACTCGGGCGTGTCCGCTATGGTGCAGGACACGCGTGCCCAGGGTATGTTGCAGGGTCAGGCTGACGGTACGTTGCGTCTTGAGTACGTGAGTGTCGACTCCGACGTCAAAGTGGGCGACATCATCGTGACCTCGGGCATCGGTGGCGTATTCCCCAAGGGCTTGCCGCTCGGCACTGTGTCCTCGGTGGAGAAGTCTGCCAACGACGTGTACTACACCATTGTGGTGCGCGCCCAGACTACGGCCGAGAACAACGAGGAAGTGCTCGTCATCACCTCGCTGACCGACGAGCAGTCGGCTTCGGACGAGGACGTGAGCACCGCCAACAGCACGCCGCAAGGCACGTCGCGCGATGCCGCGACCAAGACTAAGGACGAGAGTTCGGACGACAGCTCCGACACGTCCGAAACGACCGACTCCGGTTCGAGTGAATAGGGAGGCATGTCCGTGGATCTTCACGAGCAGGGGGCTGGCTCCCGTACCTTTGTGATTGCCGCCATCGTCTGCGTGTTGCTGCAGGCGGGTTTGGCCCCGCAGATCTCCATCGCTGGCGGTCGCGTTAACTTTATGATTATCCTGGTGTGCCTGAGCGCGTTCTCGGGCGACCCCACGCGTGCCGTCGTCTGCGGTTTTTGCAGCGGCCTGTTTTACGACCTTTCGGCGGCTGTTCCGGTGGGCGTCATGTCTTTGCTGCTGACGGTTGGCAGCTTTGCCCTGGTGCATAGCGCTGCCGGTCAGACAAGCGGCACCCCGAGCGCGCGCGGCGTTACCGTAGGTGTCTTCGCGCTCATCATCAACGTGATCTACAGCATCATCTTGCTGTTCATGAGTCTGGAGACAAGCTTTGTCGTGGCGATTTTTGGCCACGCCCTGCCGTCTTCGATCCTGACGGGCCTGGTCGCCATTCCGTTTTTGATGTCCGGCGTCGTGCCGCAGTCCGGTTACGGATTCTCCGCACGTGGCGGTCGTCAGACGGGTATGCGCTTTAAGCCCAAGACTCGCAAACTCAAATAGGGGAGGCTCGTAGATGTCTTCCCAGATGACGGTTGTTATCGCCGGTATCGTGCTGCTCGTGGCCATTGTGGTCGCACTGGTCATTATGCGTCGCGGCGATTCCCGCTTTACCTACGACACGCAGCATGGAACGGCCCCGCGCGCCACCGAGGGCGAGGGCAATACCGCAGCGACCGCCTTTAAGGGCCGCTTCTCCATCCTCACCGCAGGCGTGGGCGCGATGTTTGCGGCGCTTGCCGTTAAGCTGTGGGGCATGCAGATGGTCTCGTCGGATTATTACGAGAAACAGGCCAACAGCAATCAGACTCGCACCGTCACCACGCCTGCCGTTCGCGGGCGCATTCTCGATCGCAACGGCGTGGCGCTGGTGCAAAACCGTCCCTCGCTTGCCGTCGTCGCCTATCGCGACCTTGCCGACGATACCGTGTTGGTCCATCATCTCGCCAACGTTCTGGGCATGCCCTACATTGCGGTCCTTCGCAACATTCAGGACAATTCCGAGGGCGCTCAGAGCCTGCATACCATCGCGACGGACGTGCGCCGCTCGACGGTCGCCTATATTCAGGAGCACGCCGGCGAGTTCCCGGGCGTGAAGATTGCCGAGCGTACCGAGCGTCAGTACCCGTATGGCGAGACCGCCTGCCATATCTTGGGCTATACCGGCACCATCACCTCCGAGCAGCTCGAGGCGCAGAATAGGAAGTCCTCTAATGACAATGATGCCTCTGCTGGCCAGATTACGTACCAGTCGGGCGATATCGTGGGTCAGGCGGGCGTTGAGAGCTACTACGAAAACCTGCTGCAGGGTATCCGCGGCGAGCAGACCGTCAAGGTCGATGCCTCAGGCAACGTGACCGGTCAGGCCGGTGCCGTGCCCGCCAAGGCCGGCTCGGATATTAAGCTCACGCTCGACCTTAAGATTCAGCAGGCTTGCGAGACGGCGTTGGCGAGCGCTATCGAGCTTGCCAAGACCACAGGCTACAGCAATGCCGGCAACGGTGCCGTGGTGTGCCTCGATCCCAATAACGGCGAGATCCTGGGCATGGCAAGCGAGCCCAAGTTCGATCCTTCTGTTTTTATCGGCGGCGTCTCCAACGACGTGTGGACCGAGCTCAACGATGACGAGGGTTCGCACCCGCTGCTCAACCGCGCCATCAGCGGCCAGTACATGTCGGCCTCGACCATTAAGCCGCTCTCGGCGCTGGCTGGCCTTGAGTTTGGAACCTACACTTCAACACAGACAACCAACTGCACGGGCTATTGGACGGGCCTGGGCAAGGCTTGGGGCAAGCGCTGCTGGCTGACGTCTGGTCACGGCACCATGACGCTGCAGTCGGGTATCGCCAACTCGTGCGACCCCGTCTTCTACGACATGGGCAAGGCATTCTTTTACGACGACCAGCATTCCGAGGGCCTGCAGGAGGTCTTTCGCCGTTGGGGCCTGGGCAAGACCTGCGGCATCGACCTGCCGAGTGAGGGCGCGGGCCGTATTCCCGATGCCGAGTGGAAAGAGTCGTACTTTACCGACGCCTCGGCCGAGGATCGCAAATGGAACGCGGGCGATATGACCAATATTGCTATCGGCCAGGGCGACATCCTGGTGACGCCTTTGCAGATGGCCTGCGCCTATATGGGCCTTGCCAACGGCGGCAAGCAGTACGTGCCGCACGTGTTCTTGTCGGCCGTGTCGCGCGATGGCGACGGCGATGCCTATAAGTACAACGGCAAGGGCAAGAAAAAGCGCCTGGAGGCCAAAATCAATAGCGACTCGGATCTGGCTCTTGTTCGCAACGGCATGCACGACGTGATTTATACCGCTTCGACGTCGCTGGCGGCTCACTTTGGCACCCTGACGCCGCAGGTATACGGTAAGTCGGGCACGGGCGAGAAAAGCGGCGAGGACGAATACGCATGGTTTTGCGCCTATGCCCCGGCCGATGACCCCAAGTACGTCATCGCTACCGTCCTAGAGCAGGGCGGCGGTGGCTCCGATACCGCAATGCATGTCGTGCGTGACGTGCTCGGCGTGATTTATGACGAGCCCGATACCTCATCGGCTTCGGGCGATTCTTCGGTTCGATAGGAGGTTGCGATGGATTTTTCGCCGGCGGATCTGTTCCGCTCAACCAAGACCGGCTCCCGTAGCAGCCTAGACCGCGTCAACAAGCAGCTTTCGGCCTCGCGCGGCACGTTTCGCCAGAAGGTCAATGTCGGTGTTCTGCTGGCCTCTGTGGCGCTCGTTACCTACGGCGCCATCATCATCTGGTCGGCCTCGCAGTTTAAGGCCGATGCGTCATTCTCACGCCATCTGCTGGGAATCGTTATTGGCGCAATCCTGGCGGTGCTTGTTTGGCGTACCGACCTGCGCGGCATCTCCAACTTCTCAACGGCGCTGCTCGTCATCGACCTGATCGTGATCTTCTCGCCCAAGATTCCCGGTCTTTCCTATACGGGCGGCCTAGGTATGACGGGCTGGATCAAGATCCCCGGTATCGGTCTGACCTTCCAGCCGGTTGAGCTTGCCAAGCTCATCACCATCTTCTTCATCGCCACGCTTGGCTCGCAGTACAACGGGCGCATCGATACCGTTCGCGACTACGTTAAGCTCTGCGGCATGCTGTCCATCCCGTTTTTGGCCGTTGTCGCCATGGGCGACCTGGGCTCGGGCCTGGTCGTGCTGGTCTCGGGCGCCATCGTCATTTGCATGAGCGGTGCGCGCCGCGAATGGGTGCTGTCCACCCTGGCTCTGTTGGTGGGCTTGGTGGCGCTTATCTTGGCGCTCGACTCGGTCTTCGATTCGCTACTCGGCCACGACGTGCTCATCAAGCAGTACCAGATGAACCGCTTGACGGTCTTTATCGACCCCGACAACGCCGATTCGGACGATGCCTACAACCTGCAGCAGTCGCTTATCGCCGTTGGCTCGGGTGGCTTTTTCGGTAAGGGCTTGGGCCATGCGACGCAGTCTGCCGGCGGCTTTCTGCCCGAGTTCCACACCGACTTTGTCTTCGCCTTCCTGTCCGAGACCTTCGGCTTTTGCGGGTCCTTTTTGCTCCTGTGCCTGTATGTGCTGCTTATGTTCTCGACGATTCGCGTCGCCTTTAAGTGCGAGTCGCTGTTCCTGCGCCTGTCGTGCGTGGGCATCGTCGGCATGTGGGCATTCCAAACCTTCGAGAACATCGGCATGTGCATTGGCATGATGCCGATTACCGGTATTCCGCTACCGTTCATTAGCTTCGGATCATCGTCGATGATGATTCAGTTGGTGACGGTGGGTATCGTACAATCCATATGGCGGCATCGTTCGGGCGCCGCGTAACGCTGGAGGGGTTTGCTATGAAGATTCCCGTGGACAAGCTTACCCGCGCTTTTAAGATGGGCGCGTCTGTTAAGAAGGACTCCGATACGCCGGTGCGCGTCTCGGTGTACTTGGATTCGTCTGCCTCGCGCTTTTTGGTCGAGACGGTCCGCGATGCCTTTGTGCCGCAGACGACGTCGGGCATTGTGCGCGTTGAACGCCTAGGTGAGGAGCGTATCGTTCCCAAGACCGATACCGATGTGGTGCTGGTTCTCTCGTGCGGCTCCGACTGCCTGGAGAGCGCCGTGCAGGAGCTCGTGATTGCCGGTGCGCCCGTGTGCGTGCTCGCTGAGTCTGCCGTCGAGGTGCCGTTCATCGAGGAGTCCACGCCCATGCTCGGCGTGGTGGCGGCGACCGACAAGACGTATCTGCTCGAGACGCTCGCGCGTTGGATTCTCGATCGCACCGACAAGGAAACGGCGTTTGCCGCGAACTTTGCCTTTATGCGTATCGCCGCTGCAAACCGCATCATCACCTCGTGTGCGCTCACCAACATGGCGACCGGGGCTTTGGTGTTCTTGCCGGGTGCCGACTATCCCGTTATGGCGCTGGCGCAGGTTGGCATGCTCTTTGAGCTCGCCGCCGTCTTTGGGCGCGGCATTAAGCCCGAACGCGGCTATGAGGTCGCGGGTGTGCTTGCCGGTGGCCTGGTGATCCGTGCCGTCACTCGCGCGCTCGTCAAGCAGACGCCGCATATCGGGTTTGCCGTCAAGGCGCTCACCGCTGCCGCGGGCACCTATGGCATGGGCCGTGCACTCGTTTCGCTCTATGAGCGCGATGTCGACTACAGCCGTGCCAACGAGGTTGTTACTGCCACGTTCTCTCGCGTTCGCGACCTGGTAACCACGGTCGCCGGCGCCACCCGTCCTATGGCGTCCTACCAGGATGTATCCGATCTCGCTGCTTAGGGGTTTTCGTTGCGCGTTCCGTACCAAGACTGTTTTCACTTAATTGAGCCGCTGCTCGCCAAGGTCGAGAAGCCGAGTCGCTATATCGATCACGAGTGGGGCACGCTTTCCAAGGCCGATGCCGACTACCGTTGCTGCCTGATCTATCCGGATGTTTACGAGGTCGGTCTGCCCAACCAGGGCATCGCCATCCTCTACAACATTCTCAACCAGGCCGAGGGCATTTCCTGCGAGCGCGGTTATGTGCCGTGGCCCGATATGGGCGACGCCATGCGCGAGGCGGGTATTCCGCTGCTGTCGCTCGAGGGTGCGGCACCGGTCGCTTCGTTTGACATCGTCGGTCTGCATGTGCCGCACGAGATGGCCGTCACAAACTTCCTCGAGGCGCTCGACCTCGCCGGTATTCCGCTGCTGGCGGCCGACCGTGGCGAGGACGACCCCATCATCATCGCCGGCGGCCCCTCGGTCTATAACCCCGAGCCGTATGCGGCCTTCTTCGATGCTATCCTGATCGGCGAGGGCGAGGAGTCGCTGCTCGAGACCTGCCAGCTGCATCGTCGCCTGCGTGACGAAGGAGTCCCGCGCGCGCAGATCGTTGAACAGCTTGCGTCTGTTGCCGGCAACTACGTGCCGGCGCTCTACGAGGTGCGCCATGACGAGCCCTGTTCGCCGCACGGCTATACCGTGCCGCGTGAGGGCAAGGATGTGCCGCCCGTGGTGTACAAGCGCGTCGTCGAGGATTTTGGCGCTACCAATCCGCTCTCGCAGTCGTGCGTGCCCTATGCGCAGCTGGTCCATGACCGTCTGTCCATCGAGATTCTGCGCGGCTGTGCTCGTGGCTGTCGTTTTTGCCAGGCTGGCATGACGTATCGTCCGGTGCGCGAGCGCTCCGCCGACCAGATCGTGTCCTCGGTGATCCAGGGTCTGGAGAAGACCGGCTATGACGAGGTCTCGCTCACTTCGCTTTCCACGACCGACCACTCCTGCATTCGCGATGTGCTCGGTAGGCTCAACCGTCGTCTGGAGGACACGGGCATTCGCGTGTCCATTCCGTCGCAGCGCCTGGATTCGTTTGGTGTGGATATGGCAGAGTCGGTCGCCGGCGAAAAGAAGGGCGGCCTGACGTTTGCCCCTGAGGCCGGCAGCCAGCGCATGCGCGACATCATCAATAAGAACGTGACCGAGGAGGACTTGGACCGTGCGGCCAAGGCGGCCTTCGAGGCCGGCTGGAACCGCATGAAGCTCTACTTTATGATGGGCCTTCCCGGCGAGCGCGACGAGGACATCGTAGCTATCGCCAACTTGGCCGACCACGTGTTGGAGCTTGGCCGTTCCGTGGTGCCCAAGGCGCGCCGCGGATCTATCTCGGTGTCCATCTCGGTTTCGGTCTTTATCCCCAAGGCGGCCACCGCGTTTCAGTGGTGCCCGCAGCTCGATTACGACGACGTTAAGCGCCGGCAGAAGCTGCTTATCACGAGCGTGCGCAATCGCGCCGTCCGCGTGCATTACCACGATGCCGAGACCTCGCTCATCGAGGCCGCACTCTCGCGTGCCGGTCGCGATATGACGCCCGTCATCATCGATGCCTGGCGTGCGGGCTCTCGCTTTGACGCCTGGGTTGAGCATTTCTCGCTCGATAACTGGAAGGCAGCCGCCGCCGAAAACGGCATCGACCTCAACGAGTTGGTGCATCTGCCCTACGAGCTGGACTGGCGCCTGCCCTGGGAGCACGTGAGCCCCGGCTGCACGCGCGGTTTCCTTGAGCGCGAGTATCGTCGCTCGCTCGAGGGCGTCACGACCCCCGACTGCACCCGCACGTCGTGCACCGGCTGCGGTATCTGTCCCACACTCCACGCCAAGAACGTATTGATGGGTGATCGCGCATGAGTGAGCGCTTGACCGACAATCCCACGCTCTTTAGGCTGCGCGTTCGCTACGGTAAGCGCGACCGCCTCAAGTACCTGGGCCATCTGGAACTGATTCATACCATTGAGCGCATCGTGCGCCGCGCGGGCCTGCCCTATGCCGTCACGCAGGGCTTCTCTCCGCATATGCGCGTGGGCTTCTCGTCGGCGCTGCCGGTGGGAACGTCGTCGACTTGCGAGTGGTATGACCTGTTTATGACCGAGTTCGTCTCGCTCGACGAGGCGTTTGAGCGTCTGTCCGCGGCGTCCCCGGACGATCTGGCGCCCATCGAGGCCGCCTACATCGACGTGCGCACGCCGGCGTTGACGGCTCAGCTCACACGCCTGTCATATCGCATCGACCTGCACTTGGACCCCGAGTCCCCGGTGAGTGCCGACGAGGTGCGCGCTGCGATCGATACGCTGCGCGCGGGCCATGGCATCGACTATGCGCGCGGCAAAAAGAGCAAGCGCCTCGATCTGGACCATACGCTTGTGGGCTATGAGCTCACGGCGGGGGAGCGCACGGACCATCTGGTGCTCATGCTCGACACCCACGCCGACAATGAGGGCTCCATGCGTCCGGAAATTTTGCTTTCTGCTGCTGATGTTTTGTTGCAGGGCTTGACCCCGGGCGTCGATGCACCTATTGTTTCCACCGGTATGCAAGACCTCGTGACCATCTGCTCCTACGATGTCGAGCGTCAGAATCAAGCATGCGAGGACGACGAGGGCCGACTCGTCAGCCCCATACCTGTGCGAACTTGTGGATTTGCTCCACATACTCGTTGACGGGGGTATTTTCGCCTGCTACTATATTCGGCTGTTGCACTAACTGATGCATGAAGGGCAAGTAAACATGTACGCAATCGTTAACACGGGCGGCAAGCAGTACAAGGTCGCCACCGACGATGTCATCACCGTCGAGAAGATCGAGGGCAATGAGGGCGACAAGGTCACCCTGCCGGTCATTTTCCTCAACGATGGTAAGAAGATCGTCACCGATCCCGACAAGCTGGCCAAGGCCAAGGTTACCGCTCAGATCGTTGAGCAGTTCAAGGGCGAGAAGCAGCTGGTCTTCAAGTTCCACAAGCGTAAGCGCTATCGTCGTCTGAAGGGTCACCGTCAGCAGCTCACCAAGCTGAAGATCGTGAAGGTCCAGGCTACGTCCCGCGCCAAGAAGGCTGTCAAGGCAGAGGCCGAGGCTGTTGCCGAGGCTCCCGTCGCCGAGTAGATTACACTCGTAACGAAAGAGTAGGTATACACAATGGCACACAAAAAAGGACTCGGTTCCTCCCGTAATGGCCGTGACTCCCGCGGTCAGCGCCTTGGCACGAAGCGCTTCGCCGGCCAGACGGTAACCACGGGCACGATTCTCGTCCGTCAGCACGGCACGCACATCCACCCGGGTGAGAACGTTGGCCGTGGCAAGGACGACACGCTGTTCGCGCTGGTCGACGGTACCGTTGAGTTCCACAAGGGTATCAAGCACAGGGTCAGCGTACGCCCGCTCGCGAACGCGTAATTCACCCTTCATAGA
This sequence comes from Collinsella aerofaciens, assembly GCF_015557435.1. Lineage (GTDB taxonomy): Bacteria > Actinomycetota > Coriobacteriia > Coriobacteriales > Coriobacteriaceae > Collinsella > Collinsella aerofaciens_Z. Next base: position 10,975 of record NZ_JADNOH010000014.1, read on the forward strand.
GCACATATGTGGGAGGCACTTGAGTTTTAGGATTCAAGGGTCTCCCTCTTTTTTGTAGGAGGCGATTCTGTTGTCACAGTTCACCGATATCAGCCGCATTAACGTGTGCGGCGGCGACGGCGGAGCCGGATGCATGTCGTTTAGGCGCGAGGCATTTGTCCCCAAGGGCGGCCCCGATGGCGGCGACGGCGGTCGTGGCGGCAATGTCGTCATCCAGGCCGATGCTCAGCTTTCTTCGCTGATCGATTACCGCTTTAAGCATCATTTCCGTGCTGAGCGCGGCACGCACGGTCAGGGCGCCCGCCGCAACGGCAAGAGCGGCGAGGACCTGATTCTGAAAGTCCCCATGGGCACCGTGCTGCGCGAGCTCGATCCCGAGACGCAGACCCCGATGTTCGAGATCGCCGACCTGGTGCATGATGGCGAGCGCGTCGTCGTGGCCCCCGGTGGCGCCGGTGGTCTGGGCAATACGCACTTTGTGACGTCGGTGCGCCGCGCGCCCGCCTTCGCCCAGCTGGGCGAGCCGGCCGAGGAGCACTGGATTGAGCTCGAGATGAAGCTCATGGCCGACGCCGCGCTCGTGGGCTTTCCCTCGGTGGGCAAGTCCTCGCTCATCGCGCGCATGAGTGCCGCACGCCCCAAGATTGCCGACTACCCGTTTACCACGCTCGTTCCTAACTTGGGCATGGTGCGTGCCGGCGAATACTCCTATGTCGTTGCCGATGTCCCCGGCCTCATTGAGGGTGCGAGCGAGGGCAAGGGCCTGGGCCACCAGTTCCTGCGCCATATCGAGCGCACCGCTTTGATCATGCATGTCGTCGATATGACGGGCGGTTTTGAGGATCGCGATCCGGTCGAGGACTATCGCATCATTAACCGTGAGCTCGAGCAATACGGTGCTGAGCTTTCGGAGCGCCCGCAGATCGTCGTTGCCAACAAGTGCGACGCGCCGGGCACCGCGGATAAGATTGCCGACCTGAAGCGCGCGGCGCTCGACGATGGACATATGTTCTTTGCCGTGTCTGCCGTGACGGGCGCCGGTCTGAACACGCTGATGCTTGCCGTGGGCGAGCAGGTGGCCAAGCTCCGCGCCGAGCTGGCGGTCTCTGATGAACCGGTCGATCTTCGTGATGACGAGTGGGAGCGCCGCCGCCTGCAGCGCGAGAAGCGTTTCCGCATTGTCCAGGAAGAGCCCGGTGCTTTCCGCGTGGTCGGTCGTGCGATCGAGCGTATGGTCATCCAGACCGACTGGGAAAACGAGGAAGCTGTCATCTACCTGCAGCATAAGTTTGCTCGCATGGGCGTTGACGACGCGCTCGAGAAGGCCGGTTGCCGCGCAGGTGACGAGGTTCGCATTTGCCAGCGCGCCTTTGACTTTGAGGGCGCCGAGGATTTCTCGGAGTACGAGGATGAGCTCGAGGATGCGGGCGTTGAGGTCGTTGAGGTGGCGGATGCCGCGGATGAGAGCGTCGAGGCTGTCGACGCAGCGGACGTCGCTGACGATGTTGAGACCCCGGAGGGCGAGTAGGCCATGTCGCTGCGCGGTGGAATCGGTTTGCCTGAGCTTCGCATTCCAGAAGGTCGGGAATATCGCTTAGGCATTATGGGCGGCACCTTTGACCCAATCCATTACGGACACCTGGTGACCGCCGAGCAGGCGCGCGAGTCGCTCGACCTGGATGCCGTGCTCTTTATGCCGGCGGGCTCTCCTGCCTTTAAGCTCGACAAACCGGTGACGCCAGCTGAGGACCGTTATGCGATGACGGTCCTCGCCACTGCCGCGAATCCAGCGTTTTTGGCGAGCCGATTCGAGATCGATCGCGAGGGTGTCACCTACACAGCCGATACGCTGCGCGCCCTGCGCGAGTTTTATCCGCCGCAGGTAAAGCTCTACTTTATTACGGGTGCCGATGCGATTATCGATATTGTGACCTGGCATCATGCCGATGAGATTGCCGAGCTGGCAACTTTTATTGCCGCAACGCGCCCCGGCTTCGATATCGATACGGCCCGTGCTCGGATCAAGGAGTCGAGCTTGCCGTTCGACGTGCGCTATATCCAGATTCCGGCGCTGGCGATCAGCTCGACGAACATTCGTAAGCGAGTCGCCCGCGGCATGAGCGTGCGCTATCTTACGAGCGAGTCCGTGCTCGGCTACATTCGCAAACGCGGTCTGTATGCCGATCTGGGCCAAGAAGATTTTGAGTGATGGGGGTCAACGTTGACCGTTGAAGATCAGTTTGAGGGCGATGAACGCGCACTGCTCAAGCGCATTCATGAGCTGCTCGATGTTCGCATGAAGGACAAGCGCAAGCGCTATGTCCATTCGTTGGGCGTTGCCGAGACCGCGCTACATCTTGCCGAGGTGTATGGTGTCAATCGTTTTGATGCCGCTGCCGCCGGCCTGATTCACGACTGGGACAAGGTGCTCTCCGATGATGAGCTCGTGGCGCGTGCGCTGCACTATGGCATCAAGGTCGCCGGTTCTCCCTCTGCCGCGACGCCGCTGCTGCACGGCCCGGTTGCCGCTTATGAGCTTCCGCAGCTCTTTCCCGAGCTTTCGCCAGCGGTCTTTCAGGCTGTCGACCGTCACACCGTGGGCGCCTGCGACATGACGCCGCTCGATATGGTGGTCTTTGTGGCCGATGCCATCGAGCCCAACCGTCACGGCGATTACGCCCATGGCTTACGCAAGATGGTGGGGGAGTCGACGCTCGACGAGTTGTTCTTCTCCTGTTTTGCGCAGGGTCTGGTCTATGTGATCCAGACCGGGCGTTATCTTTATCCCACAGCTATTACGATTTACAACCATTACGCCCAGCTGCGCTAGCTTGGGCTGTCTAGAAAGAGGTATTCCATGGCCGATGAGACCATGACTGACGAGCAGATTCTTGAGGGTGTGGAGCACAAGAGCTTCGCCGCCACGTCCGACCGCACCGCCGCCTCGCTGCCCGCGAGCGGTGTTGCCGCCGAGGATGTCGCCCGCGCCGCCGCGCAGGCCGCCTACGACAAGAAGGGCGAGGACGTGCAGGTGCTCGATCTGACCGAGCTCTCCGACGTGTGCGACTACTTTGTGCTCGCAACCGGTACCAATAACCGTCAGGTCGATTCTATTGTTGATGAGATCGAGGAGAAGGTCGCCGAGGCTTGCGGTGAGCACCCGTTCTCCATCGAGGGTCGCGAGCAGAAGACCTGGATGCTCATGGACTACGGCTCGGTCGTCGTCCACGTCTTCACCCCCGAGGCACGCGACTTCTATCGTCTCGAGAAGCTCTGGGGCGACGCTCCCCAGCTCCCCCTCAACCTCCTCTAGTAGTTAATTTGGGACGGGGCTTTTTTAGCTACCCTCAAGTATTTCGCCGGGCAGTCGCCTTTTCCGCAGCTGCCCGGCTTTCTTTTTGCCCAAAAGTAGCTAATCGTTGAAGCGGGATTGGCGGCCGAAGGATAGGGCGGTGTCGCCGAATTTGTCTCGGACGGCGTCGATTGCAACGGACAGGTCGCGTCGGTCGCTGGACTGGGCTCCGCGGTCATCGACTTCGCAGAACAGGTCGGTCTGGATGCCGCCCTGGTGGTTGAAGTCGCTCATGCCGATGCCGGCCAGGCGCACGTGCATACCTTCCTGCCAGATGTTGTCGAGCAGCTCGAGGGCAACCGCAACAAAGATATTCTCGTCATCGGTGGGGTGGGGAAGCCTGCGCTGTGCCGTGCGACCGCTGCCATACGAATACTTGAGCTTGAGTGTCACGGTGCCGCCCGTAAGCCCCTGACGGCGCAGACGGCGCCCAACCGACTCGCCCAGCAGTGCAATGGCTGCCTCAATGTCTCCGCGCTCGGTCAAATCCTTGGCGAAGGTGCGTTCATTGCTCACCGATTTGACCTCGCGCTCCTCATCCAGGCTCGTGACCCCAGAAACCTCGAGCCCCAACGCACGCTGGCGCATACGCTCGCCATTCACGCCAAAAATAGAGGCCAACGTTGACTCCGGTGCGCGAGAAAGCTCGCCCAGCGTAAAGATGCGCATGCGGCGCAGCCGCTCCTCGGCAGAGCGGCCGATGCCGCTCATGGCAGACACCGGCAGCGCGGCCAAAAAACGCTGCTCCGTGCCGGGGCGCACGATGGTCAGACCAAACGGTTTGTCGCGCTCGCTCGCGATCTTGGCCACCGTCTTGTTGCAGCCGACGCCAATGGAGCAGGTCACTCCCAGCGCCGCCACGCGATCGCTGATGCGCCGCGCCACCAGCAGCGGGTCCTCGGGCGCAAAGCGTCCCGGCGTAATGTCGATAAAGGCCTCATCGATGGACACACGCTCCACACGCGGCGTCTCGTCGGCGAGAATCGCCATGACCTGTGCGCTCACCTCGCGATAGCGATCGAAGTGCCCATGCGTCCAAATCGCCTGCGGGCACAGGCGACGTGCCTCGGCCGAGGCCATGGCGGAATGCACGCCAAAGCGGCGCGCCTCATACGAACACGTGGACACGACGCCGCGCGATTCGGCGTCTCCGCCCACGATGAGCGGCTTGCCGCGCCACTCGGGATGGTCGAGCATTTCCACGCTGGCAAAAAACGCATCGAGGTCCATCAGGCCCACCGCCGGACCCGTCCAGGGCGGCGGCGTGACGCCCGCAGCATCCTCATAACCGTATGTATGTTCGCGTCTTTCCATGTCATGAGTATACCGCGCAGCTCATGTGGGGTGCGTGGATGTGCTTGCAAATCGTGAATTCTTGTCTAAGATATGGATTTGCCTTCGACTACACCGAAGAAGTTGGTCTCACGGACTTCACCTGCCCGCGTCGATGGCGTATTATGTTCAACTGTTTGTTTGTAGTTGCAGCCTAAAGCTGCTTGGTTGGAGGAGTTTCCTTTGGCAGTCAAGATTCGCCTTGCTCGTCACGGCGCTAAGAAGCGTCCGTACTACCGTGTCGTCGTCGCCGATTCCCGCGCCCCGCGTGACGGTCGTATCATCGAGGAGGTTGGCCGCTACAACCCGATGACCGCCCCCAAGACCATCAACCTCGACCTCGAGAAGATCGCCGACTGGCAGTCCAAGGGTGCTCAGCTCACCGACGCTGTCGCCGCTCTGGTCAAGGCCGCCAACGAGGGCGAGAAGACCGAGACCGTCGTCAAGAAGTCCAAGAAGCAGCTCGCCAAAGAGGCCGAGGCCGCTAAGGCTGCCGCTGAGGCCGCTGAGGGCGCCGAGGAGTAAATCGTGCCTGAGGTTGACGCTGCACAGCTCGAGGGTGAGGCAATGCTCTCAGATCGCATCGCCGATCTCGTCGAATATCTCGTTGTTCAGATCGTCGACGACCCGGATTCCGTGAGCCTTGAGGTCATCGATGGTGACGACGCCTCCACGATTGAGGTTTCGGTTGCCGAGGATGACGTCGCTAAGGTCATCGGCCGTCGTGGCCGTACCATCAAGGCCATTCGCACGCTCGCCCGTGCACTGGCCGCTCGCCTCGACACTGCTGTCGAGGTAGAGGTTCTGGGCTAGGACCTTGAGGTCCCAGTACAAAAACATCGCCCGTGTGGTCAAGCCGCACGGAAGGAAGGGGGAGGTCCTCGCGCAACCGCTGCGGGGGCTTCCTTCTGTATTGGAGCCGGGTATGCGCGTCGCCCTGACGCCGCCGGCGCTCAAGCGTGACCGTTTTTGCACGGTCATGTCCGTTACCGATACGGGCGATGGCGATCTGGTCTCGTTTGAGGGCATTGACGACTTGACAGCCGCCGAGGGCATTACCGGATGCTACGTGCTGGCTAACCGTGATGACTTTGAACTTGATTCACTCGACGCTGCCTATACCGACCTTATGAGTCGCGAGGTGGTCGATGAGCGCTTCGGTTCGCTCGGAACGATTGTCGAGATCATGTCGACGCCCGCCAACGATGTTTGGGTTGTCGAGGGCGATCGGTACGGCGAGGTGCTGATTCCCGTGATCGAGCAGGTTGTGCTCGATCTTCCCGACACAGGAACAATTTCCGTCCATGTTATGGACGGCTTGATCGATACGGACAAGTAGGGAGGACAACATGCTGATCGAGACCCTTTCGGTCTTTCCTGAGATGTTTGAGCCCGTCATGTCCACATCGATCTTGGGCCGCGCCCGCAAGGCCGGCCTTTTTGATTTTAAGGCGTATAACCTGCGCGACTGGACGCATGACCGCCATCGCACCGTTGATGACGAGCCGTATGGCGGCGGACAGGGCATGCTCATGAAGGTCGAACCCATTGCCGAGGCCATCGAGGCCATTGGCGCCGAGGGCCCCAAGCCCACCGTGGTGTTCTTTACTCCTTGTGGCGAGCCCTTTACGCAGCATGTGGCCGAGCGCCTACTCAAAAGCGAGCGCCTGCTGTTCGTGTGCAGCCGTTACGAGGGCGTCGACGAGCGCGCGTATGCGTATGCCGACGAGCGCCTGTCGATCGGCGACTACGTGCTCACGGGCGGCGAGCTGCCCGCGATGGTCGTTGCCGATGCCGTCGTACGCCTCATTCCCGGCGCCTTGGGCGATGAGATGAGCAACGTGGACGAGTCGTTTTCGACCGCTGAGGACGGTGGCCTACTCGAGTACGCGCAGTACACCCGTCCCGCCGAGTTCAACGGCGAGGGTGTGCCCCTGGTGCTCGTGAGCGGCGACCACGCCAAAGTCGACGCCTGGCGCCGTAAGAATGCCATCGAGCGCACCTGCCGCTGGCGCCCCGATCTTATCGAGACGGCGCGGCTTACGTCCGAGGAGCGCGCATTTGCTCAGGAAATCCTGGACGCTTCGTATTCGCAGAGCGAGGAGTGAGTATGGTTCCATCGCAGCATTCCGCGCTGAGGGGCGCTTTTGAGTGGATCGCGGTTGTCGCGATCGCGCTCGCCGCCACCTTTCTGATCCGCACGTTTGTGGTCGAGCCCTTTGTGGTGCCCACCGGCTCCATGGAGTCCACGATTGAGATTGGCGATCAGATTCTGGCGCAAAAGGTTACCCTTGAGCTCGGCCAGCCCGTCAAACAGGGCGACATCGTGGTGTTCCATAACCCTGATGGTACCTCCGAGCACGATGTGCTCGTAAAGCGCGTTATCGCCACCGCCGGCCAGACGGTCGACCTCCAGGACGGCAAGGTCGTCGTCGACGGCCAGACGCTCGACGAGGACTATACGACCGGCATGAGCTGGCCGCTTTCGGTCCAAGCTCCCGGCGCTCAGGTGAGCTATCCCTACACTGTCCCCGACGGGTGCGTGTGGGTGATGGGCGATAACCGTGAGAACTCTGCTGACTCCCGTTACTTTGGCCCGGTCGACCGTTCCGATTTGATTGCAGTGGCACTCGTTCGCTACTGGCCGCTCAACCGCATCGGCGCTATCGACTAAAAACCGCTATAGTACAGTACCTAACCGTGTAATCGTTTCGACGAGGGGATATTAGAGGCATGAACGCTTCATCGCTTTCCTTCCAAGACATCATCCTGCGCCTCCAGCAGTACTGGGGCGAGCAGGGCTGCGTCATTATGCAGCCCTATGACTCCGAGGTCGGTGCCGGTACCTTCCATACCGCGACCACGCTGCGCTCGCTCGGTCCCGCCGAGTGGCGCACCTGCTATGCGCAGCCCTGCCGCCGTCCCGCCGACGGCCGCTACGGCGAGAACCCCAACCGCATGCAGCACTACTATCAGTTCCAGGTGCTCATCAAGCCCTCGCCGGTCAACGCTCAGGAGCTCTATCTGGGCTCGCTGGCCGCCATCGGCCTGGACCCCAACGACCATGACGTCCGCTTTGTCGAGGACGACTGGGAGAGCCCGACGCTCGGCGCCTGGGGCCTTGGCTGGGAGGTCTGGCTCAACGGCATGGAGGTCACGCAGTTCACGTACTTCCAGCAGGTGGGCGGCATCGAGGTCGACCCCGTGCCCGTCGAGATCACCTATGGCCTGGAGCGTATCGCCATGTACGCACAGGGCGTCAACTCCGTCTACGACCTGGTGTGGAGCTACCTGCCCGACGGCACGCCCATGACCTACGGCGACGTGTTCCTGGAGAACGAGCGCGAGTTCAGTGCTTACAACTTTGAGGTCGCCAACGTCGAGATGATGCGTCAGAAGTTTGACGACTACGAGGCCGAGTGCCACTCCTGCCTGGAGCGCAAGCTGCCGCTGCCGGCTTACGACTGCGTCATGAAGTGCAGCCACGCCTTCAACCTGCTCGATGCCCGCGGCGCGCTGTCCGCGGTCGAGCGCGCCAACTACATCCTGCGCGTCCGCGCCGTCGCCAAGGCGTGCTGCGAGGCCTACATGGCCGAGGTCGCCGGAATCAACGAGAATGCCGACCAGGAAGGCGAGGTGGCGTAAGCCATGGCAGACGCTAAGGATTTCCTGTTTGAGATCGGTACGGAGGAAATGCCCTCCGCACCGCTGAACAATGCCGTCAAGCAGCTTGGTACCATGATCGCCAAGGGTCTCGACGAGGCCGGTCTGGCCCACGGCGAGGTCCGCGTGATCTCGAGCCCGCGTCGTCTGGCCGCGCTCGTTGCCGATGTCGCCACCGCGACCGATGAGGTCCACGAGGTCAAGCGTGGCCCCGCGGCTAACATCGCCTTCGACGCCGACGGTAACGCCACTAAGGCCGCCCAGGGCTTTGCCCGCAAGTGCGGCGTGGCTGCCGAGGACCTGGTCCGTCGCGAGGACACCGACGGTCGCGAGTACGTCTTTGCCGAGAAGAACATTCCCTCCGCACCGGCAACCCCGATCCTGACGGCCCTGTGCGAGAAGACCATTGCCGGCCTGCAGTGGCCCAACTACCGCTCCCAGCGCTGGGGCCACGAGCACGCCACCTTCGTGCGCCCGGTCCGCTGGATTTGCTGCCTTCTGGGCGAGGATGTTGTGCCTGTGTCATTTGCCGACGTGACGAGCGGCAACACCACGCGCGGCCATCGCGTGCTCGGCCCCGGTGACCACGTTGTCGCCAGCCCCGCCGCCTACGAGCAGGTACTCGAGGACGCCGGCGTGCTTTCTGCCGAGCGCCGTCGCGAGGCCATCCTTGCCGGTATCTCCGAGGTCGAGGCCGCTCGCCCCGGCTGCCATGTCGATACGCCCAAGAAGGTCTTCGAGGAGGTTATCAACCTCTGCGAGTGGCCGACGGTGCTCGTCGGCACCTTCGATGAGGAGTTCCTCAAGGTCCCGCATGAGATCATCTGCGAGTCCATGCTCACCAACCAGCGCTACTTCCCGATCTATGACGGCGAGGGTAAGCTCACGCGTGAGTTTGTGGTCGTCTCCAACAGCAAGCCCGAGAACGCCGAGCGCGTGATCGACGGTAACGAGCGCGTCGTGCGCGCCCGTCTGGACGACGCAAAGTTCTTCTACGAGGAGGACCTGAAGATCTCCCTCGACGAGTTCCGTGAGCGTCTGGCCAAGGTTGCCTTCCAGGAGAAGCTCGGTAGCGTGCTCGCCAAGTCCGAGCGCATCGAGCAGCTCGCGCTCGCTATCGCCCGCGAGGCTCACCTGGGCGCCCATCTTGCCGCCGACGCTGCTCGCGCCGCGCACCTGTGCAAGGCCGACCTGGTGTCCAACGCCGTCGTCGAGTTCACGAGCCAGCAGGGCGTGATGGGCGGTTATTACGCGACCGCGATGGGGGAGAACGACGAGGTCGCCCATGCTATTCGCGATCACTATCGTCCTCGCTTTGCCGGTGACGAGCTGCCCGAGGGCACCGCTGGCTGCATTGTGGCCTGCGCCGACAAGCTCGATACCATCGCCGGTATCTTTTCCATCGGCGAGCCCCCGACCGGCTCTTCGGACCCCTATGCGCTGCGTCGTGCCGCTATCGGCATCATCAACATCCTGCGCGACCGCCTGCCGATTGACCCCACGTCGCTCATCGACTTCGCCCTCGAGCTCTACAGTGAGCAGGGCATTGAGTTCGACGCCGCCGAGGTCGCCCAGCAGGTTCGCGACTTCTTCCATGGCCGCCTGGTGAGCATGGCCCGTGACGAAAAGATCCCGGCCGATACCGTTGCCGCCGTCTCCGCGGTGCACATCATCGCTCCGTCCGTCTTCTTCGCCCGCTGCGCCGCCCTCGACGAGGCCCGCAAGAACGACGCTGAGACGTTCGACAACCTGGCTACCGCCTATGCCCGCGCCGCGCACATCTCCAAGCCCGAGCTGGGTGCGGAGTACGACCGCAGCCTGATGGGCGAGGTCGAGCTTGCGCTTGCCGACGCCTCCGAGGCTGCCCAGACCGCTGTCGATGCCGCCCTTGCTGCCGAGGATTACCCGGCCGCATTTGCCGCCCTCGCCGCCCTGCGTGCCCCCATCGACCGCTTCTTCGACGAGGTTATGGTCATGGACAAGGACGAGGAGCTCCGCGATAATCGCCTTAAGTTGCTCAACCGCTTCGAGGCCGTTTTCTCCGGCATCGCCAACATCGGTGAGCTTGCCCGCAAAAAGTAAGCTAGCCTGCGCATAAGCGCAAAAGGAGCCCCGCATGGATTGCCCGGTCACCGCTCGTCCCACCGTTATCGTTATCTCCGACTCGCTCGGTGATACCGCTTGTGAGGTGGTGCTTGCGGCGTCCGGGCAATTTGATGAAGGGGCTTTTCATCTCTTGCGCCTGCCCAAGGTGACCTCGGTGGAGCAGGTTAAATCGTTTGTGGGCCCGCGTGTCGATGCGGACCATCGCGATATTGCCGTGTTCCACACCATTGTCGATCCGGCCCTTCGTGCTCGTGTGCTCGACTACTTGGGCATGCTGCACATTCGCTCGGTCGACCTGATCGGTCCGACGCTCGCCGTGCTGTCGTCGCTCATCGGTGTGCCGCCCAAGGGCGTTGCGGGCGTGATTCACAGGACCGATGACCGCTATTTCCATCGTATCGAGGCCATGGAGTATTTCGTTGAGCACGATGACGGGCGCGGTTGCGACGATCTGTCGGGTGCCGATATCGTGCTGCTGGGCGTATCGCGCACGTCCAAGACGCCGTTGTCGATGTATTTGGCCTATCAAGGTTACAAGGTTGCCAATGTTCCGTTGGCCCATGGCATGGAGCCGCCGAAGTCGATTTACGAGGTTGACCCGATGCGCCTGTTCGGCCTGATTTCGACCGTCGATGTGATTTCCGAAATTCGCGATAGCCGCTTGGGCGACGACTACGCCCGTGCCGTCGCCGGCTCCTATGCCGAGCCCGAGAGCGTGCGCAGCGAGCTCGAGGAAGCTCGCGCCCTCATGAAGCGCCTGGGCTGCTTTGTGGTGCGTACCGACGGCAAGGCCATCGAGGAAAGCGCTGCCGAGATCATCAGCCACTTGGAGGAAATCCAAGAAGCTCGCGCCCGCCGAGCCACCCGCCGCGCCTAATAGTAGTATCATTTTGATAAAGCGATTTAGCAAAAACATCGCATCTGACCTGCTTTTTTATTGTAGTGGTATCTTCATAAGGTAACCAACTTTACCTACCGTTTACCGCCAGTTTTAGCACGTTTACCAAACCGCGTATCCTCTGCTCAAGCCCGTTCAAATCCGGCCGTATAGTTCCCTCACGGCCCGCATCCGGCGGGTCGATTCGTTACCACGGTCGTGCGCGTAAGCGCATGGAAGGGGAAGTATCGTGAGCGATTGCAAGAGGGTTTACCGTTTTGGAACCGACGCCCAGGGCACCTGTGTCACTGAGGGCGACAAGTCCATGAACTTCGTGCTTGGCGGCAAGGGCGCAAACCTTGCCGAGATGAGCCGCATCGGCCTGCCGGTTCCCGGTGGCTTTACCATTACCTGCCAGACTTGCGTCGAGTACTCCGGTGCCGGCAACGTCTGGCCCGAAGGCGCACTCGACGAGATCGTTGCCGCCGAGGCAGACCTCGAGGCCCGCTGCGGCAAGAAGCTCGGCGACGCCTCCGATCCGCTGCTCGTGTCGGTTCGCTCGGGCGCTCCGTTTTCCATGCCCGGTATGATGGATACGGTCCTCAACCTGGGCCTCAACGACGACTCCGTTCAGGGTCTCATCGCCCAGACGCAAAACCCGCGTTTTGCCTGGGATAGCTACCGTCGCTTTATCCAGATGTTCTCAAACGTCGTCATGGGCGTTGACGCCGACCTGTTCGAAAACGCCCTGACCCGGGCCCGCCTGGTCGCTGGCGTTCGCGTCGATTCCGAGCTTTCGGCCGAGGACCTGCAGGAGCTCGTCGAGACCTTTAAGGGCATCTTCTCCGAGAACGTCGAGGCGACCCTGTATCCCGAGCTCGAGGTCGCCGACGGTAAGCCCGTTTTCCCGCACGATCCGGAGCTCCAGCTGCGCCTTGCCATCCAGGCCGTCTTTGGCAGCTGGATGAACGAGCGCGCCTGCATCTACCGCAAGCAGCACGGCATTTCCGACGAGCTCGGCACCGCCGTCAACGTCCAGGCCATGGCCTTTGGCAACAAGGGCGAGACCTCTGCGACCGGCGTCGCCTTTACGCGCAACCCGGCCGACGGCACCAAGGAGTTCTATGGCGACTTTTTGGTGAATGCCCAGGGCGAGGACGTCGTCGCCGGCATCCGAAACACCGAGCCCATCGCCGACCTCAAGACCACCTCGGGCCTCGAGTCCGCAGGCGAGGAGCTCGAGCGCGTGTTCCTGACGCTCGAGGATCATTACCGCGATATGTGCGATATCGAGTTTACCATCGAGCAGGGCAAGCTCTGGATGCTCCAGACCCGCGTGGGCAAGCGCACCGCCACTGCCGCCCTGCGCATTGCTATCGAAATGGTCGAGGAGGGCCTCATCACCCGCGAGGAGGCTGTGAGCCGCATCGATCCCGCGCAGCTCGACCAGCTCCTGCACCCGCAGTTCGACGCCTCCAAGAAGTACGAGGCCCTGGCCAGCGGCCTTAACGCCAGCCCTGGTGCCGCCGTGGGCGAGGTCGTGTTCTCGAGTGATGACGCCGTCGCGCGTTCCGCCGAGGGCCACAAGGTCATTCTGGTCCGCTGGGAGACCAACCCCGACGACCTGAAGGGCATGGTCGCCGCCGAGGGCATCCTGACCAGCCACGGTGGCAAGACGAGCCATGCCGCCGTTATCGCCCGCGGCATGGGTACGCCCTGCGTTTGCGGCGTTGAGCGCTTCCACATTGACGCGGCAGAGAAGGTCGTGCGCATCGAGGGCAGCGACCGCGTGCTGCGCGAGGGCGATGTCATCTCCATCGACGGCACCCAGGGTATCGTCGTCGACGGCGCGGTCGACCTGGTCTCTGCAGAGCTCACCGGCGACCTGGACACCATCCTGTCTTGGGCCGATGAGATCCGTTTGGACGAGACCGACGGTCACGCCAACCGCGTGCGCGTCAACGCCGACAACCCCGAGGATGCCGAGCTCGCGCTCGAGTTTGGCGCCGAGGCCATCGGTCTGTGCCGCACCGAGCACATGTTCCTGGGCGATCGCAAGAACATCATCCAGAGCTTTATCCTGTCTGACGATGAGGCCGTGAAGCAGCAGGCCCTGGCCGACTTGCTCAAGGTTCAGACCGAGGACTTCCTGGCGATGTTCAAGACCATGTCCGGTCGCGATGTGGTCGTCCGCCTGCTCGATCCGCCGCTTCATGAGTTCCTGGATAATCCTCGCGAGCTCGAGGTCGCCATCACCAAGAAGGAGGCCGCCGGCGCTCCCGAGGAGGAGCTCACTGCCCTGCGCGCCCGCCTGCGTCGCATTGACGGCATGGTCGAGTCCAACCCCATGCTGGGCTTGCGCGGCGTGCGCCTGTCCGTCGTCTTTGGCGATCTGCCGCTCATGCAGGTTCGCGCCGTCGCCACGGCCGCTGCCCGCCTTATCAAGGAGGGTGTCGACCCGCGCCCCGAGATCATGGTTCCGCTCGTTTCCATCACGGCCGAGCATGTCCAGACCCGCGAGGTTATCGAGCGCGTGATCGCCGAGGTTTCCGCCGAGGAAGGCGTCGAGCTCAATATTCCCGTGGGCACGATGCTCGAGCTGCCGCGTGCCTGCATGGTCGCTGACGAGATCGCCCATCATGCCGACTTCTTCTGCTTTGGCACCAACGACCTCACCCAGACGACCTTTGGCTTCTCGCGCGATGACGCCGAGGCCAAGTTCATCCCGCTGTACATGCATAAAAAGATCCTGAAAGACAACCCCTTCGAGACCATCGACGCGGCGGTGCTGGAGCTCGTGCGCTTGGCCGTCGAGAAGGGCCGCGCCACCAATCCCGACATGCACTTTGGCGTGTGCGGCGAGCACGGCGGCGACCCCAAGTCCATCAAGGGCCTGTTTAACGTGGCCGACGTGGACTACGTGTCCTGCTCGCCCTATCGCGTGCCCCTCGCGCGCCTGGCTGCCGCTCAGGCCAAGCTCGAGGCCAAGCGTTCCGCCTAACGTTTTGGGTTTAGACGCCTAGCGTAGCCCCCTTCATGCCGCCCGTCTCATTCGTGAGACGGGCGGTTATCATGTGCGGGTTTTGTCTTTTTGTCTGCGCAAAAAATTGTTCTTGCAGCAGAAACCCGCGCGTGTATACTCGAATACGTTTGTTCAACTACGTGCCGGCCAAGGTGGTACGGCACCTCTAGAAGAGTAAGGAATTGCACATGGATTACATCCGCGCAATCGAGCGTCAGCAGATCCGCGAGGACATTCCTCAGGTTCGCGTCGCCGACAACGTCAAGGTTCACTACCGCATTAAGGAAGGCGACCGCGAGCGCATTCAGGTCTTCCAGGGCGACGTCATCCGCATGGCCGGCGCCGGTGCCCGCGAGACCTTCACCGTCCGCAAGATGTCCTTCGGTGTCGGTGTTGAGCGTACCTTCCCGCTTCACAGCCCCAAGATCGCCAAGCTCGAGGTCGTTCGTCATGGTCGCGTCCGTCGCGCCAAGCTGTACTACCTCCGCGACAAGGTGGGCAAGGCTGCTCGCATCCCCGAGAAGCGCTAAGAAGATCGCAGCGTCTGTCCACTCGTTTGGACACAAGGGTCACCTTCGGGTGGCCCTTCTTTTTATCTGATTTGCATGCAAGGAGGGCCTGGTATGGCCAACATGACGAGCTCGGTTTCGGCATCGCAGGTTGCCGGTGAGTTGGCGAGCGCTACGTTTGAGGAGATTCCCGCCCTCGTGGAGCATTATCGCGAGGACCCGCGCCAGCAGGTGATCAAGGCTTGTGAACGCGCCCTCAAACGCCATGCCAAAGAGCTTGCCGAGCGCGAGCGCGTCAATGACATGTACGAGCTTATGCACGAGCTTGGCGGCGATGGGGTGGTCGTTGGTGTCGACGAGGTGGGTCGCGGATCGGTGGCCGGTCCTTTGACGGTATGCGCCGTCTGTCTTCCTATGGAGCCGCGCGTCTGGGGCATCAATGATTCCAAAAAGCTCACGCCCGCGCGCCGCGAGTTGCTCTCAGTGAAGATTGCCGAGGTGGCGACGGCGATCGGTTTTTGCCATATCGCGCCGAAGGATATCGATGAGATGGGCATGGCCCGTGCTATCCGTACCGCCGTCGCGGGCGCCGTGGCCGATACAGGACTCGAGCCCGACTGCGTCCTCATGGATGGCAATCCCTTGGGCGCCGTTCCTAACGAGCGCGATGTGGTGAAGGGCGATGCCAAAATCGCCTGCATCGCCGCGGCGTCTATCATGGCCAAGGTCACGCGTGACGAGATAATGGTCGAGTACGACGCCGAGTATCCCGAGTACCATCTGGCCGAGTCGAAGGGCTATGCAAGCCCCGAGCATATCGAGGCCATTCGCAAACATGGACTTTGTCCGCTGCACCGTGTGAGCTTTTGCGGAAACTTTCTGCAGACTGAGCGCCTTTTCTAGGTCAATTGTGGAGACAGGGACCTCTGGGGTTTTATAAACCTGCTGGTAGCGGGCCGTATGCAACACCATTGCTGCGTACGGCCCGTTTTTTGACGGCATTTGGTCAGCTTTTGGTTTGCTTCCGGTACTTACCCGCATGAAAGGTGCCCTCATCATCGGGGCACTGCAGTGTGCGGGAAAGGAGACCCCATGAGTGCCGCAAGCAAAAAGAGCAAGACGCAGCAGCTCAAGGAGCGTTGGGAAAACGGCGAGCTCGACTGCGGGGCGATGACGCCCGAGTTTATCAAGGGACTCAGTCCCCGCGAGCTGGGCATGATGGGCGAGCTGATCACCATCGACTACTTTAACGAGCGCGGCTACACCTTGCTGGAGCAGGGTTATCGTTGCACCGAGGGCGAGGCCGATCTGGTGCTGCTCGATGAGCTCGACGATGTCGTGGTGATGGCCGAGGTCAAGACTAGACGCGTCGCCCTGGATTGCGACGCGCGGGTCTTTCCCGAGGAGGCCGTGGACGCCCAAAAGCAACGCCGCTACCGCCGCATCGCAAGCTGCTATCTCATGGAGCATTATCCGCTCAAGGCGATTCGCTTCGATGCCGTGGGTGTTACCATTCGCGGCGGGCATATCGCCGAGATCGAGCATCAGTACAACGCGTTCGATTGGCAGGTGTCGTGATGGCGTTCGAGACGTTTGCCGTTCACGCGGCCTGCATCCGCGGCGTCGAGGCGATTCACGTCACGGTCGAGGTCTCGCTTGCCGGTGGCGTTCCGGGCATCCAGATGCTCGGCATTCCGAGTATGGAGGTGATGGAGTCACGCGGTCGTATTCGCTGTGCGATGCGCTCCGCCGGGTTCGAGATTCCGCGCTCGGGCATTACGGTCAATCTGGCGCCCGGCGATATTCGCAAGACCGGTAGCGGCTTTGATCTGCCCATCGCCATCGCGGTATTGGCGGCCGATGGTCAGATTTCCCGCGACAACCTCGATCGTTGTCTTATTGCTGGTGAGCTTGGCTTGGACGGTACGGTGCTTCCTGTCAAGGGCGAGGTGGCGTTTCAGCTATTGGCGCGTGATATGGGGCTGTCCTTTATCGCCGGCAGGTCCGATCAGCATGTGCCGCTTGCGGGCGTGGATTGCGGATTTATCGATCATTTGTCTCAGCTTGCTCATGGTATGGGCGATGCCGCGCGGCACTACTTGGATTCTGAAGTGCTCGAGGCGACCTTTGAGCCCGAACTCGACTATGCCGACGTGCTAGGGCAGGAGGTTGCCAAACGCGGCATGGCGCTTGCGGCGGCGGGTGAGCTCGGCTTGCTCATGATTGGGTCCCCAGGTTCGGGCAAGACGATGCTTGCGCGTCGCATGACCGGTATTTTGCCCGAGCTTTCTGTTGAGGATCAGCAGGAGGCGCTGTGTATCCATTCGGTCTTGGGCGAAAACATCGATGGGCTGCTGGCGGGGCATCGGCCCTTCCGAAGCCCACACCACAGCATTTCGACCGCGGGCCTTATCGGTGGCGGACGTCCGGTGCATCCGGGCGAGATCAGCCTGGCTCATGGCGGTGTGCTCTTTTTGGATGAGCTCGCCGAGTTTCCCACCGGCGTGTTGCAGACGCTGCGCCAGCCCATCGAGCGCGGCTATGTGAAGATCGTGCGTGTTGACGGGGCCTTTACCTTCCCGTCGCGCTTTCAGCTGCTGTCCGCGAGCAATCCCTGCCCCTGCGGCTTTTTGGGTGATCGCGAAGTGCCGTGTCGCTGCTCCGCCTCGATGGTCGAACGCTATCGGGCTAAGTTACGCGGTCCTTTGGCCGACCGTATCGACATGATGCTCGACGTGACCCGTCCCGACCCCCAGGTGATTATCGAGGGCGCCGAGGGCATGTCATCGGCCGAGTTGCGCGATTACGTTGTGCGTGGGCGCGCCTTCCGCGCCTGGCGCGAGTCGCATATGGACGATGCGGACGCCGAGGCCGAGGATGACGAGTCCCGCTCCATTGACGGCGTCGTGTCGACCTTTGCGCTCGACGAGGCGGCAGAGAAGTGCGTGCTTGGCCTGTCGAAGCGTACGCATCTCACGGGTCGCGGCATCGTGCGTCTGGTGCGCATCGCACGCACGATCGCCGATGTCGCCGAAAGCGAGCGGGTGACGCAGGACCACGTGCTCGAGGCGGCGATGTATCAGGGAAGGAGGGACCAATGATGGCAGAGGGGATCTTCGAGTTGCATCCCGGTGATGCGTTGTATCCAGCAGCTGTTCTAGAACTTTCCGATGTGCCCCAGACGCTCTATGTGCGCGGCGATCCTGCCGTGTTATCGACGCCCGCGCTCTCCATCATCGGCGCGCGCAAGGCATCTCCGTATGGCCTTGCCGTCGCGGAACTTGCGGCCAAGGTGGCGGTTGAGGCGGGCGTCACGGTGGTCTCGGGTGGCGCCGTGGGCTGCGACCAGGCGTCGGGTTGGGCTGCGGTCAATGCCGGCGGCAAACACGTTGTGGTGCTGGGGACAGGCGCCGACGTGGTCTACCCGCGCTCGAGTGCGGGGCTTATCACGCGCACGCTCGATACGGGTGGTGCGGTCGTGTCGATCTCGCCGTGGGGCATGGGTCCGCGCAAGTTTGCCTTCCCGCGGCGTAATCGCATCATCGCCGCGCTGTCGCAGGCACTTTTTGTTTCCGAGGCGGGCATGCCCTCGGGTACGTTCTCGACGGCCGAGGCCGCTATGGACCTGGGACGTGAACTGCTCGCGGTGCCGGGTTCCATCCTGTCGCCCGAGTCGCGCGGTACCAACTACCTCATCGCCAACGGTGCCTGCTGTATCGTGGACGAGGAATCCATCGAGATGGCCATTTCACGCATCTACGGCACCTTGCGTTACTCGCGCCCCGATGCGCCCGGTATCGCCGATCTGGACCCTATGCAACAGACCGTGATGCATGCGCTTATCGCCTCGCCGCTCAAGGTCGACGACATTGCCGCGCTCGTCTCGCTCGATGCCGTCGGTGTCCTTAAGCTCCTGGGCTCGCTCGAGCTCGAGGGCCTCATCGAGCGCATGATGGATGGAAGGTATGCGCCCTCAAAGTTTGCGCTTCACGCTCAGACGCCCTTCGGTCACAATGGAAAGCGTGTCAATTAGAAAGGTGTTTGCAGATGCTGTTTGATCAGGTGACGGTTATTGGTGGCGGTCTGGCGGGATCGGAATGCGCGATTCAGCTGGCAGATCGCGGGTTCGCCGTAAAGCTGTGCGAGATGCGCCCTCAGGTGAGTTCTCCTGCCCACCATACCGATCACTTGGCGGAGCTCGTCTGCTCCAATTCGTTTAAGTCGACCCGTCCGGACTCTGCTGCCGGCTTGCTGAAGGCCGAGCTTGAGCGCATGGGATCGGTGCTGCTCGATTGCGCCCATCGTGCGGCCGTTCCCGCCGGCGGCGCCCTGGCGGTCGACCGCGTCAAGTTTTCCGAGCTTGTCGAGGCCGAGGTTGCCGCCCGCCCCAATATCGAAGTCGTTCACGGCGAGGTCACCCGGATTCCCGAGGGCCATGTGGTCATTGCCGCGGGACCGCTGTGCTCGCCGGCGTTGAGCGAGGAAGTCATGAAGCTTGTCGGTGGTGACGCCCTGGCGTTCTTTGACGCGGCGGCCCCAATCGTCGATGCCTCCACGCTCGATATGGACGTGCTGTTCTCGCAGTCGCGCTATGAGGAGCAGGGGAGTGGCGACTATCTTAACGCCCCGCTTAACAAGGAAGAGTACGAGGCCTTTATCGAGGCGCTCACTACGGCCGACCGTGTGGTGCTTAAATACTTTGAGGGCGGCGACCTGTTCCAGGCCTGCCAGCCCGCCGAGGAGGTCGCACGCACCGGCAAGGACGCCATCCGTTTTGGCGCCATGAAGCCCGTCGGACTCACCGACCCGCGAACCGGTCGTCGTCCCTGGGCGGCGATTCAGCTGCGCGCCGAGAACAAGGAGAAGACCGCCTATAACCTGGTGGGCTTCCAGACCAATCTGACCTTCGGCGAGCAAAAGCGCGTGTTCCATATGGTTCCCGGTCTGGAGAACGCCGAGTTCTTCCGCTATGGCGTCATGCATCGCAATACCTTTGCCGATGCGCCGCACGTGCTCGACGGGACCTTTGCCGTGCCCGGTACGAGTGTGCGCCTTGCCGGCCAGATTACCGGCACCGAGGGGTACATGGAAGCGGTGGCGACCGGTCTGCTTGCTGCAGTCAACACCTATGCCGAGGCTATCGGGGCCGCGGGCGTCGAGCTGCCTCGCGTGGGCGCCCTGGGTGCGCTCGTGGGCTATGCGACCGATCCCGCCACGGTGGGCTACCAACCCATGCATGTCAACTTTGGCCTGGTGCCGCCGCTCGAGGACGGCAAACGCCGCAGCAAACGCGATCGCTACCAGGCCTATGCGGACCGCGCCCTCGAGGCTCTCGATGCCTACTTGGTCACGCGTTCCGACCTGTTTGGAGGCGACCGGTCATAGCCTTTGACCTGTACGATACCGTCGACTCGTTTATCGCCTATATCGCACGCGTCGAGGGTCTGTCTCCCAACACGGTTGCCGCCTATAGCTCGCGCCTGGAACGTTTTGCGGCTTGGTGCAAGCGTACGGGCACCGACGCGCGTGCGGCCGACGTGCGCACCGTTCGCACGTATTTGGCCGAGCTCTCGCGCGAGCAGGTGGCACCCCGCACGCTTGCGGCGCATCTGTCGGCTATCCGATCGTTCTATCGCTGGATGGCTGCTGAGGGGATTGTGGAGGGCGATGCGGTCTCGGCAATCTCCTCGCCCAAACTCCCGCGCGACTTGCCCGGGGTGCTGACGACCCAGCAGGTTGAGGAGCTGCTCCGTGCCCCCGACACCGCGATGCCCGCGGGATTGCGTGATGCGGCGATGCTCGAGCTGCTCTATGCCTCTGGCGCGCGCATCTCCGAGCTCGCGGCGCTCAATGTGGAATCCATTGCATGGTCCGAGCGCACGCTGCGGCTGTGGGGAAAGGGCAGCAAGGAGCGCATCGTGCCCCTGTATCGCCGCGCGCTCGAGGCGACCCGCACCTATATCGAGGAGGGGAGACCGGCGCTGCTCGCCCAGGCAAAGCGTCGCGATGCCGCAAATGGTCCGCATCCGTTGTTTATCTCGGCGCGCGGCAACCGCATGAGCGCCGCCATGCTCAGGAGAAGGTTCCATATGATGGCGACGCTCGCCGGCATTCCGGCTGACATCGCCCCACATGCGATGCGCCATACGTTTGCGACCGATCTGCTCGAGGGTGGCGCGGACCTGCGCTCGGTGCAGGAACTGCTGGGCCACGCGAGCCTGTCCACGACGCAGATCTATACGCATCTCACGCCCGATCGGCTCAAGAACGCCGTGGCTCAGGCCCATCCCCGTGGAGAGTAGATAGGGCGTCTCGCGCTGAACCACCAAGGTGTGTGGTTTTGATTGCGGGTTGGCAGGAAGAAGTAATCCTGCTATCATTCATCGGGTTGCTTCACGGCAACAGGTTTTTATCACGCACGCGCGGCTACTTCATACCGTGGTGCCCGGGCTTTGGTAGCACATGTCCGGGTTGGTTTTGGAGGATGACCCCGCGCGGAGGCAAACCACAGGAGGTTTAACATGGCTACCAAGATTAATATCCGCACCCTGCTCGAGGCCGGCTGCCACTTCGGTCACCAGACCCGTCGCTGGAACCCCAAGATGAAGCCGTTCATCTTCGGTGAGCGTAACGGCATCTACATCCTCGACCTCAAGCAGACCATCCTCGACGCCGACCAGGCCTACACTTTCGTCAAGAACGTTGCCAAGGGTGGCAACGTGCTGTTCGTCGGCACCAAGAAGCAGGCTCAGGAGGCCGTCAAGAACGCTGCTGAGCGCGCCAACATGCCTTACATCAACCAGCGTTGGCTCGGCGGTATGCTGACCAACTTCGTCACCATCCGCTCCCGCATCAACCGCATGGAGGAGCTCGAGGCCATGGTCGAGGACGGCCGCATGGCTGTTCTGCCCAAGAAGGAGCAGGCAGTGCTCGGTAAGGAGCTCACCAAGCTCCAGACCAACCTCGGTGGTGCCCGCGACATGAAGGGTCTGCCCCAGGCTCTCTTCGTCATCGACACCAAGCGCGAGGAGAACGCCATCAAGGAGGCCCAGCGCCTGAACATCCCCGTCGTCGCTCTGATCGACACCAACTCCGATCCCGACGAGGTCGAGTACGGCATCCCCTGCAACGATGACGCTATCTCCGCTGTCACCCTTATGTGCGAGCTCATGGCCGACGCCTGCCTCGCCGGCTCCGGCAAGGAGCAGGTCTCCGAGGCCGAGATGGCCGCTGAGCCCAAGGCCGAGTAAATCAGTCTTAGTTAATTCTTTTTCATCTCTTTGAAAGGAACCACAATGGCCCAGATTACCGCCGCTATGGTCAAGCAGCTCCGCGAGATGACCGACTCCCCGATGATGGAGTGCAAGAAGGCTCTCGTCGAGGCTGACGGCGACATGGACGCCGCTGTCGACGTTCTGCGCAAGAACGGTCTCGCCAAGGCTGCCAAGAAGGCTGGCCGTGAGACCAACGAGGGCGCTGTCGCCGCGTTCGTCTCCGAGGACGGCAAGTCCGGCGCTCTGCTCGAGCTCTCCTGCGAGACCGACTTCGTCGGCTCCAACGCCAAGTTCACCGGCTTTGCTTCCAAGGTCGCTGAGGTTGTCGCCACCACCGAGCCGGCTGACGTCGACGCTCTGCTCGAGAAGCCGATGGGCGAGGAGACCGTTTCCTCCGAGCTCACCGAGATGATCCACATCATGGGCGAGAACATGAAGATCTCCCGTTTTGCCGCCCGCAAGGCCGAGAACGGCGCTCTCGCTTCTTACATCCACATGGGTGGCAAGATCGGCGTCCTCGTCGAGTTCGCTTTCGAGAAGGCCGAGACCGCTCAGGCTGAGTCCTTCAAGACCTTCGCTCACGACGTTGCCCTTCAGGTTGCCGCCGTCGCCCCGATCTGCGCTACCCGTGAGCAGGTTCCGGCCGAGACCGTCGAGCACGAGAAGCAGATCTACATGGCTCAGGCTGCCGAGTCCGGTAAGCCCGAGGCCATCCAGGAGAAGATGGCTGTCGGCCGTCTGGAGAAGTTCTACAAGCAGTCCGTGCTCACTGAGCAGGAGTTCATCAAGGACAGCTCCCTCACCATCAAGAAGTACGCTGAGCAGGTCTCCAAGGAGCTTGGCGACACCATTACCGTCGTTGCCTTCGACCGTCTGGTCCGTGGCGAGTAAATAAGCTCTTGTAGCTGGTAATGAGCAGGCTGTGGGTTTTACTCACAGCCTGCTTTTTCATGGCTCCCCGTTAAGCCTTTGTTATCATATTGAGAGTCTAATTAAAGGAGGATCGCTTTGTCCGACATCCGATATAAACGCGTGCTTCTTAAGCTTTCCGGCGAAGCACTGATGGGCGACGGCCAATATGGCATCGACCCCAAGGTTACCGACCATCTTGCCAAGCAGGTCAAGGAGCTGCTCGCCGTTGGCCATGAGGTCGGCGTCGTTGTCGGCGGCGGCAATATTTTCCGCGGCATGGCCGGCGCTGCCGGTGGCATGGAGCGTGCTCAGGCCGACTACATGGGCATGCTTGCAACCGTTATGAACGCGCTCGCCCTGCAGGATGCCTTCGAGCATAACGATGTTCCCTGCCGCGTGATGAGCGCTATCCAGATGAACGAGATCTGCGAGCCCTATATTCGCCGTCGCGCTATCAACCACCTTTCCAAGGGCAACGTTGTTATTTTTGCCGCCGGTTCGGGTAATCCGTACTTTACGACCGACACCGCCGCGGCTCTTCGTGCGTGCGAGATCGGCGCCGAGATTCTGATTAAAGCCACCAAGGTTGACGGCATCTACGACAAGGATCCCGTCAAGTGCGCCGATGCCGTCCGTTTTGACAAGATTACTTATCACGAGGTTCTCGTTCGCGGCCTGCAGGTTATGGATTCCACAGCTACGGCCCTGTGCCAGGATAACCGTATGCCTATTTTGGTCCTCAACATCGATGGCGAGGACACCGTCAAACGCGCGCTCGCGGGTGAACCCGTCGGCACGCTCGTCTATCAGGAGGATTAAGCATGGCAGAGAACATCACCGCCCATATGGACAAGTCGCTCGAGTCCCTCAAGCATAACTTCTCCAAGGTCCGTACCGGTCGCGCCAACGCCAACATTCTGTCCGACATCACCGTCGATTATTACGGTGTCCCCACGCCGGTCACGCAGGTTGCCGCCGTCAAGACCCCCGAGGCTCACATGCTGCTCATCGAGCCGTGGGACAAGGCCCTCATCAACGCTATCGTCAAGGCCATCGGCGCTTCCGATCTGGGTATTACCCCCAACTCCGATGGCACCGTCGTTCGTCTTCCGTTCCCGGCTCCCACTGAGGAGCGCCGTCGCGAGCTCGTCAAGGAGTGCCGCGAGTACGCCGAGCAGGCCAAGGTGTCTATCCGTAACATCCGTCGCGACTTCAACAACAAGCTCGAGCGCGATGAGGAGCTCACCGAGGACGATGTCCGTCGCGAGCAGGCCAAGGTCCAGAAGCATACCGATGAGTATGTCGCCAAGGTCGAGGAGCTTCTGAAGGAAAAAGAAGCCGAGGTCATGGAGATCTAAGGTGCAATACGACGAGCATAAACTGGTCGAGTACTTTGCCGACGCCCCTGCGGGCGTCGGTTTTTCCGACCTTGACCTCAATAACATTCCGCACCATATCTCGTGCATCATGGACGGCAACGGTCGTTGGGCCACGTCGCGCGGTCTTGCACGCACCGAGGGTCATAAGGCAGGTATCGTCTCGCTGCGCGAGATCATTACCGCCTGCGTGCGTCTGGGCGTCGACGTGCTTTCTGCCTATGCGTTTTCTACCGAAAACTGGAACCGTCCGCAGCATGAGGTCAACGTCTTGATGCATCTGTTTGCCAAGACGTTTATCGACGAGCTGCCTCTTCTGAAGCGCGAAAACGTGCGCGTTGTTTTTTTGGGCGACATTTCCGCACTGCCCAAGAAGACCCGCGATGTCTTTGAGCGCGGTCTAGCCGAGTGTGCCGACCACACCGGTATGACGCTGGCGCTTGCCGTCAACTACGGCGCCCGTGCCGAGATCACCCGCGCTGTCCGTCAGATTGCACTCGACGCTGCCGCCGGTAAGATCGATCCTGCCGCAATTGATGACGACATGGTGGCTTCCCACCTCTATACCGCCGGCCTTCCCGATCCTGAGCTTGTGATTCGCACCTCAGGTGAGCTGCGCCTTTCGAACTATCTGTTGTGGCAGGTGGCTTATTCCGAATTCTACGTCACCGATACCTATTGGCCCGACTTTGATCGTTGGGGCCTTGTCGACGCCATTTTGGCCTATCAGGGCCGTGACCGTAGGTTTGGTGGACTGAGCAAGACCGAGGAGGCTTAATCGTGTCCGATCGTCCCAAGGCATCTGCTCCCAAGACGCCTGCGCGCAAAGCTGCCCCTGCAGGGGCGCCCGCAGCGAAGGGCAGCTCCGGTTCATGGCTGGCGGGCTTTATCACCCGTGCCGCCGCCGGTATCGTCTATGCCGTCGTCTTTATCCTGTGCCTGGTTTTGGGCATTGTTCCCACGGCTATCTTCGTGTCCGTCATGAGCGGTCTGTGCTGCTATGAGTTCTTCCGCATGACGAGGCTCGATGGCAAGATGGCTAACGAGCGCATGGGTATCGCTGCCGCCGTACTCTTTCCGCTGTCGGCGTTGGGCGATTCGATGTTGCTGAATGCCCTGCTTTTTGCCCTGATGCTCGCTGTGGGCATTTGGTATGTCTGGTCGCCGCGTACCCGCATCTCTGATGTGGCAGTGACGCTCATGGGTCCCATCTACACTGGCTTTATGCTGTCGGCTATCGTGCTGCTGCGCGATGCCGTGCCCGGTTTTGCCGGTGCCCTGCTTTCAGTGGGCGTTTGCGCGTCCCTTTGGGTCTCCGATTCGTTTGCCTACATCGTGGGCAGCCGTATCGGCAAGCACAAGATGGTCCCCAAGATTTCTCCCAAAAAGAGCTGGGAGGGGTTTGTCGGCGGCATCCTGGGCTCGGTTTTGATTTGGCTCATCCTGTGGGCGACGCACTTCTACAAGCTCAGCCTGCCCTATGCGCTGCTGTGCGGCGTGGTCGTGTCCATTCTGGGCGTTATCGGCGACCTTATCGAGTCGCGCATCAAGCGCGGTGTGGGCGTCAAAGATTCCGGCAACCTTATCCCGGGCCACGGCGGAATGCTCGATCGTAGCGATTCGCTTATCTTCGGTTGCATCACCGCGCAGCTGTTGCTGATGATCGGAGGCGTGCTGTAATGTCCTTCCAGACGACGTATGGCCCTGATGGACGCCTTCGCGTTGCCATCCTGGGTTGTACGGGCTCTATCGGCACCCAGGCGCTCGATGTGTGCCGCCAGCATGCCGATCGCCTGCAGGTGACGGCGCTGTCCGTTAACTCCAGTACCTCCGAGCTCGTTGCCGCTGCCCGCGAGTTCTCGGTTCCGGCGGTTGCCGTGGCCGCTGTCGATCATGGCGATGACGCCGTGCTGCAGGAGTTGCCCGAGGGAACGAAGCTCGGCGTTGGCGCGCAGGCGGTTTGCGAGCTCGCGCGTCGCGACGATGTCGACTGCGTGCTTGTCGCTATTGTGGGCGCCGCCGGTCTCGAGGCGAGTCATGCGGCCTTGACCTCGAATAAGCGCCTTGCCCTTGCCAACAAGGAGTCCCTCGTCGTCGGTGGCGACTTGCTTATGCCGTTGGCGCAACCGGGCCAGCTTATTCCAGTCGACTCTGAGCACTCCGCCATTTACCAGTGCTATCTGGGGGAGAACCCGCGCGAGGCTCATTGTATTTGGCTCACCTGCTCGGGCGGTCCGTTCTTTGGCCGCACGCGAGACGAGCTCGATCGCGTGACGCGTGCCGATGCCCTCGCGCATCCCACGTGGGCCATGGGTGCCAAGATTACGATTGACTCCGCCACCCTTATGAACAAGGGTCTGGAGCGCATCGAGGCGATGCATCTGTTTGGCTGCGACCTCGACTTTATTAACGTGGTCGTGCAGCGTCAGTCCAAGATTCACTCCATGGTCGAGTTCGCCGATGGCTCCGTGATGGCGCATCTCGGTGCCTCCGACATGCGCATTCCCATCCAGTTTGCCTTCTCGTATCCCGAGCGCTGGGATACGCCGGCTCCACGTATCGACTTCCGCGAGCTGGGTCAGCTCACCTTTGATGCCGCCGACATGGATACCTTCCGCTGTCTGGCGCTGGCCGAGCGTGCCGGTAAGATGGGCGGCACCATGCCGTGTGTGCTTAATGCAGCTAACGAGGTCGCCGTCGACGCCTTCCTGCACGATGGGTGTAGCTTTACCGATATCGACCGCATTGTGGAATCCTGCATGGATGCCCACGAGGTTCAGGCAGTTGCCTCGTTTGAGCAGCTCGCCGATATCGATGCGTGGGCGCGTGAAAAGGCCGCGCAGGTGCTCGCCGCAACCCGTTCTTAACCCATAAGGATTGCTTTTTCGTTTTATGGATACTGTTCTGAGCGTTCTCTCATCGGTCTTTTGGGGCCTTCTGATGCTTTCCGTCCTCGTGTTTTTGCACGAGGGCGGCCACTTTTTGGCGGCGCGTGCCTGCGGTGTCCGCGTGACCGAGTTCTTTTTGGGCCTGCCGTGTCGCTTTGATATCCACCACACGTCGCGTCGTATCGGCACCAAGTTTGGCGTGACGCCGCTGCTGCTGGGTGGCTATGCAGCCATTTGTGGCATGGATCCGACCGACGTCTCGTGTGCCGACCGCGTGCTTGCTGCCATCTATCGTCACGGCCGGGTGACGGTGGCCGATCTTGCCGTCGAGCTCGAGCTGTCCGAGGAGGATGTGCTCGAGGCCTGTGCTTTGCTGTTGGGCTGGGGCTCCATCGCTCCCTGGTATGAAGAAGGGGAAAAGCCTTCGCCCAATTACTATCCCACCAAGTACCAGACCCTGCCGCGTGACGCGGCGGGTTATACCACCTTTGACGGCCGTCGGTTCGATCGTGAGCACGCGACTGCCGAGGGCGATGTATGGGAGCTGCCGTGCGGCGAGTCCGAATTCCTTGCACGCGAGCGCTCGCACACCTATTTGGGCCAGGGCTTTGTCAAGCGTTCCTTTATGCTGCTTGCGGGCATTATCGTCAATATCCTGACGGGCTTTTTGCTCCTTATGAGCATCTATTCCATCGCGGGCGTCACGGTGCCGGTGGATACCAATGTGATCGGCCAGGTTGACGAAGGCTCGATTGCCGCCGCGGCGGGAATCGAGGGCGGCGATGCGATCCTTTCGGTCGACGGAGTATCGTGCTCTACCTGGATGGACGTTTACGATGCCATCGGCAAGGCTGCCGGTAAGGACGATATCGCCATCGAGTACGAGCGTGACGGCAAGCAGCATTCGACCACGGTTGCGCTCAAAGAGGACGAGCGCCTCGGTGTGTATGCCTCTACGCAGGTGGTCCGTTTGGACCCCATCACGTCGGCTCGTTTGTCGTTCTCCTATATCGTGCAGACAGCGGAGGGCGTGATGCGCCTGCTCCAGCCGCAGCATACGATGGAGATTCTCGACCAGTCCTCTTCAATCGTGGGTATTAGCGTTATGTCCTCACAGGCTGCTGCCGCCGGCCCTGCCACGTTCCTTTCGTTTGCCGCCCTCATTTCGTTCTCGCTTGGCTTTATGAACCTGCTGCCCATCCCACCGCTCGATGGCGGCAAGCTGGTCATCGAGATCATTCAAAAGATTGCGGGCCGCGAGCTTCCGCTCAAGGTCCAGACGATTGTGAGCTATGTGGGCATCGCGCTCTTTGCGCTGCTGTTTGTCTATATGCTTCGTTCCGACATCCTTCGATTTATTCTGTAGGGGAGTGGTTGGATTGTCTTTATCCCATCCTTTGCCTCGCGAGCTGACGCGTCCCGTGCATGTGGGCGGCGCGCAGATCGGTGGCGGCGCGCCGGTGGTGGTCCAATCCATGACCTGCACCGATACCGCTGATGCCCAGGCAACGCTTGCGCAAGTGCGTGCTTTGGCGCAGGCTGGCTGCGATATCGTGCGCGTGAGTGTGCCCACCGAGGCCGCGCTTGAGGGTTTCCGCACCATCTGTGCCGAGTCTCCGGTGCCGATTGTCGCCGATATCCACTTTAACCATAAGCTCGCCATTGGTGCCGTTGAGGCTGGTGCT
This sequence comes from Collinsella aerofaciens, assembly GCF_015557435.1. Lineage (GTDB taxonomy): Bacteria > Actinomycetota > Coriobacteriia > Coriobacteriales > Coriobacteriaceae > Collinsella > Collinsella aerofaciens_Z. The sequence goes on from NZ_JADNOH010000014.1 coordinate 39,971, forward strand.
GCCAAGCTGCGCATCAATCCCGGCAATATCGGCGATTGGGCCAAGGTTGACGCGGTAATCGATGCTGCGGGTGCTGCTGGCTGTGCGATTCGTATCGGCGTCAATGCCGGTTCGCTTGAGCAGGATATTGCCGAGCGCGACGACCTCACGCAGCCCGAAAAGCTCGTGATGTCGAGCGAGCGTTTCGTCAAGCACTTTGAGGACCGCGGTTTTACCAACATTGTGCTTTCTGCCAAGGCCCATAGCGTGCAAACGACGCTCGATACCTATCGTGCCCTGTCGCGTGAGATTCCCCACGTTCCGCTTCATCTGGGCGTGACTGAGGCCGGCACCAAGCTGCAGGGCACCATCAAGAGTTCGGTGGGCCTTGGTATCTTGCTTTCCGAGGGCATCGGCGACACCATGCGCGTCTCCCTCACGGCCGATCCGGTCGAGGAACCGCCGGTTGCTTGGGGTATTCTGCAGTCGCTGGGCCTGCGTCGCCGTGGTCCCGAGATCGTCTCGTGCCCCACTTGCGCGCGGTGCCAGGTCAACCTGATTCCCATCGCCGAGGAAGTCACCGAGCGACTTAAAAACTACGCCGCACCGCTTTCGATTGCCGTCATGGGATGTGCCGTTAATGGCCCCGGCGAGGCGTCTGATGCCGACCTGGGCGTTGCCTGCGGACGTGGTCAGGCTCTGCTCTTTTCGCATGGCCAGATCATTGGTAAAGTAGCTGAGGATCAAATTGTCGACGCGCTTATGGCCGAGGTCGACAAGCTTATTGAGGAGAAATAAATGACTCGAGCAATGTACATGTCTAAGCTCTATGCGCCGACACTCAAAGAGGATCCGGCCGACGCTGAGCTCGCAAGCCACCGCCTGCTGCTTCGTGCCGGCATGATTCGCAAGGAGGCCGCTGGTCTCTACTCCTACCTGCCGCTCGCTTGGCGCTCGATCCGCAAGATCGAGAACATCGTGCGCGACGAGATGGACGCCGCCGGTGCTCAGGAGCTCATGATGCCCATTATGGTCGATGCCGAGCTGTGGCGTGAGTCCGGCCGTATCGATGCCTATGGCAAGGAGCTCGTGCGCTTTGACGACCGTCATGGCCGCGAGTTCGTCCTGGGCCCCACGCACGAGGAGACCGTCACGGCCCTGGTGCGCAACGAGCTGCGCTCCTACAAGCAGCTGCCCGTCAACCTCTACCACATTCAGGACAAGTTCCGCGACGAGTTCCGTCCCCGCTTTGGCCTGATGCGCGGCCGCGAGTTCATCATGAAGGACGCCTACAGCTTCTCCGCCACGCAGGAGAGCCTGCAGGAGGAGTACGACAAGATGAAGCAGGCCTACGCCAACATCTGCGAGCGCTGCTACATCAAGGCCCTGCCCGTTGTCGCCGACTCCGGTGAGATCGGCGGCGACACCTCCGTCGAGTACATGGCTCTGGCCGAGGCCGGCGAGGCATCGCTCGTCTACTGCGACGACTGCGGCTTTGCTGCCGACGATGAGGCTGCGAGCACCAAGGTCGTTGTGACCGAGGGTCCTGGCGACGGTACGCTCACCAAGGTCGAGACTCCGGGCATGGGCACTATTGAGGCCGTTGCCAAGTTCTTCGGCTTCCCCGAGAACGGCACGCGCAAGTCGCTGGCCCTCATCGACGCCGAGGGTAAGCCCGTTGTGGCGATCGTCCCGGGCGATCACGAGCTCAACGACTGCAAGGCCGAGCATGTCTTTGGTAAGGGCTATCGTATGATGACCGACGAGGAGCTCCAAACCTATGGCCTGCACAAGGGCTTTATCGGACCGGTCAACCTGCCCGAGGGTATCCGTCTGGTCTGCGACGAGAGCCTGCGCGAGTCCAAGCAGTGGGCCTGCGGCGCCAACGAGGTCGACTATCACTTTACCGGTGCCTGCCCCGACCGCGACTTTTCCGTCGACGAGTGGGCCGACCTGGTCACCGTCGTTGCCGGCGATCCGTGCCCGCATTGCGGCAAGCCGCTCTCTGCTGCTCGCGGCATCGAGGTCTCTCAGGTGTTCCAGCTGGGCACCAAGTACTCCGAGGCCATGGGCGCCACCTTTATGGACGAGGACGGCAAGGAGAAGCCGCTCATCATGGGTTGCTATGGCGTGGGCGTGTCCCGCTCGCTCGCTGCCGTCGTGGAGCAGCACAACGACGAGCATGGCATCGTCTGGCCGGTTTCCGTCGCTCCCTACGAGGTCGCGGTGATTCCGCTCGACCCCAAGAAGGAGGAGTGCGCTACCGTCTGCGACAGAATCGTCGAGGGTCTGTGCGCCGAGGGTATCGAGGTCGTCGTCGATGATCGCGACGAGCGTCCCGGCTTTAAGTTTGCCGATAACGACCTCATGGGCTTCCCGTATCAGGTCGTTCTGGGTAAGCGCGGCCTTAAGAACGGCACCGTGGAGCTCAAGGACCGTGCCACGGGCGAGCGCGAGGACGTCGCCATCGACGAGGTTGTCGCCAAGGTCGCCGAGCTTGTGAAGGCTGCTCGCCGCTAGTCGACGACATCGCCAATAACTGTATTACGGGGCTGCCCCGCATTTCTCCAGATAGGGGAGATGCGGGGCAGCCCTATTTACCCCGATATGCTCAAATTCAAAAAGGAAAACCCCACAGCCCGGATGAGCTGCGGGGTTTTCCTTTGTGCCTCCGATGCGAAATAAATCGCTCAGATATTACTGATAATCGACGACGTCGATCCAGTTCTTAAGGAACTCATCGTTCACGTTGCGCTTACGAGCGAGCTCGGAAGCGGCGACAATGCTCGTCCACTGACGCACGACCTGCATCGGCATGTCGGCGCGGTCGCAGTAGAGCTCCAGATAAGCCTCGGCCTGATCCTTGCTGTTGAGGGCAAAGAGCAGGTAGGTCGTGGCAACGTCGGCGGCAGGGGAGCCCTGGGTGGCGTGTGCCCAGTCGCACACGTAGAGCTGGCCGTCGTCGCCGACGATGACGTTGGAGGGGTTGAAGTCGCCGTGGCAGACCTTGAACTCCTTGGTCATGCCGTCCAGACGCTCCTGAAGGTTGTAGCGCGTGGTGGCATTGAGCTGATCCAGGCTGTCGATCATGCGGGCGAACTTGTCGCGCTGACGGTTGAGCAGCGGGGAGGTGTAGCCGTGGATCTCGATCTGGAGGTCGACGAACATCTCGAGGTACTCACCGAAGCGCTGGGGCTCGGCAGTCATCTTCTCGGCAAGGGTGGTACCCGGGACCTTCTCGGTCACGAGTGCCCAGCCGTTGGCGTTCTCGAGCTGGGAAACCTCGAGAGCCTTGGGGCTGCGGATGCCGCACTCATTGATGCGGGCAAGATTCAAAGCCTCGTTGAACACGTCGGAGACAGGCTTGGTCTCGTTGAAGACCTTGACGATCTTGTCGCCCAGGTCGTAAACGACCTTGTTGCCACGACGGACGAGCTCGGTCTTGGAATCGGGTAGCAGCATGGTTGCATCCTTTCAACGATGCGATAGAAGCGACGGCGGGGGTGTGTGAAACACCCGTGCACCCCCGCCGTAAAAAACCGTGCTAGAACTAGCAGACGGCGTAATCCTGGGGCTCGCGGCCGTAGTAGGCGTCCAGGTAGAGCTCCTTGATCTCGCTCATGAGCGGGTAGCGCGGGTTAGCGCCGGTGCACTGGTCGTTGAATGCCTGCTCGGTCATCTCGTCGAGGGTGTCGAGGAAGTACTGCTCGTCGACACCGTAGTCGGCGATGGTCTTCTTGACGCCGATGAAGTCCTTGAGCTCCTCGAGCTTCGTAATGAAGTTCTCGAAGGTCTCCTTGTCGTCCTTGCCCTCGATGCCGCAGTACTTGGCCATCTCGGCGTAGTTGTGCAGCGCGTTGGGGTAAGGATACTGGGAGAAGGTGCCCATCTTGACGGGGGCCTCGGCGGCGTTGTAGCGCATGACGCGGGTCAGGATGACAGCGTTGGCGATGCCGTGGGGCAGGTGATGGAAAGCGCCGAGCTTGTGAGCCATGGAGTGGTTGAGGCCCAGGAAGGCGTTGGCGAAGGCCATACCGGCCATGCAGGAGGCGTTGTGCATCTCCTCGCGGGCGTGCGGGTCCTTGGCGCCGTTCTCGAAGCTGGAGGGCAGGTTCTCAAAGACGAGCTTAGCAGCGCGCTCGGAGAGGCCCTTGGTGTAGTCGGAAGCCATGATGGAGACGTAGGACTCGATGGCGTGGGTCATGACGTCGATGCCGGAGGCAGCGGTCAGGCCGCGCGGGGCGGTCATGCAGTTGTCGGCGTCGACGATAGCCATGTTGGGGAGCAGCGCGTAGTCGGCGAGCGGCCACTTGATGCCGGTCTCCTTGTCGGTGATGATGGCGAACGGCGTGCACTCGGAGCCGGTACCCGAAGAGGTCGGGACGGCGACGAAGTAGGCCTTCTTGCCCATCTCGGGGAAGGTGAAGATACGCTTGCGGATGTCCATGAAGTCCATGGCCATGTCCTCAAACTTGCACTCGGGGTGCTCGTACATCATCCACATGATCTTGCCGGCGTCCATGGCGGAGCCACCGCCGACGGCGATGATGACGTCCGGCTCAAAGAGAGCCATCTGCTTGGCGCCACGACGTGCGCACTGCAGCGACGGATCGGGCTCGACGTCGTAGAAGCAGTCGTGGGCGATGCCCATCTCGTCGAGCTTGGCCTCGATGGCGCGGGTGTTGCCGTTCTTGAAGAGGAACTGGTCGGTGACGATGAAGGCGCGCTTCTTGCCCATGACGGTGCCGAGCTCGTCGAGAGCGACGGGCGTGGAACCCTTCTTGAAGTAGACCTTCTCGGGAGCGCGGAACCAAAGCATGTTCTCGCGGCGCTCGGCCACAGTCTTAACGTTGATCAAGTGCTTCACCCCAACGTTCTCGGAGACGGAGTTGCCGCCCCAGGAGCCGCAGCCCAGGGTCAGAGACGGCTTCATGCCAAAGTTGTACAGGTCACCGATGCCGCCGTGCGAGGACGGGGTGTTGATGACGATACGGCAGGCCTTCATGACGTGCTCGAACAGGCTGATCTTCTCGGCCTGGGCGGGGTGCACGTACAGAGAGGCGGTGTGGCCCGGGCCACCGGCGAGCACCAGGTGCTCGGCCTTGTCGACGGCCTCCTGGAAGTCCTTGGCGTGGTACATGGCCAGGACCGGGGAGAGCTTCTCGTGGGAGAACTCCTCCTTGGCGGGGTCGGTGGAGTTGACCTCGGCGATCAGGATCTTGGTCTTGGCGGGAACCTCGATGCCGGCGAGCTCGGCGATCTTGGCGGCAGCCATGCCGGGGATGCGGTGGTCGAGAGCGCCGTTCTTGAACATGGCGCCACGCAGGGCCTCCATCTCGGCACCCTGCTTGACGAAGTAGCAGCCGCGCTTCTGGAACTCGGCCTTAACCTGGTCATAGATGGTGTCGATGACGGTCACGGACTGCTCGGAAGCGCAGATCATGCCGTTGTCGAAGGTCTTGGAGTGGATGATGGAGTTGGCGGCGAGCAGCACGTCGGCGGTGTCGTCGATGACGACCGGGGTGTTACCGGCGCCAACGCCCAGGGCGGGCTTGCCCGAGGAGTAAGCGGCCTTGACCATGCCCGGGCCACCGGTGGCGAGGATGATATCGACGTCGCGCATGACCATGTTGGTCAGCTCGATGGAGGGGACATCGACCCAGCCGATGATGCCCTCGGGGGCGCCGGCCTTGACGGCGGCGTCAAGCACGAGCTTGGCGGCGGCGATGGTGCACTTGGCGGCAGCGGGGTGCGGGGAGATGATGATGGCGTTGCGGGTCTTCAGGCAGATCAGCGTCTTGAAGATCGCGGTGGAGGTGGGGTTGGTCGTCGGGATGACGGCACCCACGATACCGATGGGCTCGGCGATCTTGGTGATGCCGTAGGCCTCGTCGCGCTCCAGGACACCACAGGTCTTGGTGTTCTTGTAAGCGTTGTAGATGTACTCTGCGGCGTAGTGGTTCTTGATGACCTTGTCCTCAAGAACGCCGCGGCCGGTCTCCTCGATGGCCATCTTCGCCAACGGGATACGAGCCTTGTTGGCGGCCATGGCGGCCTCATAGAAGATCTTGTCGACCTGCTCCTGCGTGTACGAAGCAAAAAGCGCCTGGGCCTCTCGCATCTGAGCGAGCTTAGCCTCAAGCGCCTCTACGTTGTCCACAATTGCGGGAGTAGTGTTTTCCGGTGACTTTTTCACCATTTGTGTCTCCTTGCGATCGGAGATTTACCCTACGCCTTGCATGATAGCAATAAATTATTCGGTAAACGGTCAGATTCCCGTAAAAGGCATACTAAAACGCTTCAACAAAATGAAGCGATTCAACTAATAATGCATCGCCTCACTCATTGGGGACAGGCTTACATGAGTGCATTCACTCATGTGGGACAGACATCGATTTGTCATTTTGGTTGATTTCCGATCTCAGCCGAACACATTGAGCAAATAGGCCGTTCCCGCAGTTAGCCGAACGCCCCCGCGGCCCCTCCCGGGGCCCGGGGGCGCCGTTTTCCCAGTTGAAGGAACGGTGGAGATGTGTTTCGATGGGTCCGGTGGCCATGC
>NZ_JADNOH010000015.1 GCF_015557435.1 Collinsella aerofaciens
TCCTGCTGAACCATCTCGGACTCGGACAGCGTGAAGAAGCCGGTGTCCGAGGGGTCGGGCATAAACTGACCGGTCGCACCCGTAGGATCGAGCGGGTCGACGGCGGGAGCGTCCATCGCGGGCGCCGGGGCCGTGGCCATGGCCGTCTGAGCGGAAAGCGCGGCCAGTGAATCATGAACGCGGGCAAGTTCATCGGCCTGCTCGGGCGTGAGCTGGTAGATGCCGTCGGCGGTAGCGGCGTTAAAGGCGTCGAGCGCATCGGAGGGACGACCGGCGGCGGAAAGCGCCTGGCCCATGCCGGCGTTGAGCGCACGTGTATCGTCACGCGGGCCGGCAAAGTCGATGGCCGTGCGATACGTCTCCACGGCATCTGCCGGGCGACCGAGCTTAAGGAAGCAACGGCCAAGCTCGCCCAGAGCGGCGGCAGGAGCCGGATTGGCGCCGTCGATAGCTGCCTGTCGGAAGGCAGTGCCGGCGTTGGCATAGTCGCCCGCCTGGAACAGCGCGTTGCCCAAGCCCAGATAGGCCTTGAACGGCGTGGCATAGGAGGCGTCCTGCGTTGCAGCGGAAAAAGCCTGGGCGGCCGTGGTGTAGTCACCCACCGCCGCGAGCGCCTTGCCGCGATTGGTGAGCAGCGCGCCGCGCTTGCCGTAGGTACCGTCGTTGAGGGCGGCAGCGTAGGCCTCGGCGGCCTCGGCATACATGCCGAGGTGCATCAGGGCGTTACCGCAAAGATGGTCGGCCTCGCCCATAATCTCATCGGGGGTCTTTGCCGCCGAGAGCATCTGGGCGGCAGCGGAAAAATCACCCGCGCGGTAAGCCGCGCGACCCTGTTGAATCAGCTGGCTATTCAAGGAAGTCCCCTTTACTCGTGAACGATCTCGACGTGAACGATCTCATCGCCGGCACGCAGCTGCGAGATCACATCGAGGCCCTCGACCGTGGTGCCAAAGACGGTGTAACCGGAGTCAAGGTTATGCTGGGCGCCCAGGCAGAAGTAGAACTGCGAGCCCGCGGAATCGGGGTCCATGGAGCGAGCCATGGCAAGCGCGCCGTCAACATGGCTGTTGCGCGGGTTGGTAGCAAACTCACCCTTGATGCAATAGCCAGGGCCACCGGTACCGGGCATGCCGTCGGGGCCCTCAAGGCCGGCAGCGACGTCGGCGCCGGACATGTCGCGGGTATTGGGATCGCCGCCCTGGATAACAAAGCCGGGGACATAGCGATGGAACTTAAGGCCGTCGTAGAAGCCCATCGTGGAAAGCTCGCAGAAGTTCGCCACATGAATGGGGGCGCCCTCACCGTCAAACTTGACCTTGATGGTGCCCTTCGACGTCTCGATCACCGCGCACTCGTCACCGGCGAGCTGGTACTCGGGCGTATAGAGCTCTTTCTTAAAACCAAACATGTGGTTCCTTCCTCGTGCGTTTAAAGCATATTTGTACGAATTGTAGCAATAAGCACAGGCTTCCATCAATTGCGCACGTAGGTTATACCGTCCAGGGCGAACTAATTTTTATGAACGCTGCTGCGGCTTCCAAGCGCCCACGTTGGCATCGTACTGGTTAAGGGCGCTGCTTCCGCCCTGAGCTATAGGTGCCAAGATCTCGCTTTGGTGGGAACTCATCGACTCGCCATCGGGAATGGCAAGCGAGATATCCCAGCTCTGGCAGATCACGTCGACGCGCTCATACATCCACTCGGCAAGCTGCTTTAAGTGGGCGATGTCATCCGCATAGACCGTATCGTCCTGGTACTTAAGGTTGTTGAGCTCGTCTTGCGTCTTTTTAATCTGGTCGCGCAGGGCATAGGCACTCTGGGAGAGTTCCTGGCGCGTGGAGAGCGGAGAGCGGAGATAGCCGTTGTTGAACGAGTCGATAACCTCGCCAATCTGATCCTCGTTGCCGTACGACACGATGGTCTGATACAGACCATCGAGCCTGGTATAGAGCTGATCATCAGTGAGAACGGTTTCTTCCTGGACCACTTCGGCAGGATCGTCCTGCTTGGTGTCGTCCTCGGTCGCCTCGCCCTTTTGACGCGTGGGAAACGTGGTCTGCGCGGCCTGGCCAAACTGATCATAAAAGCCGGGCATGACACCCATGGGATCGGCCGTCACAAACCAATAGGCACCGCCGCACACGATGGCAAGCACCGCAATGACGATAAGCGGCTTGGGGATATGACGCTTGTGCTTATGGTAGGCGTCCTCGTCGGGATGCACCTTGCGCTTGGATTTTTGAGTGTCTTCATGCAGGGAAACCGGCATCGGGATATCGACCTTGGGGATACCGAAGTCCTTATCGAAAGCCGGCAGCACGCAGGTCTCATTGGGGTCGGCGGCATCCGAAAGCACGGCGGCAGCCGAAGCGGGCGCATGGGGCACCTCGGTATCGATCTGCTCCTGCGTCAAGCGCGGAAAACCGGCGGTACGGCCCGCCGCCAGGTCGGATGCGGCGGCGTCCTCGGAAAGGATGCCCGGAGCGGGGCGTCCACATTTGGGACACGTGCGATCATGCGGGGAAAGACGCGCGCCACAGCCCTCGCAGAACACGAACTCGGTGTGCTCGGGACCGTCGCCCGGGCCGACGTAGGCGTTGCAGTAGGGGCAGAACGAGGCGCCGTCCTCGATGGTCTTAAGGCAATGCGGGCAGATCACGGCATCCTCTTTTCGGAGCAATTCAAACAATCGAGGTTAGAGCATAGCATCGCTACGCCCCCACAGGAGCAAGGCACCAATTCAACATCGCCAGGGCGCGTAGTTATTTCTTCTTTTTGCTTGGCATCGAGACTTTGATGCCTTGGGCGGACTTGGTCACGCGGGAGCGCTTGACTCCGGTACTCTTCTTTTTCTTGGGCTGGGCCTGGGCCACGCCCTCGAGTGCGCGGGCCTCGGCCTCACGAACGGTGCGAGCTTCGCGGCGCTGCGCCATGTCGGCGGCGACGCGCTTGGCAAAACGCTCGGCCGTCGAACCCGTCGAGCTCACCTTGCCGCCACCGCGACCCAAGCGGACGCGCACACCGCGGCCAAAACCAGTTGCGGCATGACGACGACGCGGCTTGAGCGAATCCATCATCGTGGCGAGCTTAAAGAACACCGAGCAGGTGATGACCACGATGACAGCCAAGATAACCATCTGGCCCATCGACAGGTTGGCAATAGACAGCAGCTTCGGGAATCCGATAACGCCCGTCAGGATGCCGGCAACTACAAACACAAAGAGCGCCACACGTAAGGGCGTGAGGGGCTGCGAGATACGCCAGATCAGGCTGACACTCGCAGCGCACGACGTAAGTAGGCACATCGTAGACAGCGTGAGCTGGTTAAAGCCGAACACGCGCGCCACAAAGATATCGAGCGCCGCGGCCAAAATGACCGCAAGCGACGCCGGCAGTGCCCGCTTGAGCACGTTCGTCAGGAACGACCCCTTCACGCGAGCATTGTTGGGCTCCAGGCCCAACACAAAGCCCGGCGCGCCAATGCAGAAGAAGTTGATGAGCGTCATCTGAATCGGCTCGAAAGGGTACGGCGGCAGTGCGATGCACAGCGCCGCCAGGCCCATCGAGAACAGCGTCTTGGTCAAGAACAGCGAAGCCGAACGCTGCAGGTTGTTGATGGAGCGACGGCCCTCGGCCACCACAGCAGGCATCGAGGCAAAGTCGTTGTCGACGAGCACGATCTCGGCCACGTTGCGCGCGGCATCGGAGCCGGCCGCCATGGCGACGGAGCAGTCGGCCTCCTTGAGCGCCAGCACGTCGTTGACGCCGTCGCCCGTCATGGCCACGGTGTGCTCGCGGCGCTTGAGTGCCTGCACGAGCTCGCGCTTCTGCTGCGGGGTCACACGACCAAAAACATGGTAGCGGTCCACTGCGGCATCGAGCTTGGCCGGCGTATCGAGCGTCGTGGCGTCCACATAAGCGTCCGCCCCCGGCACGCCCACCACGCGCGCGATCGACGACACCGTACGCGGGTCGTCGCCACTGATCACGTTAAGGGTCACGCCCTGCTCGTTAAAGTAGCCGATGGTCTCGGCCGCCGAGGTACGAATCTCGTCGCGGATGGTCACAAAGCCCACGGGCTCGGCCTCGCCCACCATATCGCCATCGGGCGTAAAGCCGTCCACGCGCGCCACCACGAGCACGCGGCAGGTATCGGCAAGCTCGGCGACACGGTTCTCGACCTGGGCAAACGCACGATCAGAGAGCACAAACTGCGCCGCACCCATCACATAGGAGCCCTGCGCAAACGAAGCACCACTCCACTTTTTGGAGGACGAGAACGGAATGACCGACAGCGGCTCAGACACCTCGACCGGGCGATCGGCGTAATAGTTGAGCAGCGCCTGGCAGGTCTCGTTGGCATCGGCCGAGGTCGCACGCGCCACGTTAGCCAGCGCAAAATCGAGCACCGTGGTATCGACGGGAACGGCGGCGTCGCTCTCCCCCACACCCATACCCTCGACCGGTAGCGGATAGGTACCCTCGACCTCCATGCGACCCGACGTGATGGTGCCCGTCTTGTCCAGGCACAGCACGTCGACGCGAGCGAGCGTCTCGATGCAGTAAAGCTGCTGCGCCAGCACCTTGCGGCGGGCCAGGCGCACCGTGGCGATGGCGAGCACCGACGAGGTCAGCAGCACCAGGCCTTGCGGGATCATGCCCAGCAGGGCGCCCACCGTGGACAGCAGCGCCGACGAAGGCACATGACCAGCCAACAGCTCGGAGAAGCACCACGAAAGCGCGCTATCGCCCGGGGTTCCCGCGGCATCCCACAGCTCGCTCACACTCGAGGCAAACAACGCCAAACCGAGCGGGATCATGATGATGCTCGCAAAGCGCACGATGGCGTTAAGCGCGTTCATGATCTCGGAATTGACCTTTTTGACGTACTTCGCCTCGTTATTAATTTTGGCCACGTAGTTGTCGGCGCCGACATGGATCACGCGGGCGCGCAGCAAGCCCGAGTCGATAAAGCTGCCGCTCATGAGCTCGGAACCGGGCTGTTTCTTAATGAGGTCGCTCTCACCCGTCAGCAGGCTCTCGTTCACGAGCGCCTCGCCCGAAACCACCACGGCGTCAGCGGGAATCTGGTCGCCGCGCCCCAGGCGGATGATATCGTCGAGCACGATCTGGTCCAGGTCGAGCTCCACCTCGGCGCCGTCGCGCACCGCAATGGCCTTCTTGGAGGTCAGCAGCGTGAGCTTATCGACCATCTTCTTGGAACGCATGGACTGGATGACGCCAATAGCAGTATTGAGGAACACTACGAACAGGAACGTCAGATTCTTAAACGAACCGGTCAAAATGACTAGGAACGCCAAAATCACGTTGATCAAATTGAACAGCGTGCAGAGGTTCTCGATGATGAGCTCTTTGACCGACTTGGTCTTGAGCTCCATGTTGCGGTTGATCTTACCGGCGGCGATGCGCTCCTCGACCTCGGCGGTCGAGAGTCCGCGCTCGATATCCGTTGCTGCCATACCACGTCCCATCACGTCGCGTCGGTATAAGAAAAACCGCCCGGACCATGCGAGGTTCGGACGGTCTCACGTTCGATGGTGCCCCATGTTGGATTCGAACCAACGGCCTTCTGCTCCGGAGGCAGACGCTCTAATCCCCTGAGCTAATAGGGCGAACGGAATGCATTATACCCAAGTGCACCACGGGCTATCAAAATAAAAGAAAAAGCTTTGCAATTCCGAGGAAGACGCGCCGCATCGGCACACTTTAGAAGGCAAAAGTGAGTCAGATAGTATAAACTCTCATGCACCATATATCCACGGCTCGCGATGCGGGCCGTTTTTGCAAAGGATATCCATCGAGGTGAGAGGCACACCATGATTGCAATTTTAAAGCAGAGCGCCAGCGACGAGGCCGTCAGCCACATCGTCAGCTGGATTGAGAAGAAGGGTCTCAAGACCGACGTCTCGCGCGGCGAGAACGAGACCATCATCGGCCTGGTGGGCGACACGACCAAGATCGACCCGTTCCTGCTCGAGTCCATGGACGTCGTCGAGCGCGTACAGCGCGTCTCCGAGCCGTTCAAGCGCGCCAACCGCAAGTTCCACCCCGAGGACTCCATCATCGACTGCGGCCACGGCGTCAAGATCGGCGGCGACCAGTTCCAGGTCATCGCCGGCCCCTGCTCCGTCGAGGGCGAGAACCTCATCCGCATCGCCCGCCGCGTGAAGGCCGCCGGCGCCACGATGCTGCGCGGCGGCGCCTACAAGCCGCGCACCTCCCCGTACGCCTACCAGGGCATGGGCCCCGCCGGCCTTGACCTGCTGTGCGAGGCATCGGCCGAGCTCGACATGCCGATCGTCACCGAGATCATGGACCCGCGCGACGTGCAGATCTTCCTCGACAAGAAGATTGACGTCATGCAGATCGGCGCCCGCAACGCCCAGAACTTCCCCCTGCTCAAGGAGGTCGGCAAGACCAAGACCCCGATTCTGCTCAAGCGCGGCATGTCCGGCACGATCGACGAGCTGCTCATGGCCGCCGAGTACATCATGAGCGAGGGCAACGACAACGTCATCCTGTGCGAGCGCGGCATCCGCACCTTCGAGACCCGCACCCGCAACACCTTCGACCTCAACGCCGTGCCGGTGCTGCACCACCTGTCGCACCTGCCCGTCGTCGCCGACCCCAGCCACGCCACCGGCTACACCCGCTACGTTGAGCCCATGGCGCTCGCCGCGACCGCCTGCGGTGCCAACGGCCTGGAGATCGAGGTCCACGACGAGCCGAGCCGCGCCTGGTCCGACGGCGCCCAGGCCCTCACCCCCGACCAGTTCGACGACACCATGCGCCGCATTCGCGCCATCCGCGAGGTCGTCTGCCAAGAGACCATGGAGTAGCCCATGGGTACGGTGAGAAACGCGCGCGTTAACCAGGGCGGTCCCAAATGCGCGGGCATCGTGGGCCTGGGCCTCATCGGCGGCAGCTTTGCCCGCGGCTATGCGCAGGCGGGCGTTCGCGTGGTGGCCTGGGACCCCGATGACGATGTCATGACGGCCGCCAGCATGGGCACTGTCGCCGGAGAGCTCAACGACAAGACACTCGGCGAATGCGACATCATCGTCCTGGCCTGCTACCCCGAGGCCTGCATCGAGTGGCTCGAGGCGCACGCCCAGGCGCTCGCCGACGCCACCGACACCGACGCCATCATGGGTCCCGTGGTGATCGACACCGTGGGCGTCAAGGGCATTGTGTGCGAGCGCGCCTTTGAGCTTGCCCGCGAGCACGGCTTTTACTTTGTGGGCGCGCACCCCATGGCGGGCACCCAGTTCTCGGGCTACGCTAACTCTCGTGCCGACCTGTTCCAGGGCGCTCCCCTGGTGCTCGTTCCGCCCGCGGTAGACGATGCCCTTAAGCTGGAGCTCTTGGGCCAGGTGCGCGAGATGGTGCGCCCCTTGGGCTTTGGCAAGTTCAGCGTGACCAGCGCCGCAGAGCACGACCGCGTCATCGCCTTCACGAGCCAGCTTGCGCACGTGGTATCCAACGCCTACGTAAAGAGCCCGACCGCCCAGGTCCACCACGGCTTTTCGGCCGGTAGCTACCGCGATCTCACCCGCGTGGCGCACCTCAACCCGCAAATGTGGTCCGAGCTCATGATCGACGACGCCGACGCGCTCGCCTTCGAGATCGACCATCTGATCGAGTCGCTTGACGCCTACAGCCGAGCGCTCAAGAACCGCGACCAGCGCTATCTGGAGAATCTCCTTGCCGAGGGCGACCGCATCAAGCGCGCGCTCGACGACGAGGCCTCCCACTAGACCACCTATCACGCCAGGTCGAAAGGACCGAAGCTTATGGCGATTACCATCGATATCGACACCGCTCGCCCCTACCAGGTGCATGTGGGCACGTTTTTGCTGGAGCAGGCGGGCCCGCTCGTACGCGCCACCGCCGGAGGCACCCGCGCCGTCATCGTGACGGACACCAACGTGGGCCCGCTCTACCAGATGCCCGTTAAGCAGAGCCTGGAGGCGTCGGGCTACGAGGTGAGCATCTGCACCTTCGAGGCCGGCGAGGCCCATAAGCGCGCCGAGACCTACGTGTCCATTTTGGAGTTTGTGGCCGAGCACGAGCTTTCGCGCTCCGACGTGATCGTGGCACTCGGCGGCGGTGTCGTGGGCGACGTGGCTGGCTTTGTGGCCGCCACCTACATGCGCGGCTGCAAATTTGTGCAGATCCCCACGAGTCTGCTCGCCATGGTGGATTCGTCGGTGGGAGGCAAGACCGCCATCGACCTGGCTGCCGGCAAGAACTTGGCCGGCGCCTTTTGGCAGCCGAGCGTGGTTATCGCCGACGTGGGGTGCCTGGCCACCCTCACTCCCGAGCAGTTCGCCGACGGCTGCGGCGAGGTCGTCAAGCACGCCGTGATCGCCGACCCGGAGCTCTTCGCCGAGCTGGAGAAGACCCCGCTCACGCTGGAGCTGCTCAACCGCGACGTGGCCCGCGTAGCGCTCATCATCGCCCGCAATATCGACATCAAGCGCGCCGTGGTCGTCGCCGACGAGCGCGAAACCAACCAGCGCAAGCTCCTCAACTTTGGACACAGCGCCGGACACGCCGTCGAGGCCTGCGAGCACTTTGAGCTCGGACACGGCAACTGTGTGTCGATCGGCATGGGCATCATCACGCGCGCCGCGGCCCTGCACGGCGTTTGCGATGCCGCACTGCCCGGTCGTATTGAGGAACTCTGCGCCCGCCATGGCCTCAAGACCCGCTGCGACCTAGATGCCGATGCCGTCTTTGCCGAGGCGCTCCACGACAAGAAGCGCGCGGGCGACACCATCGACCTGGTGATTCCGCACGGCATTGGCCGCTGCAGCATCGACCGCACGCCACTTTCCACTTTCCACGAACTCATTGCCGAGGGCCTCGGCCAGAAGGGAGACGCATCCGCATGCTAGCCCGCATCACCCCGTCCCCGCTTAAGGGCACCGTTCCCGCCATCGCGTCCAAGTCGATGGCGCATCGCCTCATCATCTGCGCTGCGCTTGCCAACGGCGAGACGCACGTCACCTGCAACACCACCTGCGCCGACATCGAGGCCACGGTGCGCTGCCTTACGGCACTGGGTGCTCGCATCGAGACCGTCGAGGACGGCTTCCAGGTCCACCCCACCATGAAGAGTGTTGAGTTTGGCCTGCTCAAGGCCCTTGCCGGCGGCACGCTTGACTGCGGTGAAAGTGGCTCCACGCTGCGCTTTATGCTGCCTGTCGCCTGCGCGCTGGGTGCGGATGCCACCTTCGTAGGCCAGGGCCGCCTGGGCGCCCGCCCGCTGTCCCCGCTCTCGGACGAAATCATCGCCGCCGGCTGCGACCTACAGGGTCTGGGTGGTTTTCCGCTCAAGACGAGCGGCCGCATGCGCCCGGGCACCTTTGTGCTGCCGGGCAACGTGAGCTCGCAATATATCTCCGGCCTTCTGCTGGCAGCCCCGCTGCTGGCCCAGCCCTCCTGCGTGCAGGTAACCGGCCTCATTGAGAGCCGTCCCTACATCAACCTGACGATCCAGGCCATGAAGGCCTTTGGCGTCGAGGTCAACGTCGAGCGTATTCCGGCCAAGGACGGCCAGCCCGAGGTCACGAACTTCCGCGTGAGCAGCGGCTCGTACCGCACGCCCGGCAGCGTAGCCGTCGAGGGCGACTGGTCCAACGCTGCCTTTTGGCTGTGTGCCGGCGCCATCGGCACCGACCCCATCACCGTCGAGGGCGTATCCCTGAGCTCCGCACAGGGCGACCGCAACGTGCTCGCCGCGCTTTCGCGCTTTGGCGCCCGCATCGTACGCTCCACCAACGCCGCCACCGTGCAGTCCGACAAACTCGCCGGCTTTGAGATGAGCGCCCACGACATTCCTGACCTGGTGCCCGTCATCTCGGCCGTAGCCTCGCTGGCGCAGGGCCGCACCTTTATCCGCGATTGCGCCCGTCTGCGCATCAAGGAATCCGACCGCCTGGTCACGACCACCCGCGAGCTCACCGCGCTGGGCGCGCAGGTGCGCATTGCCGGCGATGACCTCATCATCAAGGGTGTCGATGCCTTTACCGGCGGCGAGGTCGATTCGCACAACGACCATCGTATCGCCATGATGGCCGCTATCGCCGCGAGCCGTGCCACCGGCGAAGTCGTGATCCACGGCGCCGAGGCTGTCAACAAATCCTATCCCGATTTCTTCGACCACTACCGTCTGCTGGGCGGCAAGGTCACGCTCGAGGAGGAATAGCATGTCCTCGACCTTTGGCAACGTTTTGCACCTGAGCATCTTCGGCCAGTCGCACTCCCCCGCCATCGGCTGCTCGCTCGACGGCATCCCCGCTGGTATTGCCGTTGACCAGGAGCAGCTGCAGGCCTTTTTGGACCGTCGCGCCCCCGGTCGCGACGAGACCGCGACCAAGCGCCGCGAGGCCGACGCCGCGAATATCATCGCCGGTGTGGTCGATGGACACACCACGGGCGCACCCATCGCAGCGATTATCGAGAACACCAACACGCGCTCCAAGGACTATTCCGAGCTGCGCCGCAAGCCCCGCCCCGGACACGCAGATTTTCCGGCGCGCGTGAAGTACCACAATATGCATGACGTCGCCGGCGGCGGACACTTTTCCGGCCGTCTGACGGCCCCCTTGTGCATCGCCGGCGGCATCGCGCTGCAGGCACTCGAGGCCCGCGGCATTCAGGTCATGGCGCACGTCGCGCAGATCGGCGGGATCTCCGACCTGCCGATGGACGATATGGTCTATCGCGAGGCCGACCGCAAGGCGATCCTTACGAACGATCTGCCGTGCATTGACGCCGCCGCAGCCGGCCGCATGCGCGAGGAGATCCTAGCCGCGCGCGACGAGCTCGACAGCATCGGCGGCATCGTGGAGTGCGGCATCTACGGCCTGCCGGCAGGCATCGGTGACCCCATGTTCGACGGTATCGAGAACCGCATCGCGCAGATCGCGTTTGGTATTCCCGCCGTAAAGGGCGTGGAGTTTGGCATGGGCTTTGCCGTGGCCGCCATGCGCGGCAGCGAGAACAATGATCCGTATCGCATCGATGCCGAGACCGGCGAGATCGAGGTCGAGTCCAACAACGCCGGCGGCATCCTGGGCGGTATTTCGACCGGCGCGCCCGTCATGTGGCGCATGGCCGTAAAGCCGACGCCCTCGATTGGCCGCGAGCAGCAGACGGTGGACATGGACGCTATGGAAAATGCCGAGCTCTCGGTCCACGGCCGCCACGATCCCTGCATCGTCCCCAGAGCTGTCCCCGTAGCCGAGGCAGCCGCCGCCCTTGCCATCTGGGACGCCCTCCTCGAAGACGCCGCCCAGCGCTAACTACCCACCCCTCAACATCCCCCGACACGTGAAAGGGGTCTCCATGGACCTTGCTGACATCCGCCAGGCCATCGATGGCATCGACACCACGCTCCTCAACAGCTTTGTCGAGCGCATGGACATTGCCACCGAGGTCGCCAAGTCAAAAATCGAGATGGGCAAGGCCGTCTTCGACCCCGCCCGTGAGCGCTCCAAGCTCAACAACCTCGCCAGCCGCGCGCCCGAGCGCTACGAGGCGCAGACCATCACCCTGTTCCGTCTCCTCATGAGCATGAGCAAGGCCGAGCAGCAGCGCTACATCAACGAGCTAAAGGGCATCACCGTCTCGCAAAAGGCCCACGCCACGGCTGCAGCCTCCGACACGCCCTTCCCTCAAACGGCCACCGTCGCCTGCCAGGGCGTCGAGGGCGCTTACAGCCAAATCGCCGCGTGCAAGCTCTTCGACGTGCCCGACATCGCGTTTTTCGAGACCTTCGAGGGCGTCATGTGCGCCGTGCGCGACGGCTTCTGCGAGTTTGGCGTGCTGCCCATCGAGAACTCCACCGCCGGCTCGGTCAACGCCGTCTACGACCTGCTCGCCCAGTTCGACTTCCACATCGTGCGCTCGCTGCGCCTCAAGATAGACCACAACCTGCTCGTCAAACCCGGTACCAAGCTGCAGAACGTACGCGAGGTCTACAGCCACGGCCAAGCCATCGCCCAGTGTGCCGGCTTTATCGAGGCCCACGACCTGCATGCCACCAAGTACCCCAACACGGCCATGTCGGCCGAGATGGTCGCCAACTCCGAACGTACCGACGTTGCCGCCATCGCCTCGCGCAGCTGTGCGACGCTTTACGGCCTGGAGGTGTTGGAGCCCAACATTCAGGACTCGGACAACAACTACACGCGCTTCGTCGTCATCAGCCGCGAGCCGCGCGTCTACCCCGGCGCCAACCGTACCTCGCTCATGATCACCACGGCCAACGAGCCGGGCGCCCTCTACCGCGTGCTCGAGCGCTTCTACGCGCTCAACATCAACCTCATCAAACTCGAGAGCCGCCCCATCCCCGGGCACGACTTTGAGTTTATGTTCTACTTTGACCTGGACTGTCCCTTTGGCAGCAAGGCCCTCGACGATCTGCTCGATTCCATCGACGACGTATGCGAGAGCTTTACCTACTTTGGCAGCTACACGGAGGTGCTCTAGATGACCGATACCGCCGCAACCCGCCCCTACGGCGTGCTGGGCCGCGTGCTTGGCCACAGCTACACCCCGACCATCTACAAGGAGCTCGCGGGCCTGGTGTACGTGCGCTTTGAGCGCGAGCCCGAGGACCTTGCGGCCTTTATGACGGGCGACGAGTGGGAGGGCACCAACGTGACCATCCCCTATAAGCGCGCCGTCATGGAGTATCTGGACGAGCTGAGCCCGCTCGCCGAGCGCATGGGCAACGTCAACACCATCACGCGCCTGGCCGACGGCCGCCTGCGCGGCGACAACACCGACTACTTCGGTTTCCACTGCCTAGTCGAGGAGCTGGGCGTGGAGGTTGCCGGTAAGAAGGCCCTCGTGCTCGGGGCCACCGGTGGTGCCGGCACCACGGCAAGCATGGTGCTCGGCGATCTGGGCGCCATCGTAGTGCCCGTAGGCCGCACGAGCGAGGTCAACTACGACAACATCGTCCAGCAGTCCGACGCCGCGCTGCTTGTCAACTGCACGCCCGCTGGCATGTTCCCCCACTGCCCCGACGCTCCTTGTACGCTCGAGGGGCTCGATGCGCTCGAGGGCGTCATCGATATCGTCTACAACCCCGCTCGCACGGGGCTCATGCTCGAGGCCGAGCGCCGCGGTATCCCCTGCATCGGCGGCCTGCTCATGCTCGTGGCCCAGGCAGCACAAGCCGTCGAGCGCTACACCGGCCAGGTCACTCCACGTGAGCGCATCCTGGACGTGACGGAGCATCTGTCCCGCCGCGAGCAGAACATCGCGCTGATCGGCATGCCGGGCTCGGGCAAAACCCGCGTGGGCGAGCAGGTGGCACAGCTCACGGGCCGCGAGCACATCGACTTGGACCGCGCCCTCGAGGAGCGCCTCGGCATGCCGTGCGCCGACTTTATCGTCGAGCGCGGCGAGCCCGCCTTCCGCGAACAGGAGACGGCGGCACTGGCCGACATCTCCAAGCGCAGCGGCCTGGTGCTCTCCACCGGCGGTGGCGTCGTCACGCGCGACGAGAACTACCCGCTGCTGCACCAGAACAGTCAGATCGTGATGCTCAACCGCAAGCTCGATGAGCTCGCCCACAAGGGGCGCCCCATCACCGCCCGCGACGGCATCAATAAGCTAGCCGAGCAGCGCATGCCGCGCTACCGCGCCTGGGCCGATTACATCATCGACTCGCGCGACTGCGCTGCCAACACCGCCCAAGCCCTCCTCGACACCCTCCCACCCGCTCTCTAACCAAAACCACCACAAAGGGGACAGGCACCTTTGTGGTGGTTTTTCAATCGCAAAGGAAGCAACCATGAAAGCACTCGTCATTAACGGCCCCAACCTCAACATGCTCGGCATTCGCGAGCCGGGCATCTACGGCAGCGACAACTACGACCGCTTAGTGCAGATCTGCCAGGAAGCGGGCGCTGCACAGGGCTTCGACGAGGTCGAGGTCTTCCAGTCCAACCACGAGGGTAGCATCGTCGACAAGATCCAGGAGGCCTACGGCAAGGTCGACGGCATCATCATCAACCCGGCGGCCTATACGCACACGAGCGTGGCGATCCTCGATGCCCTCAAGGCCGTCGCCATCCCCGCCGTCGAGGTACACATCAGCGCCGTCGAGACCCGCGAGGACTTCCGCCAGGTGAGCTACGCCCGCCTGGCCTGCTTCGCCACCATCACCGGCGAAGGCTTGCAGGGTTACGCCCACGCGCTGGAGCTGCTGAAAGAGTATCTGCTACACTAATCTTTGGGGTAAATAAGCCAGTGGCGTTTATCCCGAATCATTTGTAACTGTCCAATTGACATACCAAAGGAGTATATCCATGTCCCAGTTCGATTACCTTGTCGTCGGTGCCGGCCTTTCGGGCGCCGTCTTTGCCAATGCCGCCAAGCGCGCCGGCAAGTCGGTCCTAGTCATCGATCGCCGCGATCACATCGCCGGCAACATCTATACCGAGGACGTCGAGGGCATCCAGGTCCACCGCTACGGTGCGCATATCTTCCACACCTCCATGAAGGACGTCTGGGACTACGTAAACCGCTTCGCCGAGTTCAACAACTACGTCAACTCGCCGGTCGCCAACTTCCACGGCAACATGTACAACATGCCCTTCAACATGAATACCTTCGCCAAGATGTGGCCGGGCGTCGTCACGCCGGCCGACGCCAAGGCCAAGATCGCCGAGCAGGTGGCCGCCGAGAACATCGGCGAGCCGCAGAACCTCGAGGAGCAAGCGCTGTCGCTCGTCGGCCGTGACATCTTCGAGACGCTCGTGAAGGGTTACACTGAGAAGCAGTGGGGCCGCGACTGCAAGGACCTGCCCGCCAGCATCATCAAGCGCCTCCCCTGCCGTTTTACCTACGACAACAACTACTTCAACGACCGCTACCAGGGCATCCCCATGGGCGGTTACACCAAGATGGTCGCCAACATGCTCGAGGGCATCGAGGTGCGCTGCGGCGTGGAGTACAAGGAGCTGGCCGCCGCCGAGCCAGATATCGCCGCCAAGACGATCTACTGCGGCCCCATCGACGCGTTCTACGACTTCAAGCTGGGCACGCTGGAGTACCGCAGCCTGCGCTTCGAGACCGAGACGCTCGACGAGGCCGACCATCAGGGCGTGGCCGTGGTCAACTACACCGAGCGCGAGGTCCCCTACACCCGCATCATCGAGCACAAGCACTTTGAGTTCGGCACGCAGGACAAGACCGTCATCACGCGCGAGTACCCGGCGGACTGGAAGCCCGGCGACGAGCCCTACTACCCCATCAACGACGCCAAGAACGAGGCCCTGTACAGGCAGTACGAGGAGCTGGCGGCGCAGGAGGGCGACGTGGTCTTCGCCGGTCGCCTGGGCGGTTACAAGTACTACGACATGGACAAGGCCATCGCCGCAGCCTTCGAGCTCGTCCGCAACGAGCTGGGCGTGGAGCCCACGGAGGCGTAGGGGGCTCAACGACTCGAGACCGACAACCAAATTCGCAAGAAGCAATAAGCCCGGTGCAGCGATGCTACACCGGGCTTATTGTTGAGGGAGCACTGCACGCCCACATGCCCAAAAAGCAAAGACCCGGCATTATACCGGGTCTCCAAAAACTCTCTGGTGCTCCATGGCGGATTCGAACCGTCGACCTTGGGATTAGAAGTCCCCTGCTCTATCCAACTGAGCTAATGGAGCATAAAGCCGGGCATCCAAGCGAGTGCAAGTTCGCACGGCTAATAAATTATAGCCTACTTGAACTGGTCGTGGTACGCCTTGCAGACCTCATCCACGGGACCATCCATGCGTAGATCGCCTTTCTCGATCCAAACAGCACGCTGGCAAATGCGTTCAACCTGCTCCATGGAGTGAGAAACGAACAAGACCGTGACGTCGCCGCTCTCGATAAAGTGCTGAATACGGCGCTCGCACTTCTGCTGGAAAAAGACATCGCCAACAGAAAGCGTCTCATCGACGATTAGGATATCGGGCTCGGTAATCGTAGCGATGGCAAAGGCAATGCGCGCAACCATACCCGAAGAGAAGTTCTTCAAGGGCATGTCAACAAAATCTTTGAGCTCAGCAAACTCGATGATCTCGTCAAAACTAGCGTCGATAAACTCCTTGGTATAGCCAAGCAGCGCACCGTTCAGATAGATGTTCTCCCGAGCCGTAAGCTCCGGGTCAAAACCGGCACCGAGCTCAATCAGCGGCGCAATATTGCCGTGAACCTTAACCTCACCTTCGCTGGGCTCCAAAACGCCAGCGATGATCTTGAGCATCGTAGACTTGCCGGAACCGTTAGTACCAACAAGGCCAACGACCTCGCCACGATGCACATCAAACGAAATGTGCTTAAGAGCGCGGAATTCCTCAAAGAACAGCTCATGCTTTGCGAGCTTAATAAAATACTCCTTGAGGTTTGTCAGGGACTCGGACGCCATGTTGAAAATCATGGTGACGTCTTTAACCTCAACAGCAAGGGGCTGCTTGCTGTAATCAATAGCAGATTCAGTCATGAACAGCACTCCTTAGATGTAGAGAATAAACTTGTGCTCGGTCTTATGGAACACGGTGTAGCCAACGACAAGGGCGACAACCGCCCAAGCAACACAAAGGCTAAAAGTAAGCGCAGAAGGCATGGTGTTAAACAGGAAAATATCGCGCATAAACTGGAGATAGTTGTACATGGGATTTACAACCACCAGCACTTGAATCCAATGTGCCATCTGGCTAATAAAGTCGGTCGTCCAGAAAATCGGCGTCAGATACATCCAGGCCGTGATAACAACGGTCCACAGGTGCATAACATCGCGGAAAAAAACCGCCAGCGCCGACAGCATCATGCCCAAGCCCATGCAGAAGCACATAAGCAACAGCAGACAAACCGGCAGCAGAATTAAATGCCAGGTGGGGAGCACGTGGAACCAAAGCATAACCAAGGCGACGGCAACCAAAGAGAAGGCGAAGTTAACAAGTGAGAACAGCACCTTCTGCACCGGAAAGACCCAACGGTGCACCTTAACCTTCTTAAGCAGTGAGGAAGCCCAAATGATGGACATAAGAGCTTGATTCGTCGACTCGGACATGACAGAGAACGTCACGTTACCGACAATCAAGTAAAGCGGATACATTTCGGGCGTAATCGAGCCATTGCGACCTTGCGCGAAGATAGTCGAGAATACAATCGACATAACAACCATCATCAGCAGCGGGTTAAGAACAGACCATGCCACGCCCAAGACGCTACGACGGTATTTAATCTTAAAATCTTTCGTGACAAGTTGCTTAAGAATGAACCTGTCCTTTTCAAAATCATTTTTAGCGTGAGAGGCCGGTTTAGCCACCGCCTTCTGACTCTCTACGTTGTCAGCCACAGACCATCTCCTTGTCTCGTAAAACATAACAGTGGAAAGTATAGCCCTCCAGCGCAGGCGATAACCCACCGCAACAAATCTGGAGAACTAACCCATATCTAATCAAAGGGGCAGGCGATAGGTATACTTTCGACCAGTTGAGTCATTAGAGGAGGTCCTACATGGACTATTCGAATACCGCCGTCATAATCCCCTGCTACAACGAAGCGCTGACGATTGGCAAGGTTGCCGACGATTTTCATCGAGAGTTGCCCGGCGCAGTTGTCTATGTTTACGACAACAACTCGTCCGACGACACTTCGCAAATCGCCAAGCAGCACGGGGCTACGGTGCGCCATGAGCCCAGGCAGGGCAAAGGTAACGTATGTCGCCAAATGTTCCGTGATGTCGATGCTGAATGCTATCTAATGGTTGATGGAGACGACACTTACCCCGCCGAGGCGGCAAAGGCGCTTTGCGAGCCCATCCTTAACGGCGAAGCCGATATGACCGTTGGCGACCGTCTCTCTAACGGCACCTACGCAAAAGAAAACAACCGCGCATTTCACGGATTTGGCAACAATCTCGTTCGCACCATGATCAAATGGATATACGGCTACAGCTTTGACGACGTTATGACAGGCTACAGAGCTATGAGCAAACCTTTCGTAAAGACCTTTCCCATCTTAAGTGAGGGCTTCCAGATCGAAACCGAGCTCTCCATCCACGCCGTCGACCACCGCTGGCGAATTAAAGACGTGCCGGTGGAGTATCGCGATCGGCCCGCAGGCTCCGAGTCCAAGCTTAATACCGTTAGCGACGGCATTAAGGTCATCGCAATGATCGGCACGCTCTTTAAAGACTATCGTCCGCTCAAGTTCTTTACCCTTATAGCGCTCATCTTCGCCATCATAGGCCTTGCTCTCGGAATTCCAATTGTTGCGGAGTACTTCCAAACCGGCTTAGTCCCCCGCTTCCCCACGGCCATACTTGCGGCCTCATTCATGTTCCTGTGTGGGTTGAGTCTAGCAACGGGACTAATCCTCGACTCAGTTGCAAAAGTCGAAAGAAAACAATGGGAGCTACAAGCCTATAAAACCTATTCAAAATAAGAAGGGGGTCCGGAAATAATCCGGACCCCCTTCTTATCAAAGCCCCAAGTACTTTTCCCAAAACTCTCGCGAAGTCATGTACGGCATGGCATTTTTCCATGCCCCCCTGACGCTCCTGCCTTCTTTGCGATAGCGCGCCATCAGCTCGCGCTCTCGGCAGCGAACGCTCTTGAACCGCGCTCGGTCCATCGTGCGAACCGATCCCTTCTCGCGGGTCGGATCAAGAAAGACCAGCGTCTTGCAGCGCGTCGAGTTGCCCTCAAGCGTACAGCTGCCGTTCTTTACTACATAGCCAGGTTTCCCGCACAGCAGCGCATCGGGAAGATAATGCTTGTCGTAAGGAATAGATCTCCAATACTTCATAAACTTCGAAGGATGGAATTCCAGATTAGCATTAGCGAGCACTTGCTTCGTAACCCCGGCCTTGCGTAGAAGCTCAGGGTCCATCTCGGAAACAGGAATCAGCTTTTCGTTTAGCTTACCCTTACCGATCATAGTTGCAGCGCCATCAAGCTTCTGGAGATACTCAGGGCCGCGCAGATAGTCCTCAAAGCCATCAAGAATAAACTCGGCAGCCTGATAATCCATATCGCGCAAATTCTGACGTACCCCTCGCTGAATACGAAGGACAAACATCTTCTCATCAGCACAATCATCGAGAGCAATCATGGCAAAGAAGTTGCGGAAATATTGATAACAATCCACCGAAGCCCTGAAACGCCCCTCAAAGCTTGCATGCCACACACAAATGCAATTCATGGTCATGTAGACGGGCTTATTGCGCATGCCAAACTCAACGTCGTCACAGCGGATAAAGAAAGGCATGGGAAGACCGTTCTTTTCGATAGCCTTCACCGGAATACAGCTATACCACCAGGCTCCGTAAGCCTGGTCAACCTCGACGTTTGTGCGTTCATTTTCGAGGATGTCGGCCAGCTTGCCGACATTCAGATCATCTTTTACGCGACGATAAGCACCGGTAGTCGCCACATACGAGACATCCTCAAACTGACGAGTAGGGTCCTCCATTGAGAGCATGGCGCCGTTAATAAAGGCATCCTTATATTTGCCCTTCGCAAGAGAGAGGAGATTGAACGTACGAATCAAACTCTCGGGCATGATGGAGACATCGTCATCCATCAAAATGATATGTGTGAACTGATCAGGAGTTTCAGTGGCCGCCATCATTCCTCGTGCAAAGCCTCCCGAGCCACCCGTGTTGGGATTCGGGAGCACGGTGACTAGCCCATCGGAAAGTGATGCAGAATCGAGCGTCTGCCCATTGTCGACGACAAACATGTGGAAGTGGTCGCGAATCGGACCGTCCTCTTTGGAGATGCCCGCTTTAACGAGTTCAATATTCGGAAGAATGTACTGCTCATTCTTAAATGTGGTAGTAGAAAGAACAAGATTGATCGGGTTAATTGAGTCCTCAGGAACATCAGTCAGATAAGAAGCGTTCAAGAGGTCTACGGAATAGCCCTCATCACTCTCAATCCTAAAACCGATTAAGTCGTAGCCGGTTGTATCGACATCAATATCGATAACGCAAGGATCAACTTCATCGCCATCAAAAGGATTCGATTTAAGCTCGACAGGATTCAGCTCGTTAGATCTCACTCCATGAACGACAACCCGGCCTCTGCCAAATAAAGCCATATGCAAGACGACGCTGTCAACAGACGCATACTGATGCCATTTGCCAGCAGATAAGCCATTTACATACGTCAGAAAGTCAACGTTTCCATTGATATGAAGTGAATGAATGTCGTCATTATACGAAGCATCACCAGAGAGCACGCGATAGTAGAGTTCGGGAAAATCCTTTGCATGCTTTTCAACTTTAAGTACAACATTCGCAAGTTTAAACTGCATTTCAAATACCTTAATCAAAGCCATTGTAACTACTAATTACATTCGACGACAAACTTTGCCATCGCGGAGCGAACATCAGGATCAGACAAAACATCCTTTGCAAAATGATCATGCCCGCAGATGTCCATAGGCATGTAAGGCCATCCAGGATAACAGGCGTCAGCGACCTTTTCCGCTTTCGCAGGAACCGAAAAAGAGAAACCGCCAAACGGATGCTTTCTTACGGGAAGAATATCGTTGCGATCCCAAATTATTTTTCGCTTAGGGGCATCAAAAACGTTATCAATCGCGTATGCAAAATCGGCATGAGGCTCATCGGTCAACAAACCAAGTGCATGAGCCTTTTCGTTAAATGAATCGAATACGCTCTGGACAAGATCAATCTCCGCAGAAGAAACAACTGTTCTCTGAGCTTCCAAGTCAACATCCCCGCACTGCACGCTAAGACCACTGTCGGGATGAACCATCCAAGGATTATCTTTCCAAAAACTAAACTCATGCTCATTTTTGTCAAAGAAATCCATAAGCTCAATTCTGAGTTGCCTAAGTCGATCGTTCGCGCGCTTGGAATTCTCGGCCGCACGGTCGTAAATCGAAATGTCCACAAAACAAGGTATAAGCGAATTAGTTGAACAAAAGCGAACTTGACGGCACTTTACAAACCAGTCATATACAAGAGTGATTTGATATTCAGGGTCGTCTTTTAAAGCGGCAGTGAGCTTATCCACATCGGACCTAAGCATGCAGATATCAATATCGTCGTCCCAAGGAATAAAACCCGATCGAGACAAGGTGCCAACAAGAGAACCATAAGAAAGCCAGTATTGAATATTATTGGCAGCACAAATCGCGTCTAGCTTACTCATCAACACCGCGTTTGCCTGCTGCATCAATCGAATATCACCCTCGGCGTCGGGTAATGCATCAAAGATTTTGCAACGGAGCTCAAAAGGGGTGAGATCGGGGTACGCACGTCGCGCTAACAATTCAAAGCGAAGCCTCATTTGTTCTGACAGACTTTGTTGGCGTTGCTTGAGCAATTCAATTTCTGGAAATAGCCGAGTATCGAATTTGTAATTGATATTCATATTGATACCGTTATCGGCCTGCTCAATACGGGCGAAAACCTCGTCAAAACGACGGTCCATATCCTCATGCATAGCATGCAACGATCGGGATGAGCCAGGGAGGATCTTTTTAATAGTAGAAAGCAAGGACATGGCTTAACCTTCGCAACGACAAACAATGGACGAAGCACAATTACTCATATGATACAAAAGAATGAGTGGGTCCCACCTTGAAACCCACTCACATGAAGACTACTCCGACGCCTCTTTCAAATACTGTTTCCAGAAATCGATCGAAGTAAAGACATCTCTATACGAAGCGTATTCGGTATAAATCTTATCTTTGTTACGCTTGAATTCCTTCTCGGCTTTACGAAAACGACTCCAAACCTCTTTGAATCGCTTCTTATCCATATGTCTAATGGCACCCTTTTTATTAGGCATATCTACCACAATAAGCGTGTCAACATCCCTGATTTTACCTGCGGGATAAACCCATCCCGCAGCATCAATAACAGCAACCCTACCGTTACGTTTAGCGGAGTCGTTAACAAAACGGTGGCCATTAATGGTCAGATAATCCTTAAATGCCTGCAGCCTAGACCTGTCGCCCCCAAGGCTCAGATTGCCAAAAGTCAGTTGCGTCAAGTCGACACCCAATTCTAGCGCCTGAGGGATGAGCTGCTCGATGGGAATCAATTGTTCCCTTTCACGATTTGCCGCCATAAAACGGGATTCAGCGACAGGATGAGAAATCCACTCCGGACCTCTCAAAAAATCTTCAAGACCTTTTACGGCAAGAGCAGCTTCATCGTAATTAAATTTCTTCAAGTCGAGCTCAACTTCACGACGAATCTCATAAAGAAAATCAGAGAGAGGCGCAGCGCCAGTTGTCGCCTGACTGATTAGCGTATTTCGGCTTACCTGATAACGCTCCACGGCAGCACTATACTTAAACTTAAAGGAATTATGCCAAACGCAAATACCATTCATGGACATGAACTTGGGCTTGCAGCGAAGCGCGTACTCGGCGTCATCCGAACGAACAAATAAAGGCAAAGGCAGCCCCTCGCGCTCAATCGTTGCGGTAGGTATAACGCAATACCACCAGCCAGCATACTGTTGGGCAGTGTCCTCATAAAGGCCAGTTGGGGCCTTATATATCTCGGTCTCAACGACATCATGAAGTGAGGTCATATAGCCTGCAGGCTTAAGGGGAGAAAAAGTTCCCTTAGCAGTAAAGAACCCTAAATCCTCGGTACGCAAATTGGGCTCTTCCAAGCTCATCATGGCACCCGATAAAAAGGCCTCAGCATATTCTTCTTTGAGAAGAGAGAGCAGGTTGAAAGTGCGGATAAAACTCTCGGGAAGAACCTCGACATCATCGTCCATCAGGAGAACATGAGTCGCTTTAGGATTCTGCTCAAGTGACTCAATCATCCCCCGAGCAAAACCACCAGACCCGCCAACATTAGGATTTGGATGAACAGTAACACGCGATGAATCCAGGTTTGCACTATTCAGCGAACGGCCATTATCAATAATGTGTACGTGGAAATGATCAGCAATCTCTTCATCAGAATCAATAATGTTCTTTTGTAAAAGAGATACGTTACGGACAATATAGTCTTCTTTTTTAAACGTAGTAGTTGCAAGCGCTAGCTCAACTGGATGAATATCCAGTTCTTCACAATCGCAATAATAATACGCATTCCGAATATTAACAGGGCCTTCAGTACTGATATTAAAAGCGTGCAGAATCTCTCCCTCACAAAGGGAGAGTTCGATTTCAGCTGTACTCCATTCATCGGATCGTTGCAAACTAACCGCAGAGCCATCAATTGTAGAAGGAATCCAAGAATAATTATTTGCATACGTCTGCTGAAGCGTTAAGGCGGAGCCGCAATACTCGATATGAAGATAAAACGCCTTTGCAGTAGTGTATTTTCGCCACTTATTAATGGATAGCGCATTAAAATATGTTGTGAAATCAACATTGGTCGATTTCATGATTTCAATAGCGTCATTCGAAGTTGGAATAACGAGACCCTCCGTTGCCCTATAGCAAAGCAATGGATACTGCAACATCGCATCAGATCCGTTAAAAATCAAATTTGCAAGTTTAAAATGCATTGAAAACCATCCAAAAAAATTCCTGGTGCAACTTGGCAAAATGGCATAAATGCCCATGGCATTGTCTGCATTCTCACTGATTTTAAGAATGCAAACAATGTACTAAAGGCATCTAATCAAAATGAAGTTTTAGCTCTTCCTCCCAGTCGGGCATATGGAACCCAACCGACTCGAGCCTGGACAGGTCGAGCGCGGAGTGGACCGGGCGCGGGGCGATGGGGCCCTCGGCGCCGGCGTAGTAGTCTGCGGTCGATACCGGCACGACCCTGTCGCCGTTGCCGTTGGCGGCCTCGAAGACGGCTCGGGCGATGTCCGCCCAGCTCTTCACGGCGCCGGAGCCGGTGCAGTCGTAGGTGCCGTAGGGGGCCTTCGCGTCCAGCACGTGGAAGATGGCCTCCGCCATGTCGCGCGTGAAGGTCAGGCGGCCCAGCTGGTCGTCGACGACGGTGACCCTCTCGAGCCCGTCCTCGGGGTCGGCGACGCGGTCGGACAGGCCCTTCATCGTCTTGACGAAGTTGTGCCCCTCGCCGATGACCCAGGAGCTGCGCATGATGTAGTGGCGCGGGCACCCCGCCACGGCGATGTCGCCGGCGGCCTTGGTCTGGCCGTAGACGGAAAGCGGGCTGGGGGGCTCGTCCTCTGTGTGGACCTCGGCCGTGCCGTCGAAGACGTAGTCGGAGGAGACATGCACGAGGGTGATCCCGTGCTCAGAGCAGGTGCGGGCGAGCAGCGCCGGCCCGGTCGCGTTGGCCTTCCAGGCGGTCACGCGGCCCTCGGGGGTCTCCGCTTTGTCCACGGCCGTGTAGGCGCCGCAGTTGATCACGGTGCCGTAGAGCGACCAGTCGTACTGCGCGTAGGCCGCCGGGTCGGACATGTCGAAGGTGTCGATGTCGCAGAAGTCGAAGTCCTTGGCGACGCCGCGCTCCTCGGCCAGCTCGCGCACCGCGCGGCCCAGCTGGCCGTTGCAGCCTGTGACGAGGGTGCGCCTCGGCGCCATGGGGATGACGTCCTTCAGCATCGGGTGGTTGAGGTCGGCCTCGGAGACGGTGGCCTCGGCCAGCGGGATCGGCCACTCGATGGCGAGCTCGGGGTCGGCGAGGTTCACGAAGGTGTAGGTCCTCTTCAGCTCCAGCGACCAGTGGGCGTCCACCAGGTAGGTGTAGGCGGTGCCGTCCTCCAGGGCCTGGAAGGAGTTGCCCACGCCGCGCGGGACGTAGATGGCCCTGGACGGGTCGAGCGTGCAGGTGAACACCTTGCCGAAGGTCTCGCTGCCCTCGCGAAGGTCGACCCAGGCGCCGAAGACCGAGCCGCGGGCCACCGAGATGAACTTGTCCCAGGGCTCGGCGTGGATGCCGCGGGTGACGCCGCGGCTGTCGTTGTAGGAGACGTTGTTCTGGACGACGCGGAGGTCCGGGATGCCCAGGGCGGTCATCTTGGCGCGCTGCCAGTTCTCCTTGAACCAGCCGCGCGAGTCGCCGTGGACGGCCAGGTCGACGACCTTGAGGCCCCCGATGCCGGTCTCCGTGACGGAGAGGTCCTTCTCGAATGCGATGTCTGCCATGTCTCTCCCCTCCTACTGGCCCTGCGCGCGGTAGCGGGCCTCGGTGGCCTCCTTGGCCGGGCGCCACCAGGACTCGTTGGCCACGTACCAGTCGATCGTCTGCTTCAGGCCCTCGGCGAAGTCGGTGTGGGCCGGCCTCCAGCCGAGCTCGCGCTGCAGCTTGGTGGAGTCGATGGCGTAGCGGCGGTCGTGGCCGGGGCGGTCGGCGACCCAGTCGAAGTCCTCGGGGTCGCGGCCCATGGCCGTAAGTATCATGCGCAGCACGGTGATGTTGTCCCTCTCGCCATTTGCGCCGATGAGGTAGGTCTCCCCCATGCGGCCCTTGGTGAGGATGTCCCAGACGGCCGAGGAGTGGTCCTCGGTGTGGATCCAGTCGCGGACGTTCTCGCCGCGGCCGTAGAGCTTGGGGCGGACGCCGTCGACGATGTTCGTGATCTGCCTGGGGATGAACTTCTCCACGTGCTGGTAGGGGCCGTAGTTGTTGGAGCAGTTGGAGATCGTGGCGCGAAGGCCGTAGGTGCGGGTCCAGGCGCGGACGAGCATGTCGGAGCTGGCCTTGGTCGAGCTGTACGGGGAGGACGGGCGGTAGGGCGTCTCCTCGGTGAACTTGGCCGGGTCGTCGAGCGCCAGGTCGCCGTAGACCTCGTCGGTGGAGACGTGGTGGTAGCGGACGCCGTGCTTGCGGACGGCCTCCAGAAGGCGGAAGGTGCCCTCCACGTTGGTGCGCAGGAACGGCTCCGGGTCGGCGATGGAGTTGTCGTTGTGGGACTCCGCGGCGTAGTGCACGATGGCGTCGTGGCCCGGCACCAGCTCATCGAGCAGCCCGGCGTCGCAGATGTCGCCCACGACGAGCTCGACGCGGTCGGCCGGCAGCCCGGCGATGTTCTCGGGGTTGCCGGCGTAGGTCAGCTTGTCCAGGACGGTGACGTGCACGTCGGGGTGGTTGTTGACCACGTAGTGGACGAAGTTGCTGCCGATGAAGCCGCAGCCGCCCGTGACGATGATGTTCCTGGGCTCGAAGAGCTCTTCAGACATGTTTCTATCTCCCATTGGATCGGATTAGTACTCGCGCGGGCTGTTGACGATCTCGCCGGCGGCGACCTTCTTCAGGTGCCGGCCGTAGACCGACTTGCCGTAGGCCCTCGCGGCCTCCTCCAGCTCGGCGGTCGTGATCCAGCCGTTCTCCCAGGCGATCTCCTCGGGGACCGAGACCGGAAGGTCCTGGGAGTGCTCCACGGCGCGGACGAACTCCGCGGCCTCGTGCAGGCTCTCCATGGTGCCGGTGTCCAGCCACGCGTAGCCGCGGCCGAGGGTCACGACCGACAGCGTCCCCTCCTCCAGGTACATCCGGTTGAGGTCGGTGATCTCCAGCTCCCCGCGGGCCGACGGCTTGACCTCATGCGCCTTGGCGGCCACGTCGCCCGGGTAGAAGTACAGGCCGGTGACGGCGTAGGAGCTCTTGGGCTCGGCTGGCTTCTCCTCGATGGAGACGGCCCTCCCCTCGCCGTCGAACTCCACGACGCCGAAGCGCTCGGGGTCGTCCACGTGGTAGCCGAAGACCGTGGCGCGGCCCGACTCCGCGTTCTGGACGGCGCGCGTCAGGTGGCGCGACAGGCCGTTGCCGTAGAAGATGTTGTCGCCGAGCACCAGGGCGCACGGCTCGCCGTTAATGAACTCCTCGCCGATGGTGAAGGCCTGCGCCAGGCCGTCCGGCGAGGGCTGCTCGGCGTAGGACAGGTTCACGCCGTAACGCGAGCCGTCCCCGAGCAGGCGCTCGAAGTTGGGGAGGTCGGTCGGGGTGGAGATGACCAGGATGTCCCGGATGCCCGCCAGCATGAGGGTGGACAGCGGGTAGTAGATCATGGGCTTGTCGTAGACCGGCAGCAGCTGCTTGGAGGTCACGAGCGTGAGCGGGTACAGGCGCGTGCCGGACCCGCCGGCGAGGATGATGCCTTTCATTCAATCACTTCCAAAGTCAGTGAACGGAAAAATAAATCCGTTTAGCAATGTTCCTGATTGAGAGCGACAATTTACGAGCGGTTAAATCAACCGACGATATATTGATACCATCGAGTGAACAGATTGCTCGCACAAAATCAAACTCATCGCGTTTCAATTGCTCTTTTTTATCCTTAAAAAGTGAGTTCGTAGTAGATTCGTTGCACACTCTAAAATAGGAATAAATTGAGTCTAGATAGCAGACATCACTATTAAGTGATAGACGAATCCAATACTCCCAATCAGGGGAGTAACACAAAGAATCATTAAAGGGTCCAACCTTTTGCCAGCAATCTCTACGAAACATGACATTAGAAGGCTCTCCATAGATATTATGAGTTCGAAATGTCTTGCGGGCAAAATCAGAGCCTTTTAAAACCATATCCCGCTTAAAAGGTCTCCTCTTCATTGTAATGGCACCATTCGAGTCAATAACACATGAAGCGCTGAAGCAGAGAGAGCACTTTGGATTAGCATCCAGTGCTGCAACCTCAGACTCAAGAGCCCCGGGTAACAAAATATCATCCTGAAAGAGGAAATGAATATACTCGCCAGAAGATTTCTCAATGGCATTATTCCAGTTTCCAACAAGACCGAGATTACTGGCGTTTCTAAATACCTTAATTCGAGAATCCGTTAGCTTGGAAACAATCTCAAATGTTCCATCAGTTGACTGATCATCGAAAATTAATAATTCGAAATCGCGGAAAGACTGGCTTAACACCGAATCAATTGCCTTCAAAATGTACTTAGCACCATTAAAACAAGGCATCAACACACTAACTTTAGGCATCCTTGTCCTCCTTATCGGACAAAAATTCCTCAATAAAATAGCGAGGACGATGCTTCGTCTCCATATAAGTCTTTCCAACGTACTCGCCGATGACACCCAAAGCCAAAAGTTGAAGTCCGCCAAGACACCAAATTGACATAATAATGCTTGTCCAGCCAACTTGTACATCGCCAATAAAATGACCAATAAAAAGATATACAAGTGCAAATAAACTAAAAATAGAAATGATTAAACCGGTGAGAGTAATTATCCTAATCGGTTTAGTACTAAAAGACGTTATACCTTCAAAAGCAAATGACAGCATTTTACCGAGCGTGTATTTAGATTCGCCGGCAAACCGTTTCCCTCGCGAATAATACACGCAGCAAGATTTGAAACCAACTAAAGGAACCAAACCACGAAGAAATAGATTAACCTCACGGAATTGAGACAATGCAAGAACAGCACGCTTGGACATCAATCTATAGTCAGCATGGTTATAAACAGCATCGACACCCAACGAAGACTGTAAGCGATAAAAAGACTGTGCGGTAAAACGTTTTAGAAAGGAATCACTAGAACGATCATTTCGTACACCATATACAACTTCATAGCCTTCGCGAGCTCTTGAAACCATTTCATCAAGCGCATTGATATCATCTTGTAAATCAGCGTCCATCGATGCTATTAAATCAGCAAACTCCGCTGCCTTGTGTAACCCAGAAAGTAAAGCCTTCTGATGGCCACAATTCCTAGAGAGCTTAAGTCCACAGAATAAGGAATTAGACTGATGAAGACTTTCGATGATCTCCCAAGTCTTATCGGATGACCCATCGTCAACTAACAAAACCTTACTGTTCGCATTAATCTGAGACAATTTTACTAAAGTGGAAAACTTCTCAAAAAGCCTTTTAGAGGTTTCCCGCAAAACGCTCTCCTCGTTATAACAAGGAACCACGAGATAGAGAATCGGCAATATGTCCATCTTTGTCATGCAAGCACCTATCACTTAAATGCCCAATACTTACTTAAAATATAATTAAGAGGATAAGTTACAAACAAGTTAAGCAGTGGACCAAGAATAGAAGAAATTCCAAGCACACTAACCCAAAAGTACAAAAGGATGTTGTTGATAATCAATCCAGTAAAAGCACTCGAAGCAAGTAGCTTGGAAAAACTTGAAATAAGTGAACTCAAATCCGATCTCTCATTATCAAAAACATATTTATTGTTCCAATAGAAGGAATTGATGACACCAGCAAAATATGAAACTATATTGGCGACAATATAGTTCACTCCAATAAAAAGGAGTGCCGCGTAAACTAAGTAAGAAACGATTGTATTTGAAAGTCCAACAATCGAAAACTTCAGAAATTGAATCACCGAATCTCGTTTCATTAAAGACCCTTTTCCTACTGTTATCTATAAAGGACATAAACAAAACAAGAGGTTCCATCATCGATTTGAGTATATCCGGGCAGTTTTTTAAAACCACTATATCCTAGTTCATCTTTCAGTTGAGAAAGAACCTCTTCTTCGCAGTCGTGATTATTCATGTAAACAACCAGATCATCAGAATCAATATAATTTCTATCGCAAAAACTGCTAATAGCTTTCTGATCAGGAATCAGCGCATGAATGCGAGACAATTTGGCAACTTCTAATAGCTTCGCAGTGAGCTGATAGTAATCATAAGAGACAAAGAGCCCCGTTGAACCCGCGTACTTCTCTACTGCGGCTTCATTGTCAGCAGATTTCGGATATAAATACAAAGCATTGGAAGAAAAGAAAACAGAATCTGCAGCAATAATTGCGCAAACAAATACAGCAGAAACTAAAATAGTGCCCCGAAAATTGAAATCAGTATTATTTCTATAGCGAATTTGCAAATATCTAAATAGATACAAGAACATTCCAAATCCAAATAACAGTAATCCTGGATATGCCAAGCATATGTATCTTGACGAAGTAAAAGGAGATACATAGCAAGCTGTGACGTAAAAAACAAGGGATGAATTAAATAATAAAACTATATAAATCGACTCAGGATGCTCACGATTAATTTTTTTATTCCATAGCAAGTAGAAACAAAGGGCAATTGACAAACAGAAGCTGGCAATCAAAAGAAGCCTTGATCCGAAGAACAAATCAACGGACGACGAACCTAGAAATTGCCAAATTCGTCCAAGTAATACCATTACCCCTGATTGCGATGAGGCCGATTCGACATAGTGATTCCCAAACATGTTGCTTAATGCTGGAGGAAATATGATAAATGACAGACAAACCGATAAGACAATCGTGACTCCATATTTAAAGGAGAACATCCATCCTTTTCTTGCCCAAAAATAAATAGTAAAAAAACAGGAAACAAAAAAGAGATAAATATAGAAATAGAAGTGAGTTAAAAACCCCAATAAAGAAATAACAAATAGGCGGAAATAAACCGATCGATTGGCGAAAGCAACATTAAACATATCGTATAACGCATCAAGAAATGCTAGGGCAAGTGTCACCAATAACAGATACATTCGAATGTAGGTCACTAGATTTAACGCTATGGGACTGAAAGCCCAAAGTGCCATTAAAATTAGAGCGACTGGCTTACTCTGAAACACTTTGTAAGAAAGCTTAAATAAAAATACTAAACTGAGTGAATAGAAACATAGATTAGGAACCAAGCCAAACCATTTGCTAAATTCATTCGGAAACAGTGAGCAAACGGTATGAATAATGAAAAAATAGAGAGGAGGATGTGCGTCATTACTCAGATTATATAAAACCGAATCAAACCGAAACACATGCCCTGTATCAACTGTCAAATAAGACTGAATGAACGTAGGATCCATCCAGTTGGCATCCATATTGTTTTCCCAAAAAATATGTGGAAAATAAAAACTATTCGAGAGACCGAAAGTCCACAGCTCGTCAACATGAAACCCTGTTTTCAAATTGCAATAATAAAATGCGACTAATAACGCAGTCACAAACATTACAGCAAATAATACGCCATAAGACTTGCATCGTTTTGCACATGAATTCATAAACGAGTCCCTAAATTAATTAGTAGCTAAACTAAAGGAGTTTACGAAAAATCATAAACTCCTTCAAGATTAAACTAATACAGTTGGACTAAACCACTGAATTACTGCAATAGCGGATAGATGATAGACTTGCATCGCTTACAATTTATCAACCAACTTAACCTCAATCGCTTCCATATGTAGGGCCTCTCCAGTTGTACCCGCGCACTCGCCCGATTTAACCCAATCGAGCCAACCCTTGCTTTGCACATGAGCACTATAGACGACGTCATAGTGCTTGGCGAGATCTCCCGTCAGTTTTATTTCAACGGCCTCAACAGCAAGAGACTTCCCCGTAGTACCGGCAACCTTGCCATTCTTGACCCACTTTTGCCAGCCGATATTCTGAACGTGAGCTCGATATTCGATGTTGCCTGAATACCCAAGGTCGGGTCTGCTGATCGTCAACGCCTCAACAGCTAGGTTACGACCAGTTGTACCAGCGGTCGAGCCTTCGTAAACCGGCTGCTGCCAACCAAGGTTTGAAACATGAGCCCTGATTGTAAACGTTCTCTGAATAGAAGGTTGACTTGTATCCCCAGGAGCGGGCGAACCCTTTTCAACTATAACGACCTGATATGCCTCGAGCCTCAAACCAAAACCGGTCGTTCCGGCAACCTGATCATTACAGGCCCAACCGAGCCAGCCCTTATCCTGAACATGGGCTCGGTAGTAAACGTCATAGCGATTTGCCATCTCGCCAGTAAGGCGAATTTGAATAGCCTGGACAGACTTGCTTTGCCCCGTAGTACCGGAGACTTCTCCCTCTTTCGCATAATCTTGCCAACCGTAATCGGAAACATGCGTCCTGTACTCCAAGCCACCATCGTAGGGAGCATTCTGCAGGTTAAGAGTAATGGCCTCGACAGCTTTTGACTGACCAACGGTACCAGAAGCATTTCCACCCTTGGAGGCCGATTGCCAGCCGTCATTCGAAACATGCGAAGTTGCCAACACGTCAAGAGGGCCTCGTGACACCTTAACAACGTCGTAGCCCGACTCGCCCTTCTTGAAATAAGTCAGAGCACCGCTATTGTGCGAATAGATCGCAAAGTCGTAATTTGCCGAAGCAAGTATGGAATCCGAAAACTCTACGAGATAGCAAGAATCTCCCAGTTTGCAAAGGGATCTGATAGCAGCATCCGTGTCTTCGGTAATCGGAGAAGCAAACCAATCCATAATCGAATAATCGATGACGGCACCCGGCTTCAAGGCCTCGGCCTTCGTGGAATTCCAAAGTCCACCAGCAGCATCGGCACTGGCCGAGTTATACGTACTAGACCCATAACCAGAAAGACCGATCTCCGGATTAAAGAAGAGAATCAGCTCTGCAGCAACGGAAGAATCGACATCGGTAATGCCAAGACGGTCAAGCTGTTCCTGCTTTTGGGGATACATACCCGTCGGTGTGTTTGGATGCCCCTTGTAATAATACAAATAGTCATCGCCATAGATAACTTCGGTCAAATTGGCATAGTCGTCAAAATTCTGCTCGTAAGAAACGTACGTTCCAAGCAGCATCATCACCTTTTTGCCCTGTTGAGTCGCTGCATCAAAATAACCATCGTTAAAGTTGTACAGGGCCTTAAACGCTTGGACTGTATCCTCTCCCCTATTCTGCAGGCTCGTAAGCATGCTCGAAACGTTCATCTTCTTAACGTTAGGATCGGATGCGATCTTATTCGCAAAGGCATTATCGTCACCACTCGTAAACAGATTCGTTCGAGTCATCCACCACTGAGTGCCGGGCTCAATACTCAGCACGGCATACATAGAATCCCAGTGATCGTGATAATCGCTATACGACTTTGAGACCTCACCGGTTTCGTATTCCTTATTCTTTGCAGCGTTCCATAGAGCAATCAGCTCCGCTTGCTTAGAATCTGGATCCTTAACGTCGAAGGCCTCGTTGGTAAAGACATATGTGGCAGATCCATCGGACAACAGCCGAATGAAGTATTGACCAGCGGGAATCTTATTGGCGTAAATCATCCTATGGATCAACGAGCAGGTGATGTCATTGATATACAGATTGAACTTTGCCTTGGGATTGATCTTGTAGAGCGCAGCGACATAATCCGCGAACGCCTGATAGCTCGAACTGGAAGCATTCTCCTCATGAGTCAGGTACGGAAGACCATACATCCCGGATGGAAGCGAGTTCCAGTTATAGGCACTTGGGCGATCGAGCATTACGATTGACGGAATGCTCGTTCCAGCAGAAGAGGTGCTGATATCCCAGAAAACCAGCGAATAGAGAACAACGGGGAAAGAAGCGCTCAAAGGAGCAAGGTTGTACTCGCTCGCAGAAATGCCAATTGACTGATGATCCTCATGAACGATATTTCCATTCTTCAAATAATGCAACGTAACGTCAAACGGACCATAATCGCTAAAATCAATTTCACTGGAGCTAGAGCCCAGATCTCCGAGTGCAATCGTGCTTGAGACGGAACGGGTGACCCTCCCTCCATACGACATGGAGCCTGCAACCTTTATCGAATCAGCGATGCCGAGTCGTTTTATATCCTCGACCTGCGGAATATTCAGGGTTACTTTAGTCGTCTCCCCAACCTGAGAAAGAGAGCAATTAAAGACATACGGGACATAGGCACCAGCGGTATCGCCAGGCGCCGCGTCACCCTTCTTTACAATGACGATCTGTATTGCTTCAACGGCATAAGACCAACCGGTGGTTCCAGCAGTCGACCCATTTGAGGTCCATCCAAGCCAGCCGAAATTAGAAGCATGAACGCGATAATACAGGTCATAAGAAGCTGCCCTGTCACCCGTCAGCTTGAGCTCGACGGCTTCAATCTGAAGGCCCTTTCCCGTCGTGCCGGAGACAGCTCCATTAGAAACCCAATCCTGCCAGCCTTCATTTTGAACATGAGAGCGGTATTCGATACCAAGGTCCTCTGAATTAGGGAGGGAAACCCTGAGCGCCTCAAGCCTACGAGACTGGCCTGTTGTGCCAGAGATCGAGCCATTCGATGTAAACGTCGGCTCCCAGCCAATGCCTGAAATGTGAGATTTATAGTTGACATCCGGGACCGCCTCTTTGGGCTCCATGGCAACATCAATCGAAGGCGCCGTTTCATCGGCTACAGCAGCAGTTTGATCCGAGGGGTCGGATTGGGTCTCTGGGACGGATTCATATTCGTTGGAACCAACATTTTGATCTGCCCAACAAGCCAAAGGGCTCAAAAGCAGCATCGACATGAAGCAGGAAATCAGAACAATAAATGCTCTAAATTGCCTTTTCAAAAGAATCGCCTCCTAGATAGACAGTCTTCAATAACCATACTATCGGGAGTAGGCTTCATTAATGCCACCAATTAGGTGAACGAAGAAAAAGGAGCCTTGTCCAACGGCAAGGGCCCTTTCCCGTTGCCAAGACTACGGCAACAGGAAAGGGCCCTCTAACAAGCTCTCGTCGCTTACGAGAATGGCTAGTAGATTACCACCTTGGTAGCAAGGGGCACGTTATTCCAAATCCATTTAGCGCGATCGATGGGCAAACGCACGCAGCCTTGTGAAATATGCATTCCCATTCGGCTGTCCATGGGATTAAAAGTTCCCTGGAAGTACGGTATTGAATGGAACAGGTAGTCCCCATAAAACTGCGTGTAGTAGTAGCAGGTATACCCATGTCCAAACGAGTAGCCCTTGCCGGTGACGGTATACTCACCCGTAGGCGTTGGAGTACTAGGGGCGCCGGTAGAGCAAGTCCAGTATTGAGCGTAACTCCACGACCCGCGCTGTCCACGAAAAACTCCAAGGCGGCATGCTTGCCTGTCAACCATAATGAGCCAGCTTGTATTGCTCGAATATCTATTAGCCCGATTAAGCATAGTCATCATATCTGCCGGCAACAAAGGCTGGTCAGTAAACGGACGCGCAGTAGAACCGGGAGCACCAGCGCCCTTGGGAACAATCTTCACTTGAACAGACTCGACTCTGCAGCCTATCCTAGACGTACCCGCAGGCTGCCCATTTGAGGTCCAGTCGAGCCACCCAAAGTCTTGGCAATATGCTCGATACCAAACATCAAAGTAGTTCGATAAATCACCGGTTAACCTAATCTTTAGAGCCTCGATACGCTTTGCACAGCCTACTGTGCCAGCGACATTCCCATTAGAAGTCCAGCCTTGCCAGCCCACATCCTGCACATGGGCGGAGTACTCAATACCGCCCGATACACTACTTGAGACATTCAACTTCAGTGCCTCAATAGCAAGCGACCTACCAGTTGTGCCAGCAACACCACCGTTGCCAACGGGATTCATCCAACCGAGCGTGGCGACATGCGCCTGGAGCGTTAGAGCTGGAGCCGAGATAAATGCGGGTGCAGACGATGCACCAGGATTTCCGCCCTTCGCGACAAGCTTTATTTGGACAGCCTCTATCTGGATATTTAACCCGGTAGTTCCAGCGGAATCGCCGTTCTTGGCCCAACCCAACCAACCATAACCAGCCGAATGAACTCGATAGAAAATGTCATACTGATTCGCCAGGGGACCATTTATGCGCAGTTCAAGAGCCTGAATGGCCAACCCTTGTCCAACGGTCCCAACATAACCGGCAGACCGCCATTCCTGCCAACCAATATTGGCAACATGGGCTCGTGCCTCAATAAGAGAGCCATCATCCACACCGGCCAGCGACACATTCAGAGCTTGAAGCGAAAGCGATTTTCCCGTTGTGCCGGCATCCTGCCCATCTAAAACAGATGGAGACCACCCACGATTAGCGGAATGAGCCTGATATACAACATGAGTGCAATCGGCGGAAGTATCGGAAACAAACGCTCCGTCCGTTACTCCGGGCGCGCCACTGCCTTTACCGATAATCTTTACTTCGACAGCCTTAAGGAATGAACCCGGTATCGTTGCCCCCGCATCCGCGCCATTACACGCCCAACCAAGCCATCCTTTTTTGGAGTCAAAGCACCGATACCAAACGTCATAGGCATTAGACAAATCACCAGTAAGAGTCAATCTCACAGCCTTCAAAGTTCGGCCATCATTTTTAGAGTTAAGCGCAGCACCGTCAGAAACAACTCCGCTCCATCCGGCAAATTCATAGCAGCCTGAATAACCAATTGAACCTGAAGTCTCTTGATTATCAAACGAAATAGAAAGCGAGGTTAAGGGTTCAGAGCCGCTCTCGGAACCCATTAAAATCGTTTTACCCTGCACAGTGCCCAAACTATTGCCATTAAGGCCATACGAACTGCCATTCAGAACATCCGTAGCTCCAATAAAATGATTCGCTGTATCGCCAGGAGCAGAGCAGCCCTTTTCGACCAACATAACTTGAATACCCTGAATGGCGGCACCCTTCCCCACCGAGCCCGCAGGAGACCCATTGGACGTCCAGCCCAACCATCCGCCCAATTTGGAAGCATACACACGGTACCAAATGTCGTAAGTTGCAGATATCTCGTCGTTCAGCTTAAACTGAACGGCCTCAATGGACCGAGACTGCCCGGTCGTGCCAACAGTACCTGAAGACCAGCTTTGCCAACCAATGCCAGAGACGTGCGCGCGAGAGGAAATAGAGCCTCCGTGGCCATACCAATTAACACTAAGCGACAGTGCC
Source organism: Collinsella aerofaciens (assembly GCF_015557435.1). GTDB lineage: Bacteria > Actinomycetota > Coriobacteriia > Coriobacteriales > Coriobacteriaceae > Collinsella > Collinsella aerofaciens_Z. The sequence continues at coordinate 36,574 of NZ_JADNOH010000015.1, forward strand.
TCGATTGCATTTCTTGAGTCAATGACCCCCGATGTCTTTCCGTCCGCGACAACACCCATCCATCCAACATTGGAGACATGAGATCGATAGGAAACGGAAGGCGGTTCCTGAGAATGGTCCCTAAAGGCATCGCCCCGCGCTGGCGCATCTTGAGCATTTTTTGGGAGCACCTTTATCTGAATAGCTTCGATCTGATAAGCATAGCCCTGTGTTCCAGCAGGCTCACCATTTGAGGCCCAGCCAAGCCAACCAACATTTGCAGAATGAACGCGATACCAAATGTCATACGATTCAGAAAGACCGCCCGACAAAGATAGCTTGATCGCCTCGATGGCTCGCGACTGTCCAACTGTTCCAGATGTCTGCCCGTTACCCACCAGCTGAGACTCCCAGCCGATCCCGGAAATATGAGATTGGACCGAAATGCTGTCACTCCCCAAAGGGGTGCCATCTTGTGAAAGCAGATTGATCTTGAGTGCTTCAACGCGCTTAGCACGACCTGTTGTGCCAGCCGTCATTCCATTTGAAACGGGAGCTTGCCAGCCAATATCCTGTACATGAGTCTGGTATGAAACGGAGCCAAAGACAGCGGATGCAACATTTTCGGGTTTCGGCGAATCAGTCGCATTGGAAGCAGACTCGCTAGAAACGGATGAGGGAGAATCATTGTCTGACACAGTCGGCTGCTCGACTTCAACCCCCTGCTGTTCGTCATTTAAGACGAAGTCCTCGTCTTCCGAGCTGCCGGCGGCATTAACGGAATAATCAGTAGATTCCGGCTGCACCGGTAAAGAATCAGCCCAGACAGAAAGGGGCGTCAGAAGACACTGAAGAATCAGTAATGGCGTCATTGCCGTTGCTAGCAGTCGTTGCGTCTTTTTCATTCGACTCCCCCATCAATCGACCATCTTTAGCATCATTATTTATCGTTTCGGCAATTGTATTAATAACGAAAACGTGAATGGCACTTAAATAGAAACGAACGGACCGTTGCAAAACGGCCCGTTCGTTTTAACTAGAGTAACTGCTAAAACCTGTGCGAAGGCATGACTTTCGATCAGCTATGCAAGCGGCACGTTGTCATACCAACCCCACTTTGGCTTATATGAGGTGGAATAATAATCCAACCAGTACGCCATATCGAGCGTCCTGATCTGACCGACATTATCCATAACCTGGTTATTGCCAATATAGAGACATACGTGACCGTAAATGCTGCCCATGCGGGTATGCGTATGCGAAGGAACGGCAATGACCATTCCGACTTTCAGCTGAGAATAATCGGTGAATTTACAATAATCCCAGTAGTAATCGCAGGCATCTGTATGGACGTTCCTAAATCCGGCACGCTCGTAGATATCTGCAATCCACTCGGAGCACAATCCCGGGCCAGGAGACGGTACCTGTCGGGCAAGATCTACAATCTTCTTCTGCATGGGATTTACAAACGCAGAAGGCTGCCCAAGCAAACACGGCGAAACGGTACTCCCGGGGGCATTGGCGCCCTTCCTTGTAAGTCGAACTTGGACAGCTTGGACATGCGACCCATAGCCAGTGCTACCGGCAACGGCACCATTTTTAGTCCAACCAAGCCAGCCGACATTATCGACATGGACCCTATACCAAACATCAAAATAGGTTGCCAAGTCACCAGAAAGAGAAATTTTAATAGCCTCAACCGAATTAGTTTCAGCAGTAGACGAAAGCTGCTCCCCGTTTGTCTTGCCAGAAGTCCAGCCTACATTCGAAAGATGCAGTTGATATTTAATCCCGCCGGCAACAGATGAAGTAGTTTTAGCCGAAAACCCGGTGATGGAAATTCCCTGACCAGTTGTACCGGACACCTCTCCGGCCGAGACAGAATTCTGCCAAGCGCCTTTCACCTGAGAGGAATATGTCACCGAAGGTATTTCAAGATGGGAATATCCCGATGTATCAGGATGGGAAGCACCCTTCTTAATGAGCTTAATCTGAACAGCCTCGAGAGAGCACGACATACCAGTGGTGCCGGCCTCCTCGCCGTCCTTGGCCCAGGCCATCCAGCCGATGTTGGAGG